>CBDUZI010000005.1:0-57689 GCA_965371665.1 uncultured bacterium
AGGGGGAAACTTAGAAAAACTGCCTTTTGTTGTTAAGTCCGACAGGCTGCTAGTTGTACCAATTTCCATTATCTCAACCGGACACCCGGTAGCCGCGATTACTCAGGTGTAATCTTACTTTATCCCTGAAATCTCCCTGCAGTTCAATATGATGTTCTTTAACGGTTCCACCGGTTCCACATTTTTGTTTAAGCTCTTTGCAGAGTGTTTTTAAATCATCATCCGATACTGTCAGTCTTTCAATAATCGTAACGGTTTTTCCGCCCCGCCCTTTTCGTTCGAGCCGCAAAATTGCTTTGCCGCCGCCGGAAGCGGGTTTAGAATCAGGGTGTTTTGGCATTTTATTGGGATTATCGGAATATACTAATTTATAGTTTTTAGCAGACATAATGCCTCCCCAAGAAATCCCTTTCTCTACATTTTCCCAAAACAGAGAACGGGCATAGTTTCGACTTGTCTTGCCCTAGCTTTTGTGGGCACGGGGACGGGGACTATCGTTTTTTCTTGAATCCACCCGATGGCCGGCTGTCATTGCCACGAGATCCGCCGCCTGGCCGACTATCGCCACCACGGGGTTTGCCGGCTGATCGGTTATCACTGCCACTTTTTCTGTCTGTTGGCCGGTCATAGCCGCGGTATCCGCCGGGTGATCGGTTAGCGTTCCCACTTTTTCCGTCTGTTGGCCGGTCATAGCCGCGGTATCCGCCGGCTGATCGGTTAGCGTTCCCACTTTTTCCGTCTGTTGGCCGGTCATAGCCGCGGTATCCACCTGCTGATCGGTTATCGCCACCACTTTTTCTGTCTGTTGGTCGGTCATAGCCGCGGTACCCACCTGCTGATCGGTTAGCATTGCCACGGGGTCTGCCTGCTGCTAGTCGTGACCGGCTGTCCTGGCCGTCGTATCCGCCGGCTGATCGGTTAGCACCACCACTTTTTCTGTCTGTTGGCCGGCTGTCTCTGCCACGAGTCCCAGTAGCACGGTCTGCGCGTTTAAAGTTATCTACCGGAGGTTTCCCACTAGTCCTGGGTTTTCCTTCGGTTCGGCTCTTGGCTTTATCAATTGCGGTATTTTTCGCAGCCACAGCAGCTTTGGTAGTGGGCAGTGCTTCTGTTACCACTATGGTATTTTCATCAACCTTTTGTTCATTCATCCCTGTAATCGCCGCCTCCGCTTCCGCCCGCTTGGGCATTTCAACAAAACCGTACCCTTTAGAAATACCGGTTTTTTTATTCCTGACCACGAACACGGATTCAATCTCGCCGTGAGCTTGGAATAGTTTCAGCAATTTAGCTTCCGTGATTTCAACCGGCAAATTACTAACATGCAGTTTCATGATATGTACTCCTGGGTTTAATATGCTTAGATGGTTATTGCCTGTACTAGTGTAGTGTAACAGTAACGGCTTTACAATGATTGACTTTGTTGTATCTCCAGCGTTTTTTAATATTTACTTTTTTTGGCGTCATTCCGGCATGATTGTAGCCGGAATCCAGGAATTTGTTCTTTAAAAAGTTTTTTTCTGGACCCCGGCTACAATCACGCCGGGGTGACGTCTGTAAAGATATTACTGTTACACTACACTAGGGAATTGAGGATATTCTACTCTCCCCTGAAAAGGGATCAGAGAAGCAGGTTAGCTAGTAAGTTAGCATAAAATTTCGGTCAGACATGTTCAACTTACTAATTAACCTACATCCCACTTCGCCCGGTGAGAGGGGTTGTCTATTCAAAAATGGTGGGGCGGCGGGAATCGAACCCGCGATAATTACCCTTTATTAACAACAACTTCCATTATGGATCAATTGTAGTTACCCACAATGTTACCCACAACTACTTAAATTGGCTCACTCCATTTCATACCAAAATCGTTCCCGGTCTCTGGACCAACGCAAGTACTTTAACAATTCACAATTCACCTTATCACTATCGAATTTTTCACTATCAAACATAACGCCATCATGCCAGGGCATACCTGCGTACCATGCTTTTAAGGATTCATGCTCTTCATGATTTTGATATTTCATAGCTCTACAAAAATTTCCATATCCTGGATAACTGCCGACATCCTCAGGAGGACAGGCTCTGGCACCTTCAAGACATTTCAGGATAATATCATCTTGTCGGTGTTGATGCTCCGCTTCAGAATATCTGTTATCTTCAAGCGTAATTTCATGCCTCCAACCATCACCAAAATCATATAAATAATCAAAAGTTAAACCTTTTCGTTTGATTAATCTGTTAAGCTGATATTTCCCGTCCACTGCACCATCTTCTTTTGATTCCGGATCTTCAGTATAACGCTTATTATTGATGGTAAACTGATGAAGGTGGTAGTCTTTCCACCCCATAATAATCTGGACGACATCATGCAACCGGTCAAGGGTAATATTTGCCGGCACAATGAATCGCCGCCAGATTTTAGGTTTAATTTCAAAAAGTTGAATTTTTAATTGATAATGATGATCATGCATAATTTTATCCTTGTTATCAAATTTCTCGAAAGATAACCCCTATCCAACCTGAGCACAGTTCTCTGTTATGCGCAGCAAATTTATATTTCGTGTCACAGTAAATGTCGCAGTAATGTTACAGCAAAACATAATATTTCGTCTGAATGTCACAAGTCTGTCGTAAGTTGTCGCAAGATGTATGCCCAACCAATCACCCAACCTTTTACCCAACTCATCTACCAACCTTTCTGCCAACCCATCTACCAACTCTATTTCTGATATTTTTTCTTAATCAGTTTTTTATCCTGCGGAGATTTCAGATAATTTTTCTTACTCGACACTTTCTTCCCAGTCTTCTTTTCCAAATCCTTACGTGCATTACCCGCAATTCTACCACCTTCAATAGATACTGTTTTGTTTTCCTCAAATCCTTTAGTGTTTTTACTTCTGGCAATTTCGGTTGTAGAGGCTTCTCCAAGCATGGAAAATATCAATTCCAGATCATCCATATGATCTCTCAAGTTTTCACGTTCCAAACCCTTAAGTTTCTTATATTCAGCAGGTGTCATATCAAAGGTCGCTTTGGAAATCTCAGCCGTCAATATGGCATAATCCTTTTCTTCCTGCACACCCCTCTTTTGCCATTCATTGGTAAGCTCATCCCGAATGGCAACCCCACGCATGCGCTTCTCAATCCAAGCGCCTGAATAACCCTTGGCCTTGTATATTGCCCTGGTACGTTTAGAAGCGATTTCCGGATCTTCGATCTCCTGAACCCGCTCATAGCCCACTTTAGCCAACCAACGCTTGAAAGGTTCGGCTTTGGGAGCGGGTATTGACTGAATTATACGAAAAATACCTTCAGTATTGGCGCAATCAGTTTTATATTTTTTACCATCTGAAGCCTCTAATTTCAGGTCGTGACAAAATGTCACGACCTGACTTCCTTCCTGATTTAATCTTTGCTTTAATTTTCTCCAATATGCTCCAGCGTCCGGACTATCTGTTAGGGCACCACAAACATCAGCCACTGAAAACCACCATTCATTATTGTGTATAATTCTTCGAATTTTCTTGTCTTTGAAGACCACCAATTTTGAAGATTCTATAACAGCTTTGCTTTTTTCTTCTTTTTTCATCTCTATTCCTTTCTATATTAAATTAGGTGCAATATCACCCTATTAATATAGACAGTAAATCACTGATTTCCTTGCTCACAAAATTGCTTTTTAACAACATTTTTTCGCATATAATTTCACCACAGTCATTTCCACAGTTTTTACCACAGTAGCATCATCCTGTTTCAGTGTTACTCCAATAAAGAATGTCGCAAGTTTATCGCAAACTTGATAAAAAGGTTCATTTTTGAACTATATCAACATACCTGACTTTTTATACTTTGCCAGACTATTTGAACTATTAAGTATTGCTTAATAGTTGCTGTTCCTTCATTTTGAACTGTCCGGAATTTCCGGACAGTTGCTTCACTTCTTAATTTTATCAGTCCAGTTATTCGGAGTTACCAAATAACTGAATCTTGTTCCAATTCCATACAACATCAGTTTTCCGGTTTCTCCGGATAACTGAAAATAAACCACTATCCTAATCTTTCTTGAAAACATGCTATATCATAATTCCCGTTTTTAGCCTTGGCAAGTTTAAATAAGATATTTACTTATATCATCTGAATCAATCAGTTTCCTGTTTAACTATCCGTCTACACTTGCCAATATATAGAGGGATTTTCCCCGGAAAATATTTGTTTCCCGGAACATAAAATGGCCCCAATAATTGTCCGGGCAAAATAGACTTGGCCTTTCCGGAAGATAATACCTGAATGAATCGGTTCAAATCGTCTGAATTTTTCCGCATTTTTTTGTCTTTGGTCTTTCCGATGAATTCATGAATCACAAAAACTGCAATATCCGCCCCTCGTTTTTCCGCTTCCACTAATGTCCCACACGTGGCCGTGAGTAGCTGATACCTTAAATCACATGCCTCGGGTTCTTTCCTCGCGAACAATCCTTGGCACATCAGCGAAAAACGTTCAGGAACCCTGGAGCCCTCCACCATTTTTCTTTTACGAATATGATCAGTAGCATAAAGGCCAAACTCCTCATCAGCCTTGGCTTCAACGCTCACAAGTATCTTCTTCCCATTTGCCTGGCCCAATAGGACCAAATCGGCATTCCTGCCTTCCCCACCGCAATTATCAAAGTGTGTAACCAGTTCCGGCTCGGCTTCTTCAAATTCTATTCCGCTGATTTCCGGGCGCGATTCGAGCAACTCCTTGAATTCCCTCGGCGTCTCCTCATGTCTCGGTTTGGGAAACCATGCCTTGGCAAGCTCCTTTGCGCTCCTGCCATCCACCCAATGCTTTTCCTTCTCTTTTGGTGGGGCGATTAGGAACCAGTCCTCTACGGAATGAATCTTTTTAAAAATGTGCTTCATTTCGTCACCCCTTACCCTGGTTTCATTGACCATCGACACTCCTGGTCCAATACAAGCTCCATTAATCGCTGACGGATTTCTTTTGCCGAAGCTGCAAGATCAACAGTCGCGAATCGAATCTTATGTCCTTGAATTACCACTGTTTCATCAATCATTTCTCCAACCGAAGGATGCAGTAAAAGACCTGTGGCATGATTTGCGAATGGTATTTTTTCATTTCCTTCTTGAGAACGAAGATAGGCATATATTTGATAAAGATACGCGCTGCTAAAAGTCTCTTCTCTGTACCAACCAGATTTAATAATTGATGCAAATTTTGTATCTATTACAATATACTTTCTAGTATTGGTGTGCTCCAAAATGATATCCGTTCGCATCATAGGCAAAAGTCTATCAATCCCTGTTGTTTTTCTCTCCACTATCCAATTCAGAGGTCTTCCCGTACTGACGCGCCAAGTGCTTTTTAGCAAACGCACGACCTGAATGAGATTTAAGGTATTTCTCGAATGTGGCAGCCTTTTCTCGTGAGCTAAAAGCAATCGCTGTTTCTATTCTCCACGGCCGGTATTTAAATGTGTGAGCAACTTGACCAGCGTTGTGCGTTTTTAACCGAGCGCCAAAGTTCTTCGTCAGCCCAGTGTAATGGCGACCTGCATTCGCTTCGCTGACGAGGATGTATACATAATAGAATGTTGCGTCCATTAACAAGTGTCCTGATTCACCCAGGCTTCGTCTTCCACTTTGCTCCTCTTTTTGCGGCTTGCCAGGGCGTAGTTTGAAGCGGTTTTACAGATTATTTTTTTTGCCCGGCTTTGCTGGAAAGCTACGCCGTGGCAAGCTTCGTTTTCCACTTCGCTTCAAACGAAGCTTGGTGGAGGCGGCGGGAATCGAACCCGCGTCCGAAAGAATTCCTACTCGTACATCTACATGCTTGTCCCGGATTTTAAATCTCGCGTTTTTACCCTCCTCCCGGCAGGATGATGCAACGCCAGTCCCGGTATTGTCTCGCCTCTTCGCCCCAGGACCGAATGAAGAGACCAACCCGCTTGATGACGCCTTGGTATCCCCGCGGGTGAGAGAAACCATGACGCGCAGCTTACGCTGCTAGTGCTAGTTCAGGTTCAGCAATTAATGTTTTCCACCATGTTTAACGAGGTGAGATGGATTCCTCGGCATGCCGCACGGGCCAAAATCCCCCCGTCGAGACCGAGCGCCCCCTTTCATTGATAAAGCATTATACTACATTTTTAATTTTTTAAACACTGATTCCGGCACACTCCGGATAATCAGCATGATGTATTTCCAGAACCAGGGCAAATAAACCGAGTTTTTCCTGGCCCGCACGGCCTTGAGTATTCCCTGGGCAATGACTTCCGGTTTGGTGAAGAGCAAGCCCTTTTTCTTGTTCCGGGTCATGGGGGTATCCACAAAGCCCGGTTTGACTGTTAATACATGGACACCGGAGCGGGCGAGGCGGTTCCGTAATCCCTGCAAGTAGACGGTTAAACCCGCCTTGGACGACCCGTACAAATAATTGCTCTGCCGGCCGCGGTCTCCGGCTACTGAGGAAACCCCTATAATCATGCCCTGGCCGCGCTTTTCCATGCAGGCAGCCAGCCGTTCCAGGATCGAGACTGCTCCCACGTAGTTTGTCATAATCATTTCCCTGGCCAGGTTGAAATCCTTCTGCGCCTCAGCCTGCTCATACAACTGCCCAAAGAAAAGGTATACTTCGTCCAGGGTCTCCACCTGGCTCAGGACTTCGGATAAAAATTCTTTATGTTTGTCTGTTTCCAGAGCATTAAAGAAAATCACTTTAGGACAGGTACCCTGTTCGCGAATCTCCAGGTCTTTTGCCAATTTTTCCAGTTCTTCCACCTTACGGCCGGCCAGGATCAACTGACCCTGAGGCGAAACTATTTCCCGGGCCAGGGCCCGGGCCATGCCGGAATTAGCTCCCAGAATCAAGATGTTTTTTATTTTTTGCTCGTTCATTCGCTTACCCTCCAGGTTTGACTTCCAGACCAAGCCGCCGCGCCAGGTCCGAGCTAAACACATTTTTAGGATCGTATTTCTGTTTAACCGCACGCCATTCATTAAGCCTGGGATACATGGCGTTAAAGGTCTCCTGCTTCATACGCGCATCCTTGGCCAGATAAATACGGCCCCCGTATTTAAGTACCAATTTATCCCATTGGTCCATGTGCTTGAGAATCTCGCCTTTCCCAACGGGAAAATCCAGGGCCAGGAAATATCCCGGCGCGGGAAATGAAATCATGCCGGGATTCTGAATATTTCCAAACTTTTTAAGTACGGCCAGGAAGGACGCCCGCCGGGTGGCGCTGATTTCTTCCAACAGGGTTTTCACGCCCTCAAATCCTTGCTCCAGCGGTATCAAAAACTGGTACTGTACCAGTCCCGGCCCACCATAGATCAGGTTCCATTGCAGGATGGAATCCAGGGGATAAAAGAAGCTGTCATAATCCATTATCGTATCCAGACAGCGGGGATGCTTGCCGTAATAGCAGGTATTAAACGCGGCTACAGACAGCTTGTTCAGACTGAAGGCCGGAAACGCGAAAGGCACGGCCAGTTTACCTTTGTTCGGAACACTCCGGGCCCGGGACTGCTGCGATATGCTTTTCAATTCATTCTGCCGGGCAAAAGCGCCCCGCATCATGATACTGCGCCCCAGTTTGCTGCCCCGGGCCAGGCAGTCAATCCAGGCCACGGTCATGGGCCACTCTTCGGTTTCTTCAAAAAGCTGGAAAATTTCCTCCAGGTTACGGGCCTTGACGCCCTGATACTTGATCAAACAGGTCTCAATGCGCGTCATCTTTAATTCCACTTCGAGAATCAATCCAGTCAGGCCCATACCGCCAACCGTCGCCCAAAAAAGATCCGGGAGATCCTCGGCCGAGCATGTCACGTACGATCCGTCAGCCAGCAGCATATGCAGCCGCTCCACATAATGAGAAAGGCTGTAACTGCTCTTGCCGTGTACATCGCATGCCACGGATCCGCCCAGGGTGGGATACTTGGTTCCCGGCGTTACCGGAAGAAACCATCCCCGGGGAACAAAAACTTCTAAAATCTGCTCCAATGTGACCCCGGCCTCGGCCCGCAGGATGCCGGTCTGCTCGTCAAAAGCGATAAAGCGGTTATAAGGCGTAAAATCCAGGCAAAAGTTACTGCGATTGAGCGCCGCATCACCATAAGCGCGCCCGGCCCCCCGGCCGAGCAGGCTCTTTCCCCGGCGTTCTTCCAGTACCTGGCCGGGTTCAGCGGTTGATTGAACCGGAAAAACGCGGGCCGTGCTGGCAGGGTATCTTCCCCATCCTGAAATCTCGATTTCAGGAACTGGTATAGAGTCACGAGTAGAAATACCAGACATGATATTTTCCAATCCTCGCTTTCCGTAGAGCTATTACAGAGTGTTTCCAAAAGCCCTTTTATGGAAAGGAGATTATAATAGAAATACAATTATTGTCAATAGACTGGCAGAAAATCATATTGGGAAGATTTATCGCAGATTAAATTACCCCGCACTGAAGTGCGGGGAATTTGATCCGAGATGAAGAAAAGCATTATTTTTATGGCCGCTTCATCCCCGCGTTGAAATGCGGGGAATTCGCGGTTGCGTATTAAGCCGCGACCTTGACCGAGAGTCTCAGGCCTTTGCGCAGCAGCCAGTTAAGATGCTTGTAATTAACCTTAAAGCCCGCGTTTGTCAGGCTATCCAGGAACCCTCCCAGCGGTCCTTTGAATCCAATGACCAGTACCATTGCCTTGGGAATGACGATTTGAGCCAGGGAGCCGGGGGCAGTGGCAATGGTCTCAAGGGAAATTCCGGTATTTTTAAAGAATTCAGAGAAGGCCAATATATTGAGAACCATCATGTTCTTATCAATCTCAATTTTTTCAGTTCCTTCCAGGGTTGCCGGATTTATTATATTGGCCATGCAGGCAGCCAGCATGGCCTCGGCTTTGTCCTGCTGTTTTCGGGTCCGGGCCTGAGCCAACTCCCGGCACGCAATCGCAAATGGATGTTTACTATTGATAAACTTAAACCATTCTTCATCCGATTTCAACTGCTTGAATATCTTCATAAAGGGCGTTTCCATTAATTTATCATTTTTGTTCCCGACCGCGGCTACAGTCTCCTTAAGCCAGACCTGCACAGAGTTTTTCATTGCAATATTGCGCAGGAAACTGCGCCCTGGTGCCGGCCAATACCCTGATTTGGCCAGAGCCAGCATTCTTTCAGCTATAATTTCCCTTATGTTCAAAGCCTTGATTTTTCGGGGTAAAGCCGGGGCCTTAAATATCTCCACGATTCCAACTAGAGGGTCAATTATACCTATAACCGGGCCGAATAAAGTGCCTTTGCCAATCTTAAACTCCTGCCAACCTATCTGTTGAGCGGATATAGTTTCACCCCTTGGGGATTTCCCTATCTGCGTTTTCTGCCTTAGGGGACCGGCGTCCATCTGTTGGGCAAGCATATTGGCCAGGATAATTCTGTGCTTAGAATCTACGGGTATTAAAGCGTTCAGCGGCCGGCCTTGCATTTTTCTGAAAGTTTCCTGCAACGCCTCGAGTTCGGGTTCAAACGCAGAAGTCTTCTCGGTTGAAAAAGCACTTAATATCTTTTCCGCCGCCGCCTGGGGCAGACCCGTAACCTCCAGGGTTTGAATATCCGTGTTTACTTCATTTCCCGGCCCTGCCCTGGACACTGTCTCTCCGTACAATATTCCAAAAACGACTCGTAGTATCTCACTGGATAATAAATCCCGGGTGGCCGGATGAATCCCCGGCCTTTGCGCTTCTTCGGCCAGAATCTTGAGAGCAGACAGAGCCGGATTTTCGGTTTCCATCCTGGGTAAAGCCAGGAAAATCTCTTCCAATTTCAAGCCGGCGCCATCAGCCAGGTGTTCAGGTATTTTATCAAGCAGTTCATTCCGTGCTTTTTCCAGCATGCCCGGCAGAGAGTGTATAAACACTTCTATCAGGCTTGCCGCAGTCACTCGTTTGACAGCTTCCTTTTTAGTTGTCTCAGCAACTGGTAAAGCTTGCGTTAATTCGGCCATAGTTCTTTTATTCTCTACTACTTCATCCACTTCTTCGGCTGTTTTTAACAGTTGTTCGGTATAACTCCTGGTAGTCCTTACATGGGCGGAATATCTTATTCCCTGATATTTGAGAATATGTATAAACAGCGATTCGGCCAGAGCATATTTGTTGCGTTCCATCCAACTCTCTCTGGTATGGGTTTTGGCCCGAACCAGAATTGCCAGCACGCAGGCCGGAACTTCTATGGTCAGCTTTTCACTACCCTTCTCGTCAGATACGCTAAAGTCCCCCACGTTTTCTTTACTCACATCTAATTTTATCTTTTTTACAAATTCCAGCGCATTTTCAGATGCAAAAGCAAGTTCCCCGCTTAATGCCCTGTTTTTCAAGTTCTCAAGCCGTGTATTTATTTCATCCAGATCAAAAGTATAACCTTGTACCTCTTTCCTGACAAGCCGGTGCAGACCCCATGCCGGAATAAATATCAATAACCGGTACAGCCTGGGTAAACGTCTCAACACATCAATTGTCGGGATCGAAAAAGGCACATTAATTTCTCCCGTACCTTTGATGATTTCCCGGGCTCTTGTGATAATCCGGGATGCCGGGCCAGGTACAGTGTCTTGCTCCTTAAGCTTTTGTTCAGTAAGTTTCGTCTTATCAGATGCTTCTTGCACAGCCTGCCTCTGGCCTATGAACAATGAGCGAATCCGGCTGACTACCATATTATACATCACACGATAGGCTTCAACTTCTTCTCTAACTCGCCGAAATGCACGGGTTTCTTCGTGTCGCTGCTGCGTATGGGCTTGCTCATGCGCAATAAACATGTTTCTCACAAATACCGGCAGGCAGACCAGGGCTGCTTTATCCAAATAAATTTCCCCTCCCTGTTCATATGAAATGGTCCAGCCCTGGCGTGATCCTGGAGCCGGATCCTGCGCAAAATCATTATGACCGATATCTCCGATATGTCCAAATCGCGGCAGTATGGAAATCGCTTTGGCCGCTTTGGCATACCCGATAGCCCCGGCAATGGCTATAAACAGACCGCTGCCCAGAATCGATCCCAGGAAGCCATATTCTGCCCGCAAATCACCCCACCCTACCCGCCTGGCCATGTTCAGCGCCGCGTCCATCTCGACATACCATTTTCCCGATTCCGGCTTGAAAGGAGTTTGGGGCAAGGTTGTCCACTCATAAGGACGTGGCAATCTATCAAGAGTCAACATTAGATTACTTAATGGTGGGGTATAAATTTCGCTGGGTATCTCAACAGGAGTAAGTTTTTCTCGTATTTCTTCAGGAATAAGTTTCGAAACCGCTGCTTTGCCCACATATATTAACCTATCGCCCCAGCCATAATAAATATAAATATCCTTTCCCGCCGGAACCGCCCCGCAGGTAAAAACAATCTCGGTTTCAGGAACCCAACTTTCAAATCCATCTTTTTTCCCGGGTATAAGGATAGGCTCAGGAGAACGATAGATTATTCTAGTTGGATTTTCTAAACTGGTTAAAACTACCCCTAACATATAAGTCTTCGGGTTCTCTTCTGTGGCTTCTTTCTTTGCATGATAAATTTGCAGCCAGCCATATTCTGTCTCTATAGGTTGAGCCCCGGCTCCGATTTTGTCCGAATCCCACCCCTTTGCTCGTGTTTTCATAAATATTTTACTGTTTTCTACCATTGCTGTTTCTGCTTGTTCCGGAGTCATAGCTTTTACTTCTTCTATCCATTCAAGCAATCCATCTATATTATCAAAACGCTGATAATACATATTTTCGCCATCAAAACGGTGAAATAATAATAATCCATTTGCATAATTCAGTAAGACAGCATCTTTATTGCTAACCCCAGGGTAAACCAGACCATGTTTTTTCCATTTATCCCATTTTCCCTCAACGAAATCTTTTACTCCTATTGAAGCAAGCGCAATTTGAGCAGTATCACCAAAAGCCGTATAAGTCATGTAAAGCCTAGCTTTAATTCTTACTATTCGGGGATCCTCTATCCCGCCTGCTTCCCGGATCTGCTTATATTTCTTCAACTGTTTTTGCTGTCTGGCTTCTAAATCCCCGGGTAATTCTCCATATTCTATTTCTGGTTCAAATATGGGAGTAGCTAATATTCCGGACTCAGTAATTCCATCCTCTGACCACCATAAACCTAATCTTGATATTCCATCATATCCCAAAGCTCTATAGATAACATAAGTTACCCCCCCTATCTTTACAGTGGCAGCATTAAAGGTAAGCTTCTCCCACTGGATTTCTTTCCCGGTTCTATCAGTGAAAACGGCTTCCGGTCGCGGTGCAATAATAGGGGCTTGACTAATTTTTTCTATTTCTCCACAGGAGGGAGGAGGATTAAATACTTCGAGAAATTCCCCGGCAATAACTGCGGGAGTACGTTTTTTGGCATAGGCGGCCTGACGTTTACGTGCCACTTTAGGGTTGGCAAGTAATTCGCTGATTTGTTCCTTTAACTCTTCATCATTTGTGTATTGGGCTATCGTCCCGCCAAATGATTCAGAAAAATCATTCTTTTGTAATACTATTGGTGTCCCCCAAGGCATTATCTGACAAGCGGTTGAGGAGATGACCTCACCTGTTCCATCATCGCTCTTATGGAGTAATACTATATCCGCGGCCCTTACAAACTGTGCTCTCTCCTGCCAGGAACACGCTCCTTTCACTCTTATCTCATCATATCCCTTAGCATATCCCAGTTCACTCAAGCTATGTTCAAGTTTTTGCTTATCTTCTTCAGTATAAACTAAAGCCATTAAATAAGTTGTGGGATTCGCTCGTCTTAATTCATCCAAGGCCTTAAAGGGAGCTACGAAATCATACTCTCCAAAAGTTAAGATTATTTTCTTTTCTGATTCTGAAGGTAAACCTAAATCCTTGCGGGCTTGAGTTTTATCAAGCTTAGGCGTGGGAAAACAGGGAAAATCAATCCGGTAAATTTTCTCCGGATTATAATGTTCAGCCACAAAATTATTCTGTCCAGGTAAGTAATTTATTATTCCATCCCATTTAACCTTCCAGAATATACTATCGCCCGGCTTTGCCACATTATCGTGATTAAACAAATATATTTTTGTTTTTGTAGTTTCCTTAATCTCGGCGAAATATTCTGCCGCTTCTTCCATGGGGAATTCGCCAAAATCTTCTACCAATAAAATGTCGAAATTTTCCCTTTCAAACCTGGCTTGGATCACTTCCCTATCCCAAGGCTTAAAACCTTCCCGTTCTTTGCCTTCGGTTGTATAACATCTTATTATATGGGACTCATCCTCTACTTCCAGCGGTTTGCCGTGAGGTGATTCTCTATAATGAGTAAATACCGTGACGTCACACCCTAGTGATCTTAGCCCTTCGTCTAAAGGCAATGTATAATGGGATACTCCGCCATCGGTATTAATAGATCCCATAATAGCTATTTTCAGTGGCTTTTGCTCAACCCCGTGCCCATAGTCTAACAATTCTTCAAAAAGTCTACCGCTTTCCGGAAATAATCTTCCAGGAAAAAACTCCCCAATCTTTGTTGAATCTATTAATCCAACCGGGTTATTCTCTTTCCAGCCAGAGTTTGCTGGCGGCATAGGCGGAGATTTTGAGAAAACCCCTGTTTTCAAGAGCACTCCCACACCTAAAAAGCTAGTTACTACCGATATCTCTGCAACTCTGGCCATCGGGCCGGAAAATCCAACCAGAGATCCATTTAATATTGAAGAGAAATTGCCAATCGCAAGCCCCACCGCAGCCATTGCCGCGCCAATTATCATTATTCGAGCCGCGCCGGGGTGCCCTAATAAGGAATTAAATCCTGTTAGGATTCGGGAAAATAAACCGGTTGCCGCACTTTGGTCACTCTCAACGATTTCAGCAATCTGCGTATCTGTCAGCTTGCCCGTTATAGAGACCTTGAATTTACCCACTCGTAAGCTCTCCAGCAGCTTTCCCACTCCTCTTGCCATATTCTTCGGCTGAATAACTACTGCCAGCCTGGCGGGTAAATTTTTAAGGTTTTTTATTTTAACCAGCAAGGTCTCTGTTGCTTTATTTAATCCGGCTGTTTTAAAATCAGGCGTTAGTAATGAATAATAAGCCATCTCGCGCTGCATCTTCTGGTATTTATGACGCAAGGTTTCGAGATTCCTATCCTGTTTTTTTGCGATTCTATTCCATAATCGGGGGAGAGTCGCTGCAATGTTTATTAAATCTATTAGTTGGAAGGAAAGAAATTTCTCCGGTTCCAGGGTTAACTGATCTATGATTTTTTTCGGATTCAGGGTTTCTACAAAGAAAGTTTTCAGGCCAAGAATATTCTGGTTCTGCGCCAGCAGTTTTTCCAGGGGTGTACGCCGCTTCTGCAGCAGGAAAAAATACGGATTCACGATATCCTGATGCCTTAGCCGCGGTTTTACGCAGATATATGATATCCCGTGGGCCTTAAGTTCCGACACTACTTCAGCCGTGTGGTATCCGCCGGTCACCAGCAGCGCTATGGGCGTATTATGCCGGTTCATACGGCTCAAGGTGTTTTCTACAAAGGCCCGGCTCCGTTCGTCCGCCACCTGGTAGAATTCCTTCACTTCGTCCAGATAGCGGTCCAGATTATACATTTCAGCGTCCAGTCTTATTTCCCCGCTTTTATCATGCTCCGCAATGTAATCCAGGAATCGCTGTACTCTAAAGCTTTGAGGGTCTGCCCGAAACTCTGCCAGTTCTTCCGGGGTGGCTGAAATATTAAGCAATTTCTCCATGATGTCCAGCCGGTATTGCAGGCTGTCCATGGCTTCCTGATCCGGATCAGTATAGAGTCCGGCCCGCAGATCTCTGTCCAGTTGGTCCAGTTCTTTAAACAATCCGTCAGAATCCACTGCTTTGGACAACACATGCCTGTGCCTTGCTGCATAGGCTCTCAGGTTCGGATAAGCCTTTGGATTCAAGTTCCATTGCGCTCCGTATCTATACAAGAGCACGCTGTATTTCAGCAGGGACATGTCTCCCTCGCGGAAAGCCTGCTTCTTCTTATCCAGCCCGGCCAGTTTCCGGTTGTATACTCCGTTTTTCAGTTCATTCAAGCTCTCCCGCAAATCGAAAATATATCCCTGGCTCTCGTTATTAAGAAACTTCATTACTGATGTCCAGTTTGCCTCGTACAGGTCCGGGTTTTCGATACCCTCCAGCCATATCGGATGTTTGCCCGTGATCGCATACATCTCTGCCCCCGTAACCTTGCCTTGCTTCATTAAATACTCCGCGGTCTGCTTTTTCACCTCTTCCAGGGGAAAGGTCGAGAGTTTGGTCACATTGACAGGCATGGCCGCTCCCTCGACTGCTACCAGTTTCAAGCCGTGCTGCTGTGCCAGGACGTGGATCATCCTGGCGATATTGCTTTGCACTTCATAGTTGCAGTGCAGATCCTGAACATGCACAACCAGCCGGTCTTTTCCCTGGGATGACTGGATTATTTTTCCCAGGTTCCCGGATATTTCTATAGGTCTATTATTGAAAAGGACTTGATCCGGTTTGAAAAAAGAGCCTGATTCAAAAGCCCAGGCCAGGTAGGGGAACACAAAGGTGATAGTGACTATAAGCGAGACAATTCTTGCCCCTGCTCTTCGCCCTGGCTTATGCCATTCTGCCATTGAGAAGATATGCTCCAGGTCTGGAATTTTAGAAAAAAACTTCCTGGAATCACGCATGTAAAATCTTCACCTTTCCTGATAATCCCTTTTTGCGATATTTGATTATTGAATACTCTAATATAAATATATCATAGATGAAGAAAAAAGCAAGCCTAGGTTGTTAATTGTTAAGTATAATAAAGTTTATTATGTTTAGTGATTCGATTTGCAACATTTTGACATATCATTTTATAATAAGCTTTTTCAAGTAAAAACTACGAATTGGTGTTTTATTTCCATTGGGGAGGGCTGCCAAAAGGCATTTTCAGCAAAATTCCGTGGGTTTGTTATCCCGAGTAAAACGAGAGATCTCCAAGAAAATGCCGGATTAACAAGTGTTCTATGGGGAGTGTTGCCAAAAGCTAATTTTCAGAAATTTCCCTTGGTTTTGTCCAGGGGAAATAAGGGTTTTAGAGATTCCTCGCGGAGACTGTCCTGTCTGACCTGAGCGCAGTTGAAGGGAGCCGAGACAGTCCCCTTTTCATAGTCCTTTTAATCGCTCTTTTCCCTACCCCGCACTGCCCGCTCGGTCTCTCTTTTGATATCCCGTTCTTTAAGCGCCTGCTTTTTATCATAAGTATGCTTGCCCCGCGCCAGACCCAGTTCCACCTTTACGCAGCGCCCCTGCAAATAAAGGCCAAGCGGTATCAGGGTCAGGCCTTTTTGCGCGATACTGCCGGCCAGACGGTTTATTTCCCTCTTATGCATAAGCAGACGGCGGGACCGCAGGGGATCAGGATTCTCGCGGTTTCCCTGGGCATAGGGCGAAATGTGCATATTCATCAGCCAAAGCTGGCCCTCCTTTACAGCGGCAAAACTGTCCCTGAGATTCGCCGCACCGGCCCGCAGAGACTTAACCTCGCACCCTTTAAGTTCAATGCCGGCTTCGTATTTTTCCAGCATCTGGTATAAATGAAAGGCCCTGCGGTTTCCCGCCAGGTATTTGCCGGCATGGGTTTCCGCTTTTTTCAAAGCCTTCTCCTCCTGGTTTGCCGGACAACTCGAGGCGGATTTTTCCGAGCCCCTTTGTCATGCCGCGGTCTATCTTCATGCAGAATGAATATTACCCGCATCTCATTCCGGTCCACTTCCCTGACTTTAACTATCACCCGGTCTCCGGTACGGAATTCCCGGCCCGTATTTACTCCGGCCAGATGGCGCTGCCGGTCTTCGAAATAATAGTAATCATCCTCCAGTCTCCCTGCCCGGACCAGTCCTTCCACGAAATGCTCCTCCAATTCCACGAAAAAACCGAAATTGGTTACAGTAGTAATCAGACCGGCAAAAACTTCGCCTACCTTATCCTGCATAAATTCGACCTGCTTGACTTTCACGGCTTCCCGTTCAGCTTTTTCCGCCCGGCGTTCTGCCAGGGAGAGTTGTTCCCCCCAAGCGGGCATACGCAGAGCCATGTCCGCCCGGCGTCCACCGGACCAAGCTCCTTTTTCCAGGCGCTCTGTCAGCATGCGGTGTACTATTAAATCAGGATAGCGTCGAATAGGCGAGGTGAAATGAGTATAGCACAGGCTGGCCAAACCGAAGTGCCCGAGATTTTTCGGCGCATAAAGCGCCTGCTTCATGGCCCGGAGCAGGGCTGTATTCAGCACCGAGGCTTCCGGCCGGCCTTGCCAGGAAAGCAGCAATTCCTGGAAGCCGCGGGAGGACTCCCGGGACTTGCCGGGCTTCAAGGCATAGCTGTAGGCTCGCAGGATTTCCTTTAGTGCTTCCAGTTTTTCCCCGCTCGGCGGTTCATGTACGCGGTAAAGAACGGGCGTATCAGTACGCGCCAAATAACCGGCCACTGCCTCATTAGCCGCAATCATGCAATCCTCGATCAAGCCATGACTGGCCAGTGGTACCTGCTTTTCTATGGTTTTAACCCGGCCGTCGGAACCAAGCACAATCCGGGAATCCGGCAGATCAAAATCCAGGCTGCCCCGGGCCTGGCGCCGGGCGCGCAAGGCCTGGGCCGCGCAATAAATCAATCTCAATTCCGGGACAAAATCCCAGGCTGGATTAGTACCTTTCCGGCCGTCCTGCAAAACCTCTTCCACCCCATTATAAGTTAGACGCGCCCTGCTCCGGATAACGCTGCGATAAAACTCGGCACGGAGGATTTTTCCATCCGGCTCTATATCCATACCAGCCGAGACGGTCAACCGGTCGCGGCCGGGAACCAGGCTGCACACCCGGCAGGAAAGTTCCTCGGGCAGCATGTGCAAAACCCGGTCCGGAAAATACACACTGGTTCCCCGTTCATAGGCCTCCCGGTCCAGAACCGAGCCGGCTGCTACATAATATGATACATCGGCAATATGCACTCCCAGGCGCCAGCCTCCTCCTGGCCGCGCCCGGCATGAGACTGCATCATCAAAGTCCCGGGCATCCTCCCCATCAATAGTAAGAACCAGCTCTTGGCGAAGATCTTTCCGATTGGTATATACTGCTTCAGCCGGTTCCTGTGCGATCTCCCGAGCTTGGGCCAGCGCGGCGGAAGAAAACTTGTCAGGCAGGCCAAAGCGCCGCACTATCATGGTAATGTCCACCCCGGGCCGGTCCAGGGGCCCCAGCGTTTCGGTCACATTGGCCCGGCCCGGGGTGTTTTCTGTGGGCCAAACATCAACCCGGGCTACAACCTGATCCCCATCGCGGGCTTTCCCCTGCCGGCCCGGAGATATGAAAAACTCTCTCATAAAAGACCAGCCATCCACTTTTATCCATCCCTTGCCCTGATTAATCTTAAAGGTCCCGGTAATGTTTTCGCGTGCGCGCTTAAGTATTCGGACGACTTTCCCCCGGGTACGTTTTCCGCGGAATCCCGAAATTACTTGTATCTCCACCCGGTCATCCGGTACGGCGTTTTTCAGGTCCGAAGCGGAAACATAAATATCTGTCTCCCCGGTCTGGTCAGGCACCACAAAAGCAAAACCCGGCCGCGTCTGAACCAGCCGGCCGGTCATTAACCGGGCGCTCTGGGGGGCGCTATAGCGCCCTCCCCGCCTGCGGACAATTTGGCCCGAAGCAACCATGAGCTGCAAGCAACGCGATAGTGCCGGCTTTTGTTTTACGGAAAGATTGAATCCGGCCAGCAACTGCCGGGAGGAATACGGCTGTTTCCTAAGCTGGCGGATGATTTGCTCTTCATCGGGCCAGCTGGAAGATTGAGACGCTTTTGGTTTTTTTGACATAAATACTGGAAACTCCCTAATCCGGCTGGACTCTCTTTACAGTTGACATTCCCTGTTTTGCTGGGTTATATTTCTACTTCTATTTACCTAATCAGTTGCTATGCGGAAGTGGCGAAATTGGCAGACGCGCTAGATTCAGGATCTAGTGAGGGCAACCTTTTGGGGGTTCGAGTCCCCCCTTCCGCACCAGTTTATTCCTGCGGGCCTTTGGGGTCCGTTTTTTTATTCTGCCGGGTACTTGTATCCGGAGCCGCAACTTTTGGTTCGGGTTTTGGTTCGGATTCGGAAGCAGGGATAACTTCTTCTGGCTGGGGCAGTTTAGCCTCCCCTCCCTTTAAAACCTTTTTAAACGCCTCAGAAGTCTGTTTTAAGAATTCCCTTCCAAAAACCGATTGAATAATATTTTCTCTCTTTTTCTCATCAACCCGCTCTTCTCCTGCGGCTCCGGCCTGTACCAGAATTATATCATCTCCTAAAACGGTCTCCTTTAGATCTATCGGCACACTCTGCCCGGCCGGAAGACCCAGGTTCGTAATTTGCCAGGTTTCGCAATTCACCTGGATATCCGCAAGCGTGCCCAAGGCTCGTCCATCCTTGCTGGAAACCGGCATTCCCAATAACTGGCTCAGCCGGCGCCCTCGTGGTTCGCCTTTACTGACAACGCTCTCATTGGGTAAAAAGATCAAATCAATTCCGATTTTTTTAATATCTTTAATCTCCACCCAATGATCTTCCCCGGCCAGGGGCGTGCCGCTTCTTAACACAAACCCGTCAACGGTTTTTTTCTGAACATCAAGATAGATGCTGTTCACGGCTCCCATCATCCGGCCTTCAGTATATGTTGCCACCCACATGCCTTTAATATCTTTAAGCCATAATTGCATGATTCACCACCGCCTTAATCGCTGATTGCAAGGGCCTGGGCCCCGCAGAAGATGATTTTCACACTTTGAGATAAGCATTGCAAGCCTCAAATACATTTTTTTCTAAAAACAGTAATCATTATCCGTAATCTGTCAGTCAAGCGCATTAACACTTTTATAGCTTCCCTGGATTCCGGCTAAAATCATGCCGGAATCCAGGGAATTAAAAATTATTCCTTACCGCACAATTAACTCGTAACTAACATATTACTATTATCCTGGTTTTTCTCTTGGAATTAAAGAAAGTTTTAGTTATAACTAGATAATTAAAATACCCAGGAGTCTGCCGCCCATGCCGAATATGCTGTCCCCGGAAGATCGCTTCAAAGACCGGATTGAGATCATCGGTTACTTTACCGCCGCAGCCGCCGGTATTATGCTGATAGTATATTTTAGTATGATCTTTTTCTACCAGCCGGTCCAGCTGCACTCCTTAGGAACCAAACTTGGAACCCTGCTTTTATACAGCATAGTCCTGACTTTAGGTTTTTTTATTCCCCAGTATAAAAACCGGGCCCGGATTTTATATCAGGTTTATTTCCTGGGTTTGGCAGCCACGGCTTTTATTCTCGCGCTGGAGCGGGGCCGTTGGCTTTATGGTCTGTTCCTGGTATATTCCCTATACGCGCTTTGGGTGCTTAGCCATCCCGTTGGCATTCGTTTTTTTCGAACCCTGCGGCCCTGCGAAGAACGTATTCTGCAAACCGCTAATTGGTTCGTGTTTTACCGTGTAATGCTCACGCTTTTCATGCTGGTAACCGCTTGGAAAGCCTTGAACCGGCTGGGTCTTTCTGAAACCGGTCTGGAAAACGATCCGGCGCAAGGCGTTCTGATCCTCTTTCTCTCCGGCATAATTTTTCTGCTGCTCCTGGGTTTGAAACGCCTGCATAACTGGGCGCGATGGATCACAGCCCTGCTTGGTCTTGGCCTGGGAATATTCGCTATTCCTGACACGGTTGGCGCCCAAAACTATTTGGATTATTGGAAAATTCTGGCCAAGGTCTTCTTTTTTTTAAGTTTAAGCGGATACCTGCTTTTCTCCCCCCGGATTCGAGAAAGTTTTAAAATAAAACAAGGCCCTAATTCTTGACCACCCGCTTGATCTGGTTTCTGCTGCTCTTTTATGGCAGCTTGGGCCTGGGCCTGACCTTGCGTCCCTGGAAGGCGCTCTCGCCCCTGATCATGCGGTTTACTATTCTTTTGCTGGAAACCCCTATCTTTATCTACAGCTTCTGGATTCTGGATATGCAGCACCTGAAACAATCGGCGCCCATCCCCTTGCTCTCCACCCTGCTGGTAGTGCTCACTCTCGTTCTAAGTCCCTGGGGAGCGCGGCAGCTGCGGTTGTCCCGGAAAGCCCAAGGCAGTTTTATATTAGCCGCCACTTTTTCCAATGTGGGAACCACGGGCGGCGCGTTCGTATGCTACCTGCTTTTCGGTCTGCCCGGACTGTCTCTCGGTTACCTTTATCTGCTGCCTTATCCGATTATTATTTTCACGCTGGGGTTCAGCGTGGCCAAGCACTTTGCTTCCGAGTGCCGGTTGAGTTTTCGTGATTATTTCACGAATATAGCGACTAATGTTATCTCCATGGTTCCTCTGGCCGCCATGACGCTGGGCCTGCTCCTGAACCTGACAGGTTTTGCGCCGCCCCGCGGTCTCGTCCCGTGGGCGGACGGACTGATTAAATTGGACCTGGGTATTATGTGTTTGGCGATCGGCATGACCTTGCGCCTGCCCCATCTTTTTTCTCCCTGGCGGCCGACAGTGGCAGTGGGCGCTATTAAATTCCTGATCCTGCCGCTGCTGGCTCTAATCATGGTGATCTTCATGTACGGATCACTCGGCCCGCTCCCGGCTAAAGTAATCCTCATCCAGTCCGCCATGCCGCCGGCCATTTACGCCGTAATTACCGCCCACATTTTCGGACTGGATCGCGAGCTCGTCAATTCCCTCTGGTTCTCCCTTACACTCCTGCTGCTACCGGTAGTTGTAGGCTTTTTCCTTTTTTGGGGGATGTAGGGAACAGGCATGCCTGTTCCCTACATCCCCCAAAAAAGTAGACACCTCGAAAATAAAGTATAAAATACCTTTGGGAGATATGTTCGCTTTTCCAGGAAATATGCCAAGTCCCCGATTTATTTAAAACGAAGGAGGCTCATGATGGAAGAAGTAAAAGCCCTGTTGCGCAGGATTATTGAGAATCAAAATGAGATGGCCGGATTGAGAGACGTGGAATTATCAAACAAATGGCTGGGGGGCAAGATTACCATCACCCCGGGAGATCCCACCATGAAGTCCACCGATATTCCTATTGATAATTTTTTTAAAAAAGTTATATCTGTCCGTGAAAAGTTAAGGGTTTTGGAACAGAAAATCAACCATCACAACAAATTGGAATCAAATGACAAACTTGAGCTCCAGCAATATATTAGCCGTTGTTACGGATCTTTGACCTCGTTCAATGTTTTATTTCGATACCCAGAAGACAAATTTCACGGACATGCGACCTAAAGGGGCGCTATCGTAAAAAAGTATTGATAAAATTCTATAAGCTTGATAAATTGATTCCTATAAAATACTTTAGGAGGGCATGATGTTTAGTATTGGTGAATTTAAAGGGAATCCCGTGATTAACTTGAAACGCTCAGAGGATGACAGATATGGCTTTTCTTTCGGATTATCCAAAGCTAAGTTGTTACTGGAGCATATAGAGGATGTCCGAAAATTCGTCGCGGAGCATGATAAGGAAAAACCCAAGGACTCGCCGGAACAATCCTGAAGACCTTTGTAACCAGTTGGCCTGCCGTAGGGAACAGGCATGCCTGTTCCCTACGATCTATTTAAATTTGACACCTCCCATCGCAGGAAACGATCGCGACCGTTCCTTAATTCATCTTTTGTTTAAAATGCGTTTCCTTCTTGGCAGCTTGGTCTCAATGACTTTCAGCGCTGCGCCTGAATTGGCATTATTGCGTATCAAGCAAACGTCTGGCAAGTAAAGTTTGCATGTCTCGATGTCCATCAACAACTAAATAAATATAAACCCGGTTTTCAATAATACGGTAGAGTAAACGATAAGGTTTGAAAAATATTTCACGATAATCCCGGATTCCGAGGGCCAATAACTCTTTGGGATATGTGCCTCTTTGCGGTGATTTCGCCAGAGTTTTGACGATTGTTTCGATTTTATTCAGCACATAATCAGCTTTTTTTCCTAAATTGTGAGTTAGCAGATAATCATAAAGTTCTTCCAGATCATGGGCAGCGTCATTTGTCATGAAAACTTTAAAGTTCATCCATCATCTCTATTCAGATGACGTAATTGCTCAATCACTTGGCCGGCTGGTTGCGCCTTTCCTGCTTCAATCTGTCTGTTTCCAAGAGCAAGAATCTTAAGCAAAGCCAATAGTTCTTGTGTCTTTTCATAGCTTTCGATAGGCTGCATGACTACTTTGGCCTCTCCGTTTTGAGTAATAATCAGCGGTTCATTCTGCTCAGACAAACCTCGAATTATTTCAGCGGCATGCATCTTGAGAAAACTAATCGGTTTGATTTGGCTGGACCATTTCATAGAACACCCCATTTATTAGATATGACTAAATATAGTCTGAATATGGTCTTTTGTCAAGATAAGGACGACACAAATATATTCCCCTCTTTTACCCCTGCATATTGGGCGGACACGGGGGGCCGCCCCTACGAAAAATCTACAACCGCCACGTTTATCATTTCCAGGAGCCTGTCGGACTTAGGCACAAAAGTCCAGGCCGGGGAAGTATTTGGCAATAAAAAAGCCGGAATCCACGTCTGGACTTCCGGCTTTTTGAACCATTTTTCGCCTTCGGCGAAAAATGGTGGGCGGTACTGGACTCGAACCAGTGACCTCTTGCGTGTCGAGCAAGCGCTCTAACCAACTGAGCTAACCGCCCCGGTTTTTCTCTATATCCATCCCTCTAATTCCGGCATAAAATCCCGGCAGGTCAGATCATAACTCAGCGGAGTCAGGGAGACATATCCTTGTTCCACCGCCACGGCATCCGCATCGGAGGCAGGGTCCAAAACTTCGGCATCTTCCCCGGTCAGCCAGAAGTAATCCCGGCCCCGGGGATCCTGACGGCGATCGTACCGGTCACGGTAGCGATACCGGGCCAGGCGGGTTAGCCGGACGCCCTTGATGGTTTCCTTGGGAATAGCCGGCACATTGAGATTCAATAAAATTCCGTCCGGCAGCCCCCGTTCGAGAATCCGCTCCGCGAATTGCCGGGCATAAATTCCGGCCGCGGTGAAATCGCTCTGCTTGTCAAAAGATTTTAGGGAGACTGCCATACTGGGTATGCCCAGTATGGTCCCCTCGGTAGCCGCGGAAACCGTGCCGGAATACAATACATTGGTCCCGGTATTTGGCCCGAGATTAATGCCGGAAACTACCAAGCGCGGTAACCGGGGCAGCAAACTGTGCACTGCCAATTTAACGCAATCAGCCGGAGTTCCGTTTATGGCCAGGCCGAATAACTCTCCGCTGTGATTTACTTCTACAACCCGCAGCGGATGCAGCATGGTTATAGCGTGACCCATGGCACTGCGTTCCGAATCCGGCGCCACTACCTTGAGATTGCCTAAACCCCCCAAGGCTCCCTTAAGCTCCGCTAAACCCGGAGCATGAATACCATCGTCGTTAGTAATTAATATATCCGGCGTCTGATCCAATATTTTTTCCTGCCCTAATAACAAGAAACCGGCCTTCGTGGGGTTGAAAAAGCCGGCCCTCTGATTTTTTTCTTGGAGGCAAGCTACCCGTTTCCCTGTCCTGAACCATTTGGTTTAGGGCCTGCCCCGCTCTTAGGCTACGGAAAAACAGGGAAGAGAAGATGCCGCTTGTTGGTTTATTTCTTCTGCGGAGTACTCTTAGAGGCAGCTCCTGAAGATTTTGTCTTTTTTTCACCATATTTTTTGCGGCTGATTTCGAGGAAAAGTTCGGTCAATTTTTTATCATAGCTTTCCCGTTCCGCGTCGGACATATCGCTTATATACCGCATGACATTCCCCTGAGTGGTTCCATAACCAGCATAAATTTTACCGGTTCTTTCCCGTATGCGCTTGTTCAAGGCCATTATTTCCTTGGGATCGTTGGGAAATTCCTTTTCTATCGGAACCTCGTGCAGGCTGCGCCTTCCGACCTGATGCGTAATCTCTGCCGCCAGCTCAGGAGTAAGCTTCCCCTTCTGGTAGGGAGTCTTGGTTAGTTCCAGTTCGTGCATAATATCCTTAAGCGTGGCCTCCTTGGCGTTTCTTACCTCGGCATCCAGCTCTGCGTCCCATCTGCTT
Organism: uncultured bacterium; assembly: GCA_965371665.1. Taxonomy (GTDB): domain Bacteria; phylum Oederibacteriota; class JAAXVQ01; order JAAXVQ01; family JAUVAV01; genus JAUVAV01. Next base: position 25,117 of record CBDUZI010000005.1, read on the forward strand.
TGCGGTTGCTTCTTCGTTATCGTCTCTGTTTTGTCTTTACCGCAGCCCGCTGCCCCGGCCAATATCGAAACCGCCAGAAAAACCATCCCTATTCGCCAGCTTGCTTTCAAGTCCAAGGTCATCAGCCCCTTTCAATCTGCCGTTGCAAACCTTTTCTTTCCCGGTAATGCACGATGTTTTATGATAGCATATTCCATTTGCCCGTCAATCTTTTTTGCCTCCGGATTTTTTAACCCCTTTTTTTCTATTCATTAAATAATTAACCAGGACTAATGCGCCCGCTGCCGTTGCTGTTCCCAGGCCGGCCAGCATGTACATCCCGGCCCCGCAGGCTAAACCGATTCCGGCCACGGCCCAGACCGAAGCCGCCGTGGTCAATCCGCGGACCAGTCCCCCTTCGGCGTGAATGATGGTTCCGGCTCCGATAAAGCCAATACCGGTGACTACCTGGGCGGCTATTCGTCCGGGATCAATATTCCGGCTCTGGCCGGCGTAACGCAAAAAAAGTTCCAGCGATACCATCATGATCAGGGCCGAGCCCAGGCTGACTAAAATATGCGTCCGCACTCCGGCCGGCTTGTGTGCACGTTGCGGGTTCCACCCGATTACCACGCCGATTATGGCGGCTGCTACTAATCTGATAAGCATTTCCCACCAGGGAATAGACTCCATAGGCAATTTGTTTAATCCTCCTTGCTTGGCAAGTCTATCCAGGGACGGAGACGTTCAAGTTTACGCCGACCGATTCCCTTAACTTGCAGTAAATCCTCAATCCGGTAAAATCCCGGGCCACCTTTTTTCTTCGCGATAATCCTCTCCGCCGTGGTAACCCCTATGCCCGGTAGCGAAAACCAATCACGCGCCGTAGCCTGGTGCAGACTGATAAGCGCCGCTTCCGGAGAGGCTATCCGGCCGGCCACCCTCCGGTCGGCAAAACTTTTCATTAAACAAAAACCACTTGCCAGCGCCAGAAAAATTGAGAGCACCCCGACAGTTCCGGGACGCAGACGCATTAATTATACTCCGCCATAACGGACGCCATGCCATTATCGATCCAGTGTATCACTCCTTGAACGGCCTTTTCCACTAGATTATTCACCGGAAGACGTTCCTCCCTCCGGAAAGGCTGGAGCACAAAATCCTCAGCTTTCATGTCAACGGGCGGCAGGTTGATTCCCAGGCGCAGCCGATTGAACTCCTGAGAGTTCAATATTTCGATTATGGATTTTAATCCATTATGGCCGCCGGCACTGCCGCGGGCGCGGAAACGCAGGCCTCCCAGCGGAAGGTTTAAATCATCGACTACTACCAGAAGATCTTCGGGTGGAATCCGAAAATAATACGCCAGCGCAGCGACGGAGCTTCCGGAAAGATTCATAAACATCCGGGACCGGGCTAAAATAAAAGTTGTGTCTTTCCGGGAACCGCGTCCCCATTCCGCTCCCCGGGAAGTATGGGAAAGTTTAACCGCAAGCTGCCGGGAAGTCTCAGAAACAACCTGGGCCCCGAGATTATGCCGGGTTTTATTATAAACCTCGCCGGGATTGCCCATCCCAAAAATAAGCTTCATTTTTTTTTATTTCCTGTCCCGGCTGATCAGCTCCCGCCTTTATCCTTGCTCCCGCCTTTATCCTTGTCCGTACGCCGCTCGTCCCGTTCTTTCGCCCCGATTACTTCCGGTTCTTTGCCCCCTTCTTCAGGAACCTTAACTTCGCCTTCTGCCGGTTTTTCTTCCTCTACCCGCGGGGCCAAAACATGAACAATGCGTTCGCGGGGTTCCATCAGAACTTCAATTCCTTCTCCCAGTGAAAGCTCAGCCACGGATATGGCATCGCCGATATTCAATTTGGATACATCTACGGTGATCTTCTCCGGCAGCAGCGCCGGCAGACAGCGCAGGGCCAAATCACGATGGAGTTGCTCCAGCATTCCTCCCTCCTTGGCGCCAGGCGCTAACCCGGTCAGAACTATGGGAATTGTGGTTTCCAGCGGCTGATCCATGCGGATTTTAACAAAATCAATGTGCAGTACTTCGGAACTAACCGGATGCCGCTGCAGCTCCTTGATCATTACCGCCGCTTCCTGCGTCTCTTCTCCCCCAATAACTGTCAGCTTGAGCAGGGCATGCGATCCGCTCGATGCATGAAGTACGCGTTGCATCTCCTTTTTATCAACCTCCAGATTAACCGACGCCTCTCCCTGGCCGTACATTACTGCAGGAATCAGTTTTTTTTCCCGCAGCCGGTTCATGGCATTTTTCTTAAAAACCGTCCTGATTTTGGCTTCCATCTGTATTTGCTTCATTTTATTCGTCCTCCTGCTTTATGCCGGACTGATATTTCAGCCCAGATTTTTTAATTTCATGCTCTCACGCCACCGGAGTTTTTTTCGGCAAGCGTTTTTTATCTTTAAAGGAAAACAGGGTGGTTACGCTGGTCTCGTTATAAATTCTGCGAATGGCTTCTGCAAATAAGGGCGCTACCGACAGCACTTTTACTTTCCGGCTGAGTTCCGGATGCCGCAAGGGGATGCTGTCGGTAACCAGCACCTCCTTAATCTCCGAATTACGAATAATTTCCGCCGCCTGACCGGAGAAAACCGGATGGGAACAGCAGGCATAAATATCCCGGGCGCCCAGTCGGCGTATTAAGTTCACTGCTTCCACCAGGCTTTTTCCGGTGGCAATCATATCATCCACGATAAGCACCTGCTTGCCGGTAACCTCGCCGATAACATTCATGGCCGTGGCCTCGGTCGGGCCAATGCGGCGTTTATCCACTATGGCCAGCGGACAGCGAAGCTGGTCGGCATAACGCCGGGCCAGTTTTATTCCCCCGACATCCGGAGTAACCACCACTAATTGACGTGTGTTTTTGCCGCAAAAGTACTCAATCATAACCGGCGCCGCCTGGAGATTATCTACCGGGATATCAAAAAATCCCTGTATCTGGTCGGCATGGAGATCCATGGTCAATACCCGGTCTGCGCCGGCCGTGGTAATTAAATTGGCCACCAGTTTAGCCGTAATGGGTACGCGCGGCCGATCTTTACGGTCTTGGCGGGCGTAACCGAAAAACGGCAGCACAGCGGTTATTCGCCGGGCCGAAGCCCGGCGCAACGCATCTATCATAATCAGAAGTTCCATCAGGTTTTCATTCGGTGGCGGACAGGAAGGCTGGATAATAAAAACATCCGCACCGCGGACATTTTCCTTCACCTGAACGGAAATTTCTCCTTCGGGAAAACGCTTGACGTCTATTTTTCCCAGTGACTTATTTAGCGCCCGCGCAATATTAACCGCCAATTTAATATTGGCATTGCCGGCAAATATTTTCATTTCTTTCGCCACAAATATATCCCCCTGAAATATTTTACCGTTTTTTAATAACCCGGGCCGGCACACCTACGGCTATGGTGGACGGCGGAATGCGGGTTCCTGCCTTGAGTACGGCGCCCGCGCCGGTAAGCGCTTTCCGGCCGACCTGGCAGGGTCCTACCAGCACGGTCCCGCTGCCGATAAAGGCCTGCTCGCCAATCCGAGTGGCATGTTTTTGACGCCCATCGTAGTTGGCGGTTATACTCCCGGCTCCGATATTAGCCTTCCGGCCGACCGTACAATCACCCAGGTAGCCCATGTGCCCCATTTTGGCGCCCGGGTTTATCCGGCTCCGGTTGATCTCGGCGAAGTTCCCGATCTTGACATCTGCCCCCACATGGGTTCCCGAACGCAGGTGGGAAAAAGGACCGATACAAACCCGGTCGCCGATCCAGGAATGTTCCACCACGGAAAGTTTTATCCGCACTCTTCGTCCGGTTCGAGTTGAGTCCAGATGGGTCCCCGGACCAATAATATTGTGTGCCCCGATAACCGTATGGCCGGTTAAATGCGTTCCGGAATAAATTATCGTGTCCCGGCCCACGCGAACCTCCGGATGGATCCAGGTGTGGTTAGGGTCTAAAATGCTGACTCCCCGGTCCATATGTAATTCCAAAGTTCGTCGATTAAGGACAGCCGCGGCCTGGGCCAGATCCTGGCGCCGATTAATCCCTAAAATTTCTAAAGCCTCCGAAGCCTGTACCCCGGCCACCGGATAACCCCGCCGGCGCATCAACTCCACTATGTCCGTGAGATAATATTCACCCTTACGGTTATGGTTATCCACCTGCGCAATAATTTTCCAAAGCATGGGCAGAGAAAAGCAATAAGCGCCGCTGTTTACCTCCCGGACCTCGCGTTCCTCCGAAGAGGCTTCGCGTTCTTCGACGATCCTGGCTACCCGTGCGGGACATTCCGGTTCGCGAATAATTCGTCCGTAGCCTCGCGGATTATCCACTTTGGCGGTTAAGATCGTGGCCGGGACCTTTAACCGGCGATGCTCTCTCACCAGGCGGCGCAAGGTCCGGGCATTAATCAAGGGTGCGTCTCCACAAAGCACCAAAACCTCTCCCTGAAATGCCGCCAATGCAGATTTAGCGGCTTGCACGGCATGAGCGCTGCCTAATTGCCGGGATTGCATAACCGTTTCAATTCCCGGCGGAAGAGTCTTGGCTACGGCTTCTCCCTGATGTCCCAGTACGACCACCCGGCGCTTCGCGCCCGCCGTCTGAGCCGTCCGGAGAACCCAATCCAGCAGCGTACGGCCTCCCAGGGTATGCAATACTTTGGGAATATCAGACTTCATTCTGGTCCCCTCGCCAGCTGCCAGAATAATGGCTGTCAATCCCGAATTTTCCCTTCTCACTTGCGGCCTCTCCTAACTTTAATTCCGGCCGGGAATCTTTCCCAGCTCAATTTCTGGCTGCCGGACCAGGACTTGAACCTGGATAAACGGCTCCAAAGGCCGCCGTCCTACCATTGGACGATCCGGCAATTCTATTGAAAAAAAACACGGCATACACCGCCGTGTTCCTTCTTCAGTTCCTGTCGCGACAATCCCTTATAAACAAAATTCTCGCACTTTGTCATGCCGAGCGCAGTGAGAAATCTCTAAAACCCTTAGTTTTCAAGGAGATTCCTCAGCCGCTTCGCTTCCTCGGAATGACAAAAAACTACAATTGCTTTTCCGCAGCATTAACTTTTTAATTATTTCCAAAGGCTTCCTGGCGTTCCTGCACACCCGGCATGGTGGAGAATTCCTTCAGTAAAAACTCTTTCTTGTATTCCGAAAGAATACGTTCTTCCAGCTCCCGGCGCAATTCACCATTTATAGGATGCACAATATCTATATAGCTTCCGTCTGCCATTTTGCGTGAAGGCATAGCTACAAAAAGACCTTTCTGCCCTTCAATAATTTTTAAATTATGCACTACAAAAACATCATCGAAGGTAACCGCTACATACGCCTTCAATTTTTTCTCCTGGCGGGGAAAAACTTTTACGTCCGTAATATCCATAGTCTCAGCGCCTTTCTTTACCCGGTTCAATTTGATTAATAGATCCAATGGTTCTGGTAATCCAAACCCCGGCATAACGGGAACCCAAGCGCCTTACGATCCGCCCTGCCACAGCCGGGCCCGGCAACAATCCAAAAACTGTTGGTCCACTCCCACTCATCAATACCGCAGAAGCGCCGCAAGCTAAAAGCTCATTCTTAATTTGGGCAATCACCGGATGTTGCTTAATGCTAACGGTTTCCAGATGATTTAACAGATTTTTCCCTATTTTTACTACATTTTTCTCTGAAATCGCCCGGCGCATAATATTAATACACGCCTTTTTTCTTGTCAATCGCAAACTTATTTTTTTATAAACTTCCGCCGTTGCCAGGGGAAATCCCGGATTGATCAAAGCTATCGGTATTCCGGACACCTCCGGCCAGGTATAAATTCTATCGCCGCGCCCCAGACCCAAAGCGCATCCGCCTTTTAGAAAAAAAGGCACGTCCGAGCCCAAGGCCTTGGCTACAGCTGACAACTTTAACGCCTTACGCCCCTTCCAAATCTCGGATAAGCCGCGCAAAGCTGCCGCCGCATCGCTGCTGCCTCCACCCAGGCCGGCAGCTAAGGGGATACGCTTATGGATATGAATATGAACCCGGGGTTGGAGACATGCTTCTTTCGCCAGCATACGGGCCGCCCGGTAAACCAGGTTTTCTTCCCCCGCCGGAACCTCCGGATGATTGCAGGTTACTTTAAGTCCACCGGCCCGCGCGGAAAAAGCAAGTGTATCGGATAGCGCTACCGTATGCATTATAGTACGAATCTCGTGGTAGCCGTCCGGCCGCCGGCCTTGAATCTCTAAAACCAGGTTAAGCTTGGCCGGAGCCTTAATAGTGAGAAATCTCATGGAAGCGATTTTTTAACCAAGACCTCATTTTCTGAAGTTTATCCTCGATTTCCTGATTCTCCGGATCATCTTTTAAAGCCCTGCTCCAAGCCTGATCCGCCTTCTGATGTTTTCCCAGTTGGAAATAAACATCGCCCAAGTGATCATAAATAACGGGATCGCCGAGCCCCTTTTTTTTCATCGCTTCCCTGGCCTGCTCAAGTTCCCGCAGCGCCAAACCATACTTTTTCTGTTTATAATACGCCCAGCCCAGGGAATCGCGGTAGTATCCGTTTTGGGGATCCAGTTTCAGCGCCTTTTTCAGCCACTCGACGGCCTGCTCTAGTTTTAATCCCCGTTCGGCATGGACATATCCCAGATAATTATACGCCTCGGCGAAATCCGGATCCAATTTAACAGCCTGCTGCCAATCGTGCACCGCTCTCTCAAATTTTTTGATCTCCAGGTTGGCCCGGCCCAGATAGAAATAAAGCCGGGCATTTTCCGGACTCCATTGCAAAGCCTGGGTAAAAATCTTCCAAGCCTCTTCCGGTGACCCTAACTGCAGCAAGGCCAAACCATAACTGGTCAAAACTTGAACGGAATTCGGAAATTTACTACAGGCCTTTTTCATCACCTTGACCGCAGCCTGCTCTTCCCCGATATCCATTAAGACCCCGGCCAATCCAAGATAAGCTTCCACTATTTCCGGATCCATTTGCACGGCCAGCCGAAGTTCATGCTCTGCCAGGTAATTAAATCCTTTCTTGCGGTAGATGGTTCCCATTAAAAAATGAGTAAAGGCGTCCGCATTTCCGGATTTTATCAAGGAAAAGAGATACTTTCGGGCTTCATCCAGACGGCCCAACTCATACAACGCCAATCCGGAATTCCTTTGGGCCAGCATATTGTCCGGTTCCAATTTCAAAAGTTTCTCCAGTTGCTCGGCGGCAGCTTTCCATTCATAGCGCTGCAAGTGGTAAATCGATAAAAACTGGTATGCTTCCGGATATTCGGAACAAGATTGAATCAAACGCCGGTATATTTGCGCCGCTTCCTCATCCCGTTTCAGGCTGGCCATGATCCGGCCCTGTTCGGCCAGCCATTCGATATCTTCGGGTTCATTAAGCAGGGCATCTTTTAATAACTGCGCAGCTTTGGTTTCCTGCTCACGGCTTAAAAAACACTTTATCAAGACTCTGCGCGCCTGCCGGTCTTGGGGATTAATCTCCAGCGCCTTTTGGAAAACATCTACGGCCTCGTCAACTTTATTTTGTTTTAAGAGCAAGAGTCCCAGATAAGTGAAAGGCTCGGATTTTTTTCCTCCCAGGGAAATGGCATCACGATAAAGTGATTCCGCCACCGTGGTATCGCCGGCAGCTTCATGCAACTGCCCTAAAAGACAACGGGTTTCCGAATTTTTCGCCTGCTTGGCGGCTAAGCTGCGATATTCTGTAATGGCTTCTTGCAACCGGCCTAAACGGATTAAATCCCCCACCAAACTGCGCCGCAACTTGAAATTCTTGGGATCGAAAGAGAGCGCTTCGCGATAGAAGTCTACCGCCTGGTCAAAGTTTCCTTTCTGATGCGCCAGCTGCCCGCAGAAAAACGCTAATATGGCTCGATCCTGACCGGAAAGTTCATTCTCCATCCGCGCCGGGCCGGGAACCGTGGCGCATCCCAACGGCAGCATCACAACCAGAATTATACTAACAAATAAATATCCACGCATAGCCAAACATCCCGCTTAAATAGTTTCGGTTGCGAAAACAAGTTTTCCCCTCTCTTGAGCGGCTGTGTCATAAAGAATATTTTCAAGGTTGTCATTCCCGCATGTTTTAAGCGGGAATCCAGCGGCTCTGATTTTAAAAGCGTCAAAAGTCACTGGTTCCCCGATAAAATCATTCGGGGATGACAAAAATGAATTATGGCAAAACCTCTAAGGGGAGGGGATTCATGTCCCCTCCCCTCGGGAATAAAGGGACAAAGCTTTTTCAGTTCAACCCGAAAACTACTTTTCAGGGCAGAGATAATTTAGAATTGGTTTCACGAAGCCGTTGACAGAGCATTCTTAAAAGCACCATCAGTATTTTATTGCCTCCTCCGGGGTTAGCCGCAATAATGTTTTGGAGGCATTTCTTATTAAGCACCATTAGCATCGCGTCTTCGGCTATCCGGACCGAAGCTGAACGAGGTTCATCATCAATCAAGGACATTTCACCTACAAAATTGCCCGCTTCCAAAATAGCCATGGATATTTCCTGCTCCCCTTTTTTGGTAAATATTTCAATCTTGCCGGATTTCACCATATACATAACTCCTCCGGCCATGCCTTCCCGAAACAGAATCGCGCCTTGGGCATAAGCTCTCTCAAAAATTACAGGTCTGATTTTTTTAATTTCTGTTTCGGATAAATCCTGGAAAAGAATGATTTTTTTTAAATCTTCCACCTCGACCATTTTTCCCCGCCTCTATTAAAATAATTTTTACCTAATATTGTGCTTGCGCTCTGCCGCCTGAACTTGTCATTCTTATAATTATCTCTACTTTTAATTTTACCACAAACCGAGCTGTTTAGCAATAAAACGAGCAGGAATTACAAACCGCGCGTTGACTCAAATTAAAGGTAACTTTACACAAGCCTAAAACCAATCGTTGACTCATATTAATGGTAACCCAAAACTTGAGCAATTAGTCTGCTTTTTTATGTTGTCATTCCCGAATGAGCTTATCCCTGGACAAAACCATCCAGGACAGGCAGGACAGGCGGGAATCCAGAGGCTTTAATTTTAGTAACTACTCAGGTACCCCACCAATTAAGGAAATACGAGGTTTTTTTTTAAGCCCGTCACCCCGGCGAAAGCCGGGGTCTAGGTGAATTTGCCTTATAAAACCTCTGGATTCCGGCTTTCGCCGGAATGACGACCTGAGTAGTTACTGATTTTAAAGGAATTAATTGTAGGGGCGGGTTTAAAACCCGCCCCTACGGGAATAATATCATGCGGGTATGACAAAATCTACTAATTGCGTCTCCCAGGTTACCTCATTAATGAGTCAACGATTCACACCTTCGGTTACCTTTTATTATGAGTCAACGGGGCCGCCCCCAAAGTTTTATAGAATATCTGCAATCGGCAAGATTTGTTTGACATGACGAACAGTTAGAATTTCTATTCCGCGCTTTTCAATCCTATAAATGATACGATAATTCCCGTAAATTATTTCTCTGATATTTTCACGCCTCATTTCCGGAAATTTTCGGCCGCTATTTGGAAATTTACTAAGTTTTTGGATACGGCCGAATACGGAAATCACCCATTTTTTTGCCGCCGAAGGATCATCTTCCCGAATGTATTCTGCAATTTCTTCCAGTCTTTCTATTGCAAGCGGAGACCAGATAATTTTCATTTATTGAATTTTTCAAGGATGTGTTTTTTAGCGGCATAATGGGATACACCTTTACCTTCATGAATCTGAGTCTCTGCCAAATGAATATCCTGTAGAAGTTCAAGTTTCTCTAATAGAATCTCATATTCACAAACATCCATAAGAATTGCGGCGCTTTTTCCGTGATTGGTAATAACCAGAGGTCGCTTAGTTTTATGAACTTGTTCGATAAATGAGGTCGCTTTAGAACGAAATTCCGAAATGGGTTTTATATCTTTGTCCAATTCAACCCTTTGCATAATATTACTCCTTTACTACTATATTTGGTACTTTATATTGTACCAAATATAGTAGTTTTTGTCAAAACGAAAGCGAAACCCCCAACTCCTAAATAAAAAATCATTATGCTATTTCCCGTGAGCAGCCGCAATTTTTCCGGTTCCACGGTCATCTCCAATCGCTAAAAAGTTCCTGAAAACTTCCGGTGCCTGCTCTTTTAGCTTTTCTTAGGCAGGAGTTAGGCTATTTATTTATGGTTTAAAAGTCAACACCCCGAAGGGGTGAAATATACCAGCCCAGGGCATCTCCCTGGGTGACAAGCAGCCTAACACCAAAGCCCTGAAAGGGCAAAATATATCAAGGTCAGCACATTATGACACAATCATTATCCCGAATCATTCTTCACATAGTCTTTAGCATTAAGAACCGCTACAAGTCTATTGCTTTGGATATCACCTCTAACCTGCACGCTTATCTGGCAGCAACATGCAAAAAGCAAGTGTGAACGGGGCGTAAACGGGGTCGTATCTTTACGGGCTGTTGCCCAAATAACCATTTATCAAGTAATAGATAGAATATATTTTTTGATAACTATGCCGTGTCTCAGGATGAAGGTTTGCTGAATCCATAGACTCTGCTGGTAATATTTTATAAATATTATTATCTGCAAAAGAAAAAAGAGAGCCTTGAAGAGGTATTAAATATTGAACCGAGTCGCTTACATCTGGAATGTTGTCTACTATATTTATAGACAAAACATTATTTCTATTAAATTTTTTATTCATTTTTTTATCCATCTAACGTTTGAGTTCAGCGGCTGCCGTAGGCAGTCCGCTGGAATGAATTTGGGTGCCGGAAGTATAGGCCTCTAAATTGCGTTCAAAACGATCGACTAAATCCAGAATAATTTGTGGTGCGGGCAAATTTTATCACCCCCCTTAATCCCCTCTCATCAAGGGAGGAATAAATTTCAAAATGATTCTATCCTAAAACTATCAGATCGGGAATATAAATGAATTACCCTGGGGCAAGCCCCAGAGTATCTAACCTGATTTATTATTTGTAAAATCCCCCTTCATCCCCCTTTTCCAAAGGGGGAAATTTTAAATTCAATTTAGATTCTGGGGTAAGCAGGGGCGTGATAAATCACGCCCCTGCGAAACTAGACCCGGATTCATCTTTCCGGCAGAGCGCCTGATACATTTCCTCGAAATCTTCCGGCCACGGGGCCTGAAAAATCATGTCTTTTCCGGTGAAAGGATGCTTGAATTCCACTTGTCCGGCGTGCAGCATCTGCCGGCCGGGCCGGGGTATGCCCCAGCGGGCCAATTGCCCGGCTTCTCCGCGTTTACCGTATTCTCTGTCCCCGACTATGGGAGTTCCCAGATATTTACAATGAATCCGGATTTGATGCGTCCGGCCGGTATCCAAAATTAAGCGTAAATGCGTAAACCCGTCAAACCGGCGGGCTATGTGGAACCGCGTAACTGCCGATTTCCCTTTGGCGCTTACCACCTTAAATCTGGTCCGGTTCCCGGGATCACGGCCCAACCGGGTTTCTACTCTAAATTCGTTCTCTTCGATCCGGCCCCATACCAAGGCCTCATATATTCGGCTGATGAGGCGCTGCTGAATTCCGAGAGTTAAGGCGTGATGAGCCGGATCATTTTTAGCGACTAATAAGATCCCCGAGGTTCCCTGATCCAACCGGTGTACGATTCCAGGACGCTGTTGCCCGCCTACTCCTGAAAGGTTACTGAGTCTATATAACAGAGCATTTACCAGAGTTCCGCTTTTATGCCCGGGAGCGGGATGGGTAACCATTCCGGCCGGCTTAACCACTATTGCCAAATGGCTGTCTTCGTAAAGGATATCCAGGGGAAGATTTTCAGGCCGGTTCTCACAGACTTTCGGAGGAAGACGCAGGTACTCAACCGTATCGCCGGTCTGAAGAACCAAGCCGGGCTTAACCTGGCGTCTGCCTACCTTAACCGCTCCCTCCCGAATCACCCTGGCGGCGGCCGAACGGGAAAGCTCCTGACTTTTTTGGAATAAAAAAACATCCAGACGCAGACCCGCCGCTTCCGGTTTGACTTGCCAGCAATAGCGTTCTGCTTCCGAATGCATGGTGAGAGACTTATCTTCGAATATTAACCGGGGATCGTTTGCGAAAAGTAAAAAACATCAGCCAGCACACACCGATGACCACAGCGGAATCCGCCAGATTAAAGACGGGCCAATGAAAGTTGCGATAGCTGACTTCGATAAAATCCACTACCGCGCCGCCGTAAAACAGGCGGTCAACCATATTACCCAAAGCGCCGCCGCTAACCAACCCCAGGGGAAGCATTAACTTAATCCCGCGTTTTTGTTCACGATAGGCCATAACCGTAAGCACAACACTTGCGATTAGAGCCACGCTGATCAAAAGCGGCCGGCGCCAAAAACCCTCGCTGCGGGCCAGTAAACTGAAGGCCGCCCCGGTATTTCGCACATAAGTCAGCTGCAGAATATTTCCCAGCACGGGGATGCTTTGATGTAATACCATGGTCTGCATGACTATCCATTTGCTGGCCTGATCCAGTACCAAAACCAGAAGCAAAATTATCCCATAAAACCGGAAAATGGGCCGGTCTTTTTTCCCGGGATGCAAAGCGGAGACGTCCCGAGTGTCTGTAAATTCTTTCGAACTTCCCAATACGCTCAATGCTTATACCCTTTCTTTCTTGATTTCCGGGGGAATCATCCCGCAAATTACGGCGTGGCAACGGTCGCAAAGTCCGGGATAATCCTGGTGTTGGCCGACCTTCGGCAGCACCCGCCAGCACCGCTCGCATTTATTTCCCGGCGCTTTTTCTACTTGAATCAGCATCGCCGGTCCGGCCGAACCCGCATCCTGTATTTCCACTGCGGACACCACAAAAAAGGCGGGTAATTGCTCCCGGCAGGCAGCCAAACGTGACCGGTGTTCGCCCCGCACCCGGATACGCACCAGGGCTTCGTAGGGATGCCGTATCATTTTCTGGTTGCGGGCCTCCTCTAATTTTTTCAAGACTTCCATGCGTATCTGAAGCAGCGCGTCCCAGGTTTGGGCCAGCGCGGCATTATGCCACTCTTTGGGAACCGGGAGCCAGGCCGCCAGATGAACGGAAGGCGCTGCTTCTCTGTCAGGGTGCAAGCCTTGAGCAATCATGGCAGTCCAGGTTTCCTCCGCTATATGCACCAGAACCGGCGCCATGAGACGCACCAGGTGACGCAACAGAAGCCAGAGTACGGTCTGGGCCGAGTGCCGGGAAGAGGAATCCCGGCCATCCGTATAAAGCCGGTCCTTGAGAATATCAAAATATAAAGCGGACAGGTCGGCGGCGCAAAAATTTTGCAGTACTTGATAGAACCGGTAAACTTCATAAGCTTCAAAAGCGTGGGTCGCGGTCGAAATAAACTCCTGGAGCCGGTGCAGCATCAGTTGGTCCAGAGGTTCCAGGTCTTTATAATTCAGAGCCTGCGCCGGCGCAAAGTCGTGCAAATTGCCTAAAAGAAAACGCAGCGTGTTGCGGATCCGGCGATAGCCATCCACCGTGCGTTTTAATATTTCATCGGAAAACCGCACATCGTTTTGAATGTTTTCCGAAGCTACCCAAAGCCGCATAATATCCGCGCCGCCGTAACGTGCCAACGCTTCCTCGGCCGTAATAAAATTGCCGAGAGATTTTGACATTTTGCGGCCTTCTCCGTCCACCGCATAGCCGTGAGTTAATACTGCCCGATAGGGCGCTTGGCCGGCAATCGCCTCTGCGGTTAAAAGGGAAACCTGAAACCACCCCCGATGCTGGTCCGAACCTTCCAGGTAAAGATCCGCCGGAAATCTTAATTCCGGGCGCTGGTTTAAAACCGCGGCATGGCTCACGCCCGAATCAAACCAGACATCCAGAATATCCGTTTCCCGGCGAAAGACCCGGGCTTGGCATTGGAGGCAATGAGTTCCGGCCGGCAGTATGGTTTCCGGTTCTTGGCAAAACCAGGCATCCGCGCTTTTCGCGGCGATTAAATTTTCCACGGCCTTAAAAGCCGCGGCGCAGATCAGAGGCTCGCCACACTCCTGGCAATAAAAAATTGGTACCGGGACACCCCAGACGCGCTGGCGGGAAAGACACCAGTCCGGTCTGGTCTCCACCATAGTTGCCATACGGTTTCGGGACACTTCGGGAATCCAGGTCACCTCCTGGTTGATATGCTTCAGTAAGCGTTCCCGAAATCCTTCCCGATTTACGTTCAGAAACCACTGTTCCGTAGCGCGGAAAATAAGCGGGGTATGATGCCGCCAGCAATGCGGATAAGCGTGTCTGATTTCTTCGGCCCGCATGAGCGCTCCCCGTTCCCGCAGAATATCTATAATTTTAGGATCAGCGTTAAAAACCAACTCTCCCTGCATCTCGGAAAAATCCGAGGTAAAACAGCCGTCCGGCCCTACGGGGTTATAAACCTCCAGCCCGCACTTCCGGCCTATGAAGTAATCTTCCTGCCCATGTCCCGGAGCGGTATGCACGCAGCCCGTTCCGGAATCCCTGGTCACGTGCGTGCCGGTAATAACCGGAACCGACATGTCTAAAAAAGGATGCTGCAAGCGCAAACCGTCTAAAGCCCCCCCGGAAATTTCGGCTTTTAAAGTATAGGGACACCCGAAGGCCTCCCAATTTGACTCCACCAGTTTCCGGGCTAAAATATAATAATCGCCTTCCGATTCAACCAGCGCATAGGTTAAGTCGGGATGCACGGCCACCGCGCGATTAGCCGGCAGAGTCCATGGCGTAGTGGTCCAGATGGGAATGAAAATCCGGCCCGCCGGACGGTCTCCCAGGCCTTCCGGCCAGCCTTCCACCAGTTCAAAGCGCACCGTAATCGAGGGACTGGCATGCTCCTGATATTCCACTTCAGCTTCCGCAAGTGCGCTCCGGCAATCTATACACCAATAAACCGGCTTTAAACCGCGGTAGATATAACCCTGGATCGCCAGCTCTCCGAAAACCTTCACGATAGCCGCTTGGTATTTCGGATCCATGGTAAGATATGGTTTTTCCCAATCTCCGAAAATCCCCAGCCGCTTGAATTGCTCTCGTTGCTTATGCAGATATTTCTCGGCATAAAGACGGCATTCGGTTCTAACCCGGAGGCTGTCAGCCTTCTCCTCTTCGAATAGTATTTCCATCACCTTATGTTCAATCGGCATGCCATGGCAATCCCAGCCCGGAATATAGGGAGCATCAAACCCGCGCATGCTTTTATATCTAATGATAATATCCTTGGAAATTTTATTAAAGGCGGTTCCGATATGCACATCACCATTGGCATAAGGCGGGCCATCATGAAGAATAAACTTATGTTTCCCCTTGCCCTCGCGGCGCAACATGGCATAAATATCCATCTCCCGCCAGCGGACCTGCTGGGCCGGTTCCCGGACGCTTAACTCCGCCTTCATGGGAAATTCTGTCTGGGGCAAATTCAGGGTTTCGCGATAATCCATAATTCAAACTCCACTTTTTTGGGTAACTGCGGTTCAGACAGCAACTATCTTTGGTCCTTCTCATAGTTATCACCCCGGCGAAAGCCGGGTCCCAGGAGAGATTTTTCCCTGGATTCCGGCTAAAATCATGCCGGAATGACGGAAGTTTTTGCGTAAAACCCGGGTTTTATCTTATCATCCGCCCGGTAAAGCTGTCAACTGCTCTACCTTTTCTTCCGGCGGGCGGAGAGACCGGAAGTGGTTACAAATATCTCAAATTGTTCCCCGCTGCGAGCCAACTTGGAAACCGCGTTTCCATAAACTGCTTCCACTAAAGGCAGGGATTCTCCATAGCGTGACAAAGCCCACCAAATCCAGTCTCTTCCCGGTGTCAGGACGCAGGCGCGGTGAGGACGGCGGCTTTCATCCTCTGCTGATTGATAGATTCCTTTAATCTGATTTAAACGATAAGCAGTATGCAACCCTATGAGATTCGCCTTGGGATGCCATTTTAAGATATGGGCGTTAATTTCCCAGTGATCACCATACAAGCTATAGGTCTGGGCCGCAGAAGTCCTGCCTTGCGAGACTGACTTAAAGCGGACTATGATTATCTGCTCATCCGGATTCCATTCCAGACACTCCAGTATTCCCACCAGGTCCTGCCGGGTAAAAGTGGTATAAGTACGCAAGGTGGTCCCGGCCAGCAGTAGGGAAAGCGAAAAAAATATCAGTATCAGAACCGTTAATAAATTCCTTAACCCTTTTCCCCATCTCAGGCGCGGACGACGGGCGGTGGCTTGCTGCAACCTCCAAAAAGGTTCCAATAAGCCGCTGATAGTCCTCACCAAAGCTATCACCGCGACCACTAATAAAAGAATGCCAATAAAAATCAGGGCATTTCCGTTTTGCAGAAACTTAAAAAAATCGAATTCGAAAGGCATGCGACTCCATTCTTATTTTCCGACCACTCCGGGCAACTCCTCCCAGCCGGCGGATATCCGCTCCCCGGTAGCCATATTCTTGACTTCCACTTTTTCCGGGTTCTCACTGGTAACCCACAAGGCCCAGCGTGCGCCCCAGCGGTCGGCCCGCTTCAACCCCGCCTTAACGCTTCTGGACTCATGCTCCAGTCCGACGCGCAATCCCTGCCGGCGCAAGGCCATCACTTTAAAAAAGGTCTGGATGGTATCTGACCCGGGTGATACTACATATATATCAAAAAGTTGCCCGGGCTTATCCGGCTCGGGCGGTAATAATTCCAGAATGCGTTCCATACCTAAAGACCAGCCGATTGCCGGCGTAGGCGGACCACCCAACTCGGCCACTAGATTATCATAGCGCCCTCCGGCGGCCACGGCATTCTGCGCCCCCAAGTCCGAAGATGTTACTTCAAAAACCGTCTGGGTATAGTAATCCAGACCGCGCATGAGGCGGGAGTCCATTTGGTATTTAATGCCCGCCCGGTTCAGGAGGTTTAAAACCTCTACCTGGTGAGCAGCGCAATCCGCACAAAGATCATCCTGAATGGACGGCGCTCGTGCCATCAACTCCCGGCAAGCCGGCTGTTTGCAGTCGAAAAGACGCAAGGGATTTTTATCCAGTCGGAGATGGCAATCGCCGCAAAGCCGCGATTGGCAGCCCCGAATATAGGCTTGCAATTTTAGGATATATCCCGGCCGGCATCGCGGACAGCCGACCGCATTAAGCAGGAAGGCTAAACGCCGCAATCCCAGGGAGCTTAAAAAATCCTCGAGCAGGATAATGACCTCGGCGTCAATCACTGGCAGCGCCGAGCCCAGCACTTCCACTCCGATCTGGGTAAACTGTCTTAATCTTCCCCGCTGCGGACGTTCATACCGGAACATAGGTCCGATATAGTAATAACGCTGCTCGCCCGGAGAAACCTTATCCATCTCATGTTCGATATAGGCCCTGACTACCGATGCCGTGGCTTCCGGCCGCAAAACCATCCGCCGCGCGTTTTCTTCCCGGCCGTCTCCATCCTGATCCTTGGACGGCACAAAAAACATCTCTTTATTGACTATGTCCGTTCCCTGCCCCACTCCCCGTTCAAATAATCGGGCATACTCCAGCAACGGCGTCCTGATCTCTCCGTAGCCGTAACATGCTAAGAGCTTATGGGCCCTGCTTTCAAGCCTTTGATAGCAGCACGCCTCCATGGGAAAAACATCCCGCATGCCTTTTACCGCTGGATATATATAATTTTTCAGCATAGCTTCCCATCCTGATATAAATAAGCACTAATTAGATCAATGCACCTGCCGTAATTTCCCTTGATGCAATTCGAGAAAAACGGGTGGTCTCCGGATTTCCCCGTCCGGTTCTACTACGGCTTTTCCCGTCACCCCTTTGTAAGCACGCACTTTTAAGAGCCGGCGTTGAAAATCTTCCCGGCTGGCTTGAGGATTGCGAATTTGCTTGAGTATGGCCGCCACCAGGTAAAACACATCATACGCCTGAACAGCTAATAAAGACGGACGGGTGAAAAATTTGGTTTCAAAATGCTCTACAAAATTGCGGGACCGGGCCGCAGAATGGTCGGGCCAAAACCCGGTTGCGAAAACCGTGCCTTCAAGTACTTCCGCGCCTTGACGCAATAATTTGGAATTCAGCCAGGCATCAGATCCGAATATCGGAACTTTCAAATCATAGAAAGTCAGCTGCGCGCCTATCAAGACAGCGTCCTGGGCTGAAACCGGAAGATATATCGCTTCGATATCTTTAGTATTTTCCTCCGGAGCAATGCTCTTACTCCATTTTTTAGAGAAATGCTTAAGTTCCCTGCCGTTGCGGGCTCTCACCAGACGAATATCTATTTGATATTGAACCGGAATAGGCTCTCCCGGCTCGGCTGACGGATTATCTTCAATTTGGCTGACCTGGCCCAGTACCAGTACCTCCACTCCCAGAGACTCGCCCAACCTTTTCCAGGCCTGAGGATCCAGGGAGAGTGAGGATAGGCCTAGATTTTTTAGAGCCGCAAATGTTTCCCTCTGGGTCAGTACTTTAAGGCCGGGCTTGACTGCCAAAGCATAAGAAAATTTTTCCGTGATCCACTTCCCCAGTGCTTCCTCCTGAGTCCGGCCCCCCTGCTCGGCAAACCGGATGATTGCCACGCGTTTGCTGGAAACCGTAGTAGGCGTAACTTTTTCAGCCTGGGAAACTTTGTCCTCCTTTAGGCGGGGAACAATCCTCTGAGCCGAGTGATACGCGATATTTTCCAGCAGACGTTCCAGCTTTTTTCGTTCCCTCACTTCCAGGTCTTTAAGCCTCCCGGGATCCACTCCGCCCAAGCCCAGCATTTGTGCTTTAAAATCCGTGGCGCCTTGAGGATATTCCTGGCGGGCTACTACTTCGCCCCCGAGTTCTCGAACTTTGGATTCGAAGGCCTCAGCCAGCGAACGATCATAACGAGCCGTACCATGCAGGATGCCAATCCGCCGGCAATTTCTCCCCAAAACGACATATTCAGCCATAGCCTCGCCCTGCGCTTGATTAGTAAGCATATAACGAAAAAGATAAGCCGATCTGGCAGCCAGTCCGGATTCCGAGGCAGCGGGAGAAATAACCGGAATACGACGCCTTTCCAAAATCGGAAGCAGGGCTTTAACCGAACTGGAGAGCGCCGGGCCGATGACCACCATCACTTTCTCTAAATCTATCAGGCGTTGCAACCCGGTTACGGCGCCGTTAGTCGTACCTTTACTGTCTATGGCCACTAATCCCAGATATTCACCTTCCGGACGGTGACGATTAATCTCTTCGAGCGCCAATTCCAGCCCTTGTTTAATAGTTTTACCGTAAGGGGCATAAGCGCCGCTTAAGGGCAGCAGACACCCTATCCGGTTGCGATTAACCGGTACGATCCGCGCGGCTTTTTCCACGAGTTCCCGGGCCAGGGAAACGAATTTGCTCTCCGGATAGAGGGCGATAAAACTGGCGAACGCCTGGATAGCTGCCTTGGGATTGCCGCCATCCAGATTACGTTTCCCGGTTACAAAAAGCGCCTGTTGATCCCAGTCGGTTTTAGGATAAGTGGCGCGAACTGTGGCTAATTCCGCCAGATTAAGCTCATCATTTATTATTTTACCGGCGAGAGCCTGGCCGGCTTCTGTTATCTCTGCTCCGCAGTCCGGGATATTTATTAAATGTCCTAATAAGGCCAAAGCTTCCAGGTTTTTTTCTTGCTTCACCCGGGTACGCGCCGCCATCAGACCGGCCGGGAAAGCCCATTCGGAATCCGGGAAATGTTTGAATACTTTAAAGAAGTCCTTTTCGGCCTTATCCCATTGGGAATTATTAAATGCAGCTTGAGCGATCCAGTACCGCGCTTTGACGGCATTGGGATCACGGGGACTAATCGCCAGCAGTGCTTTGTAATTATTAAGTTCCGAAGGTGTAACCGGAATATAAGGATAGGCAATAACTGCGCCGGGCGTTTTTGCCATATAGCGCGGAGCACAACCGGCCAGCCCGATCCCGCCTATAAACATTATAACTACTGCCACGCTTCCAACTGACACTCGTTCTGTTCTCAAAAAAACTTTCTCCTTTCCCCGGATGGTCTCTAGGCGCTTGTCAGACTTAACAACAAAAGACATTTTTTCTAATTATCCCCCTTTGGAAAAGGGGGATCAAGGGGGATTTCAAACAGATAGTTGTGCGTTTTCTCAGCAAATCCCCCTGCACCCCCTTCTCCGAAGGGGGAAAAAGACTTACGTCCGACAGGCTCCTAGGTTGTTAACATGGTTCGTCACCCCGGTGAAAACCGGGGTCCAGAAAAAGCTTTAAAAACAATGCCGCTGGATACCGGCTTCCGCCGGTATGACGGCAAAACAACCAATTATTAGACTAATTGCTCAAGCTCCTAGTTCTCTTTTTTTTCGAGAATAATTTCCAGCCGCCGATTTAACTCCCGGCCTTCCGGTGTTTCATTGGCCGCTATTGGTCTGTTCGGTCCTATTCCCACCGCCGCAAGCTTATCCAAGGATATGTTTTTTCGGTTAAGATAAGACAGCACACTTTCTGCCCGGGCCTGAGACAAAGTATTGTTACTAAGCAGATCGCCGATATTGTCTGTGTGCCCCTCAATGCTGACGTGATAATCAGGAAATTGCTTGATAACTTCGGCCACTTTGTCCAGCGACTGATTAGCGTCGGCCTTAAAACGGGAACTTTCCGGATTAAATAAAACCCGGGCCGGAAAATTCATAACTATTCCTCGCGCCAAAGTCCTGACATCCGCGTCTTTAATCTTGCGGGCTGGGATTAACATCGCGGCCTTTTGTTCTGCCGGGGCGGGTAAGCGAGTTTCGGCTTTTTCATCCGGTTTAGCAGGCTGAACTTTACGCCGGATAGTTCTGTGCATCGTCTTTTCCCGGGCTAAAACAGTCAATTGTTTCTGACGGGCAATTAAATCCCGCTTTAACTCTTCATACTCCTGCTCAGCCATACGACAGCGGGCCCGGGCTTCGGCAATCCGGGCATAAGCCTCGGCCTCAAAAGCTATATTTTCCACTATAGTCATGCTTTGCTCCGCTGCCAAAGCGGCTTCGGCCCGTTCCAGTAAACGCCCGGCGGTCTGATAATTTTCCGCCGCCAGCAAGTGCGCATCAGTTTTTTTCGCATTTCCCAAAGCCGCGCGCGCGTCGATTAAGACTTGCGGAACAACCATGGGTACGGTAGCACAACCGGCCAGACCCAGCAGCACGGCGCCGACCAGGCCCCACCCGGAATTTCCCTGCCGGATCAAGGCTCTTCACTTTCCTGGCCGACTGAAAATCGAGGCGCGGATAAATCCTCATCCATGGTTTCTATTTCTTCTTTCAACTCGGCTAATTTTTTTTCGGCAGATTTTTGTTCACTACGCGTTTGCGCCAGTTGGGCGTAGAGCAGCGCTTTTTTAGCAAATTTCAAGGCCAGTTTAAA
The DNA here is from genome assembly GCA_965371665.1 of uncultured bacterium. Lineage (GTDB taxonomy): Bacteria > Oederibacteriota > JAAXVQ01 > JAAXVQ01 > JAUVAV01 > JAUVAV01. The sequence goes on from CBDUZI010000005.1 coordinate 46,500, forward strand.
GTTCCGGCCGACATATGCTTTTTCAGCAATCGCCAAGGTATCCTGGGCATGACGGTATTCAACCGCCGCCATAGTTTTAGCTCCGGCTGCTTCCGCCGCTTGCCACACCAGACGGGTATTGGTCAACTGCTCGTTGCTCAAACGCATATTTAGCGTCCCACAGCCGGCTATAAAAATCCCCGTTCCGGCAAGCCCGATAAGTAAAATTCTTACTTGGCCTCCCATACGCACGCCTCCACCGTTAGGACGCAATGGTATACTACGGCCTGTCCGGCATGACTTAGTGCCGGCCTAGCCCATGGCCGGCAGGGCTCTTCGCAATATCACTTGTCCTGATTAGAGTAAATCTCGCGAAAATAGTTATACCTGCCGAAATAGAACGGTGGAAGTCCGAAATATAGCCCTTCAGACTTCCACCGTCAAAAGCAAATAAAGCTAATTTATTCAGCCGGAGCAACTTCCTCCGCCGGAACCGCCTCTTCTTCCTCCGCCGAAACCGCTTCTCCTTCCTCCGCCGAAACCGCTTCTTCTACTGCCGGCGCTACGGTTTCAGTACTCTCTTGCTTAGGAGCACATCCTGCCATCATTATAATAGATCCACTAAATAGCACGCTCAGTAACAAAGCCAATCCTTTATTCATTTTTTACTTTCACCTCCTTTGCTTTAAATCTGAATTGCATCTCTAGTTTTACTTGTATTTGGAGAAAGTTTAACGTGCGTCAATTCATTTGTCAACTTTTTTTTCTGCAATTCCGACATTAGTAAAACCTTCCGTCATTCCGGCATAATTTTATCCGGAATGCAGGGAATTTATCGGTCAAATCCATCCTGGACCCCGGCTTTCGCCGGGGTGACATCTATAAGAAGACCCAAAGATAATTACTGTCTAAACCGCAGTCAACATTTTTTCAAGATGCGCTTGGTTTCCCGGGCTATCATATACTCTTCCCTCGTTGGAATTACGACTACCTTTATCCGTGAATTTTTATCATGAATAAACATTTCACAAGCCACGGCCTTGCGATTTTTAGATGGATCTAATCTAACGCCAATACCGGCCAAACCCGCACAAATATTTTTGCGTATATCCGGACTCTTTTCACCGATGCCGGCCGTAAAAATCAGGGCATCGGCTCCTCCCAAAATGGCATGATAGGCGCCGATATATTTTTGGATACTATAAGCCAGCACCTCCAGGGCAAGTTGGGCCCTGGCATTAGAGCCCTTAGCCTGCTTAATCACCTCGCGTAAATCGTTGGATATTCCGGAAATACCCAATATCCCGCTTTCCTTGTTCATTAATTGTTCAACTTGTTTGGCGTCCAGATTTTCCCGCTGCATAATATACGGTACAATAGCCGGGTCAATATCCCCGCAACGGCTGCCCATCACAACGCCGGCCAGGGGAGTTAAACCCATACTGGTATCAATACATCGGCCGCGTCTAACCGCCGCCAGGGAAGAACCGTTTCCCAAATGCAGCGTAATCAGATTGAGTTTACGGATCGGCCGGCCTAGCAGCCTGGCTCCCCGCTCGGCGACATATTTATGCGAAGTTCCATGAAAACCGTATTTACGGATTTTATGTTCGGTTAAAAAACGGTAGGGCAAAGCATAAGTGTAGGCTTTGGAAGGCATGGTTTGGTGAAAAGCCGTATCAAATACCGCTACTTGGGGAGTAGCGGGCATCATCTTTACGCAAGCCTCGATGCCTTCATAATTAGCCTGATGCAGGGGCGCCAATTCTCGGGCAATGCGGTTATTTCTGACACGCGCGTCGACCAGGGCGGCGTCGGTAAAATCAGGCCCACCATGAGCTACGCGATGCCCCACCGCGTTAATATCCCGGGCCTCCCGGATCACACCATCTCTAATCAGCCAATCCATCATCAAGCGGATCGCTTGCTCATGGTTGGGCACCGCCAAGCTCAGAGGGTCTTTAGCGGCTCCGTCGACTAACCGAGTAAAGGCTGATACCGGCCCGCCCAGCCTTTCCATAAGACCAGTACTGCGCTCTAGCTCTCCCTGGAAAAGAGTATATTTTAAGGATGAACTCCCGCAGTTGACTACTAGAATCAGCAAACCGGCACCCACCTAGGAGTTTGAGCAATTAGTCTATGACTAATTGCTCAAACTCCAGAGCAATTGAAAATTGAACAATAGAGCAATAAAAAAACTCAATTGCGGTCTATTTTTTATTGTTCAATTGCTCAGGAATTAAAAAATCAGACTAAATGCTCAAGCTCCCAGGCCTAAAAGTAAAGAATAGCCCGCAAAAGAATCAGGAACCCTTTTCCCTCGTTCTCGGCCAATTTAAGATTTTTCTTGGCCTTGGCGTAGTCCGAGTTTATCGCTAAAGCCTTTTTAAATTCATTAATCGCTCGGGTAAAAAGAAAACGACACTGGATAAGGTACGCCACGCCCAGATCGTTGTGGATATCAACATAATTAGGATGTCTCTCCAGAACGTCTTCCAGTTTTGAAATATAACGTTCAGTGGATTTCCGATCCACGCCCTCTTCTCCGTATTTTAACCGCAAATAAAACTCGTGGTAAATTTCACTTCCGCTCTGCGACAAAACCGCGGTTCGGGCTTCCACCAGGGCCTGGCGAGCTTCTTTAAATCGTTCTTTGGCCAGATATCCTTCGGCGATTTTATAATATTCATTATTAAAGCCCGTATTAATTTCAATTGCTTGGGACAAGTGCATATTTACTTTTTCCTTTTCTTCGTCGTCCAGCTTACCCTTCACTGCTGCCTGGGATACCAGGCATAGCCCCATATTAAACTGAGCCTCCGCGTATTTAGGATGAATTTCCAGAGATTTCTCAAGCTCAACTATAGCTTCCGAATAATTTTCTGTACGCAAAAACGCTAAAGCCAGATTATTATGGATATCCGGATAGGTAGATTTTATTTCTATCGCCCGTTGAAAATTTTTAATTGCTTCGCCGTACTTCTCCTCCAGGATCAAAGCCACTCCCAGGTGGTTTAAAAGCGGCGCCTTATCCGGATCAAGCATTAAGGCCCGCTTAAATTCAGCTACCGCCTCTTTGCCCATCCCGTTCTTCAAAAAAATCCCGCCTAGTTTGTAATTGGAATTCGCATCCGGTTTTTTCTCAAGCTTCTTGGAAATCTTCAAAAGTTCTCTAAACACTTCTACCCGCTCTTCATGCAAACGCTTGACCATCGCCATAAGCTCTTCATCACCCTGGTTGGGATTATAAGGGATTTCTTGGGTATTTATCACGTGGTCACGTTCATTTAAATTAATGATTATTTTCCGGATAGATTCGAAATTCATGCTTCGAATCGTGTAGTCACGCTCTATTCCCTGAATCGTAGTAGAAAAACTGAAGCCGCTCAACAGCCTTCCTCCTTAATTTATAGTAATATATTAGCTAGTCAGCCTGTCGGACTTTAGTCTTTCTCCCCCTTTTGTAAAGGGGGCAGGGGGGATTTAATCAATAAAACGCCCGCTTTCATATGCAAAATCCCCCTCAATCCCCCTTTTTCAAAGGGGGAAGAGTGCTCAAAATCCGATTTTGTACTTAAGTCCGACAAACTCCTAGTTTCTGTTGCGAAAAGCTATTTTTAGCAGCTCCCCGCGTTTTGTCATTCTGAGCCGCCCTGGACTAAACCATCCAGGACAGGCAGGCGAAGAATCTCCAAGAGACCTGGTAATTCAGGCATTTTCGTGGAGATTCCTCACTACGTTCGGAATGACAAACTTAAAAAAACACGCTTCTAGTTACATACTTTTAAACCCGTCCCTACTAAAACTGTCATTATCTGCTCCGCGCAAATTTATAGCGTTCAGCTTTTTTGTTTAAACCGCTATACTTTAATTCAGCTTTAACTTCACCCCAGCCGACCTTGGGCTGGCTTCCCCGCCGGCGATTTAATTCTTTCTTGATTTTCCAGGCTCCCCACTCCGGATGGGCTTTAATTACCTGCTGAATACGGTCAATCAGCATCAACAACCCGATTCCCGGCACGGATGAGGTTTCAGGCTTTTCAACCGGAGCCGGAGTTGGGTTTGGAGTTAAAATCGGATTTGGGCTTGGAGTTGGAGTTGGGGCCGGTTCAGGTTCGGCAACTATAGCCGCAATGGCCGCTAGCTGCTCTTTTTCTTCAACGCTGGCAACCGTTTTTTTCTGAGGGGGGACGACCATAGGCGACTCCGGAGCCTTTTCGATCTTACCCTCGAAGTCTTGTATCCCTTCCGTGACATTATCAACCGAGCTTAATATTGTTGCAAATTCCAGCAATTCATAAACCTCTAACACGCTTTCCGACATATTCGCCAGCTTGAGGTCTCCGTGATTATTGCGAATATTCTTGATTTCGGAAATAAAAATACCCCATCCGGCCGAACTGATATATTCAACCTCTTCGATATCTATAATGATTTTATAACGCTGTTCTCTAAGTAAATTCTGGATAACCCGTTCGAGTTCGCTCGAAGTGGTCGTGTCGATGTATCCGGTAATTTTAACCACCGCAATATCCTGCCGGGCTCCCACTCTTTCCACCGTAATCTGGATGCCCTCCATTGCCACAACCTCCCTTAGTTACTCTTGTCTCCCCCTCCCCCCATTCCTAACTCAAAACATTAAGGAAAAAAAAGAGATGGGAAAACAGATATTATCACAGTCCCAGCGGCTTAGTCAACTTTCTTCTTAGCAGCAAAAGCTTCTCTTTCCGGGCGTTTAGTCAACCGCAGCCTTTTTAGCTCCTGGTAAATCATTCTCTCGGAAAACCGGGAATACTCTTCCTGCGAATCCCTTAAATATTGGGTAATCCGCCGGGCTCCAAACTCCGGATGGTCTGCTACCACCTCAAGAATTCTTGTTCTTTCCTCCAACGAGAGCTGCTGAATTTGCACATCTTTACGGAGCATAGTGTCACGCAATCCCTGGATACCATACTTGTCCCGTAGGCGTTTCAGACGATAATAGCTGGAAGGCGAAATATTCAGATGTTGGCAGGCCTCTTTCACCGCTATGCCCTGTTCCTCTATCAGGTAAAATAGCCGGCGCCGCAGGTCAAACTGCAGATCGTCGGCCATTATTTTTTCCTTAATGGCCACACAGGTAATATCGTCGTTTTGAGGATAATTTTCCGTGAATTTTTCAAGTTCTTGTGAAAGCTTGTTCATAAATTCATCGGCAGACAAGTCGTGATATTGATGCATCACTTCCAGCAACCGTTTTTCTCCGAACTGTTCGCGCCGGGAATTCATCGCCTCGGTAATACCGTCGGTATAAACCAGCAATAAATCTCCTTTTTTCAGACTGACGTTGTCCTGCGTCAAGGATTTAGCAAACAGTCCGGGATCAGGAAGATCTATTCCCAGAGGAAAACCCCGGGGCTTGAGGAAGTAAATCTGCTGATTTTCTTCACGGTAGAGGATCAGGGGATTATGGCCGGCGCTGGAATAATTAATGACCCGCTGACGAGAATTTAAAATAATATAAAACATGGTTACAAACATGCCCTTTTTCATGTCTCTGGTTACAAAGCTATTCACCTTGCTCATCACATCAATGGAGGACCGGTTGCCCCGCGCCTCCAGACGAAGGGCGGTCCGAATCATAGTCATAACCAAAGAACCCGGGATCCCCTTGCCGGAAACATCGGCCACTGCAATCCCCAGAATATTGTCATCTACCCAGACATAATCAAAATAATCTCCGCCTACTTCTTTGGCGGAACGATAAAAACTGGCCAACTCGTAGCCCTCGATATTCGGCGTTTCGCGCGGCAGCAGGGTGTGCTGGATTTCCTGCGCCACCTGCATTTCCTGTTGAAATCGTTCCTGCTCCAGCAGATTTTTTTGAGCTTCTTTAAAGTGGCTGGTCATCTCGTTAAAAACGCCGGCAATCTGTCCGAATTCATCATTGCTTTGGATCACAATGTTGTGATCCAGTTTGCCTTCACTGACCGCCAGCATGCCGTCCATCAATTTCCGCATCGGCGAGACTAAAAAAGTCATCAGAAAATAAGTGCCGGAGGTGCTGACCGCCAGGACAATCATAAAAACCAAGACCGCATTCCTCCGGCTCGAACTAATCTGTTTCCGGATGGCTTGCTCCTTGATGCCGATATGCACCGTGCCCAGGCGGAGGTCTCCCATATAAACCGGATAGCCGACATCATGTACTTCACCGTTGTCTGCGTCTTGAATGGTCTGGATCAGAGCTTCACGTCCCTTAACCGCACGGAACCCGGGCGGGGGCTGAAAAGGCTGAAACATCTTTTGCGTCAGCGAATGCGCCCAAATAATATTTTCATTATCCATCACAAAAGCATAAGCCAGGTTTTTATTGCTGCGCACTATGGCCTTCACCATAGCGGTCAGGTGCAGATCATCCTTTTTAAGCAGGTAATTAACCGCATCCTTGGTCAGCCGCCGGGTGGTTTCCTGCGCGCTCCCCAGTATCTCGGTCCGCAAGGAATTGGCCATATTAAAAAACATATAGCTGAAAATTGCAAAAACCAGCAGACCCACTACGCCGACGACCGGTATTGAAAATTTAATTTTGATATTTAAGCGGCTTTTTTTACGAACCGGTCTGCTGAAGCCGGTGGCCGGCACCACCGGCACGGCTACGGCGGTCTCCGGCTTCGCCAAAGGGGTACGTTTAACCAGGCGGAGCAAATTGCCCTGACGAGTGGATCGGTAATCCGCTTTATCCATTAGTTTGCGGATGAACCATATTCCCAGTCCGCCTTTTTTACCTATTTCAACATACCGGTTTAAATCCGGTGTTTTGGCCTTATTCCATTCAAAACTCCGTCCCTGATCATAAATGTGTATCTCCATATCCCGGGGGTATTGCATAACTTTTATCCGGATAGACCCGGGTTCCATTTCCTGATAGGCGTGCCGAACCACATTGGAACAGGCTTCGTCCAGCGCCAGTTTCACATTATTAATTTCCGGCAGGGTAAGTTCATTGCTCTCGGCAATCCGGGTAATAAAATCCCTGATCTCGCCCAAGTGGCGTTCCTGCGCCGGGACTTCAAGTTCATACTCCCGGATTATGGAGCCGCGGAAAAGCGGAGTTAATATTTTAGACCAAAGGTTCATGGCCGCCTCGGTTCCGTCGATTTTATTTCCGGGGCTTGCTCCTTTTTATCTTCCCGGTCAATTTCAATTCGAATGGCCTCTAACTTGGCAATCCGGCCCTGGGCTTCCTCAATATTCCGCAGGGCCAGACTGTTATTCGGTTCGCCGACAAGTATCTTTTCCCAGACTTTGATCGCTTCCGCAAAGTTGTTTTCAATATACAGATCAATACCTTTATAATAAAGTTTGAGATTGTCGGGAGCCATAATATGCATCTTCCCCTGGAGCCGCTGTCTGGTCCGAATCAAATAAAGTTTAAGCTCCAGGTAATCGGGATCATACTTGGCTACAGTTTCAAATTCCACCAGAGCAGCCCGATAAGACTTTGCCAGATAATCCTTGATCCCCTGAAAATAGTGCAGCGCCTTGAAATATTCATCCGCCACCGCAGCCTGGGCCTTTTTTACCTGGCGATTCCGTTCCGCCCGGATAAGCCTTTTCCGCTTGGCCAACATCTGCTTTTTTTCTCCCCGATAACGGCGAGCCGCCGCTTTCAGTTTTTTTCCCATAGTTATACGGGTTTTTTCAACCGCGGCCTGGGCTCGCTGTTCGGATTCCCGGTCTATCTTCGCCTGCCGCTGCTCGGCCCGTATCCGGCGTTGTTCAGAAATGGAAGTACCGAAACGATAAGCCAGGGAAAAACGGTGGCTTAATCCCAGCGCCTCGCCGGATAAGGCGTAGTCCAGCCCAACGCCCGCATACTGTATTCCCGCTCCAGCGGTCCAGGCCATACTGCTGATACCGCCGCGGAGAGCGGCAAAGTCCAGAATACTGTATTCTAATCCCATAGCCAGCCGGCCCGCCCGCCAGGTTGACTTTTCCCAACTCCCGGTTAATAAGAACCGCTGATTGAAAGTATCGCGATGTTCGTATTGGTAAGCCATCCCGGCTTTATAATTTAAGGGCAGCACATCAACCACCTCATTGATGCGCAATCGGGAACCTACTACATTTTGCAGAGTGAAACCAAAGATTAAATTATTCCAATCAATCGCACTGATGCCGGACCATTGGGCAAATTGCTTCCCGGGAAAATGATAAAGCAGCCCAATATCCAGACCCACTCCGCTGGCAAAGTCACCCAGCAAGCGCTGCTGGTCTATCTTAACGGTTATACCGGCTTGAAAGCCCAGAGGAAATTCCCGGCCAAAACCAATAAGAAACTCGCGCCTATCAAGACTTCCTTCCCCGCTGCCGATCAGACCGGCCTGTTCATTACGCATAACAATCCCCTCTGTGCCTACCCGTACGGCTCCCAACGCGAAAGTACCCCAATCCAAAAGCGGATAAGCCGCACCCAGAAAATCATAAGGCGTATCGAAAAAAAGCTCGATGTGCATAGCTGAGATTTTGATTTGTTCTATCCGGGCCAAACCGCCGGGATTCCAAAACAAGGCTGAAATATCATCGGCCACTGCTACAAACGCACCGGATAAGGCCAGCGCGCGGGCTCCCGCGCCGAGTTCAAAAGGATTATTGGTTCCGGCATCCGGAATCCCGGCTAAACTCCCGGCCGGGAAACCCATGCTCAGACAGATTAACAGTCTTGTAATCATGCGGCAACGTTTCATCTCCAAGTTATCCTCACTTAATAACCGCGATTTTCCGAACCAGCTGTTGGGTTTCCCCGCCGGCCGCGGGGGTTACCGTCAATACTGCAAAATAAACCCCGTTTAAAACTACCTGACCGCTGCCATTCCGTCCATTCCATTGATAACGATACAGATTCTGACTCGCCGCTTGAGTTTCTTCGTCCACCACTACCAGTACCAATTCTCCCACGATGTTATACAGTTTCAGACTAATTTTGGCATCCGTTTCCAGAAAATATTCCATAGTCGTGCTCTGGCGGCCGGCGGCAAAGGGATTGGGGTAATTTATATAGGATTCATTCAGCCCTCGCGGCCGAATATTTACGGCGTCCGAAGCCATGGGAAACGCATCCCCCACTTCCGCCCTGGCCAGCATGGGAGTCCCATCCAGAAAAACCGCGGCTATATCGGTTTGAGCCACTATTGCCAAACGGAAATGCGAATGAGCAGGATGAGGGGAAATAGTGACTCTCAGCCCGAGCTCGTACGTACTCTCAGGATAAATAAGCACTTGATTGTCTCCCAGGGGAATATATATCCGGCTTGAACCCGGGAGAGAACTCAAGTTCACCAATTCATTCTGAGTTCCTCTATCCAAAACCGTCAAGTTGGTCAAAATCCCGTTGGCGGACAAACCGCCTCCGGCCTGATCTTGAACTGGCACGGTTAAGCCGCGTAATTCGTACACGGCAGAGCCGCTGGAATTAGGGTTGCGCAACCGCAGCGAAAGCATATTGATATCCGGTTCTCCTTCCATCGCCGTAATTGGAGCCAAGGAAGCATGTTCCACCAGGACATAAGGATTTTGCGCCCAGAGCCCGGTCACGCACGGAATAGGCCGGGTACTTCCATCCATGATTTCGGGCTGGGATAAATCAGAGGCATGTATGGTATATGTGAGGTTCGGTTCCATGAAACGGGGATTAATTACCGCCTGGCCGCTGGATAAAGTTACCTCTGATGGGAGATCGCGGATATGGTCGGAATTGCCGTTATAACTGATCCTGATGGTATCATTAGCCGCCAAAGAGCTTAAACCATTCTCCTCCAAAACCCGGATGGTTATGGAAACCGTATAACCGGCTACGGTAGTAGTAACACTTCCGGCATACCCCGGAGATGTGCCGATAGTAAAATATTCATTAGGGGCCAGGAGGAAAAGCCGGTATCCGGGAACAGGTGTTTGAGTAGGTGTTATGGTTTGAGTAGACGTAATCGTATAGCTGGGAGTGGCAGTAGGCGTACGCGTGGCAGTCGGGGTAATAGACGGTGTAGAAGTTATGGTTCTTGAAGGAGTAGGTGTAGCGGTTAAAGACGGCGTACTGGTAGTCGTGGGTGTAGATGTAGCCGTAGCACTAAAAGTAATTGTCGGAGTAGAAGTTGCGGTTTGTGGCGGAGTAGAGGTACGCGTAGCGGAAGGAGTAACCGTAAATGTAAAGGAAGGAGTAGGCGTAGAAGTATAAGTAGGCGTAACCGTAATAGTAAAGCTGGGGGTAATCGTAGCCGTGGCGGTAAACACAGTTACGGCCTGACTTTTAGTAAGCGGCGTACTGGTTTGATAAGTTCCATCGTTTAGATATGAATTCCAATAATAAGTCCCCCCGGTCCCTGGTGCGGTAGCAGTCAAGGTAATACTATCATAGGAACCGGCTGACCAGGGAGAAGCATACGTTACTAAAATTTGATTGCCTGAAAAAGATACCAACCCGCCGAGCAGGTTGGAACACGGGGTCATGGGAACTGCCCACCCCGAAGGAATTGTTATATACAGAGAATTGATATCTCCATTTGAAGTGGCAATTACCGTATAATCGTAATTTTGGGTCTGATTTTGAACAGCGGTGTTAGGCTGAATATAAGCATCCGCCGCCGGTGTAATGGTTGGCGTACTGGTAGCCGTAGAGGTTAAAGTTGGGGTTGCTGTGTAGGTATTGGTCTGTGTAGCCGTCGGCGTCGCCGTGTATGTCGGCGTAGCTGTCGGTGTATCCGTCGGCGTACTTGTCGTGGTCGCAGTATAGGTCGGCGTGGCGGTTGGCGTCGCCGTGTATGTCGGGGTGGCCGTCGGCGTCGCCGTTGCGGTTGAGGTTGAGGTCGGAGTATCTGGCGACGTGGCCGTGCTTGTCGGAGTCACAGTTGGCGTCGCCGTGTATGTCGGCGTAGCTGTCGGTGTATCCGTCGGTGTACTTGTCGGGGTCGCAGTGTAGGTCGGTGTGACGGTTGGCGTCGCCGTGTATGTCAGCGTAGCTGTTGGTGTATCCGTCGGCGTACTTGTCGGGGTCACAGTATAGGTCGGTGTGACGGTTGGCGTCGCCGTGTATGTCGGCGTAGCCGTCGGCGTCATGCTTGAGGTTGCGGTTGAGGTCGGAGTATCTGGCGACGTGGCCGTGCTTGTCGGGGTCGCAGTATAGGTCGGCGTAGCGGTATCGGTTGGCGTACTTGTCGGTGTTGCAGTAGAGGTCGG
>CBDUZI010000006.1:0-50660 GCA_965371665.1 uncultured bacterium
CATCCGCAAAAGCGGATATCGTATGCAAAACCGAGAAGCTGTATAATTAAAAGTCACGCGCATGTAGGGGCGTTTAATTAAACGCCCTTACGCAAACGCATGACATTACAAAATCGGGCGGAAATATAATCATCCGCAAAAGCGGATATCGTATGCAGAACCGAGAATCTGTATAATTAAAAGTCACGCGCATGTAGGGGCGTTTAATTAAACGCCCCTACGCAAACGCATGACATTACAAAATCGGGCGGAAGTATAATCATCCGCAAAAGCGGATATCGTATGCAAAACCGAGAAGCTGTATAATTAAAAGTCGCGCGCATGTAGGGGCGTTTAATTAAACGTCCTTACGCAAACGCATGACATTACAAAACCGGGCAGATGCACAAACTTGTATTCATAAACAAAGACGGGAAACGTCCCTGCGGTTAATTTTATTTGGATTCTCTTCATCCAATTCCCACTTTAAAGGATTTTCATTTATATACTGCCGAATGCTTTCTAATTCCTTTTCCTTCCGAATAATGTGTTCATAATAATTTCTTTGCCAGGCAAATTCTTCGCATTCGATATGTCGGCATTGCGTAGTTACAGCTGCTTTGAATGTCCGGATAATTAAAGAAATGGTATTCCGACGAGGGGATGATTTTGAGAATGGTTTGTTAGAAGAATCCTGTGTAGGGGCGTTCAATTGAACGCCCCTACACGCGTCATGCAGCATTAAAATGCCGTGCAAATGATTGGGCATAATCACGTATTCATCCAGAGAGACATTCGGAAAGTGCTGGGGAATTCCCGCCCAGCATTGTTCGATAATATTTCGTATTTTAACATTTTCAAAATAGGTTTTTTTACCATAACAACATATTGTTACAAAATATGCCCCGGCTTGTGAATAATCATAATCTTTTAATCTGATGGAACGACGATGATGTTTATCAAGATTAGTCCGCATCTCGCACACCTTTTATGAATATTCAACAAACTCTGTTTTTTATAAAATCTGTGGTCGTAAAAAATTCGTCATTAATAACATTCATGATACTCGAAATAAGCTAATAAGTCGTGCAGTTTGTGTAGGGGCGTTTAATTAAACGCCCCTACAACCTATTGCTGTCACCCGGCCGCGTAAAATGTCAGGTGCGACTTGAATTTAAAGAATCTAAAATCCGGCCCAAAGCATTCCCTGCGAAGTCCTCAAAACCCTTGCGGAAACATTCAATCTTAACACCTTCGCCGAATATATTTTTGATTTTAACATATTCGCGATCGCATGAGTTATATGTGCAGTAATGTATTTTTGGTTTTTCACCTGAAGTTTTATCATATGAACCTTTAAACAACTTGCGTGCATGTTCATCTGTATCAGGGAAACCATAACCAATAAAAATCCAACATAGACTTTTTTGCAATATATTTTTAGCAAATTCCCATTGCTTATCTATTATTCGGCGTACAGAATCATATCTGTTGGGGTCGTCTTCTGGTCGGTTAACCTCAACTTTATTAAATGTAGGTGGCACCATAGCCGGTTGTTCAAACCAAACTGATCCATTATTGTATTTTGGTTCGACTTCTTTTTTCTTGAATTGTACAGGTTCCCTTGCTTTTTGAAGCCAATTCAAACTGCCGTGAAGTTTGACGAAGGCAGCTAGCTTCTCGCTGGAACAACTTTCACCATTTTCGGAAACGTAAGTATATTTCCCTTCCAGTGTATTTTCTGCTAAAAGGTCATAATTGAAAGAAATAATGTCGAAATTAAGGTTGCGAGAGCGTAATTCATAAAAAAGTTTAGCATATTGATTAGTCCCATTGTTGGTTAAGTCGAAGTTGCCACACTTATAAATTCGATAGACCAAAGATCTCCACTCAGTATCAATGTCGCCGCAAAAGTAATGAGGAGAGCTATCATGGCGGTTTTTATTAAAACGGGCTCTCTGGTTTTGTTTGATATATTGATCTTCCATATCACGGAAAAAACCATAAAGCTCGAAAATATGCTTAAACGGCCAATCTTTGAATGTATTTAAAGCTTCCCAAATAACACTATCGGAAATAAAGTCCTGTCCTTTTTGATGGACAAGATTGGTCAATGACCAGGTTTTTTCCATGCTTTTCAGACAGTTCAATTTGCGTTTTCTTAATAAAGTAAGGGCGGGGAAAAACTCTTGGCTAACCTCGACACAATCCCAAAAATCACTATCCATGGGAATCTTGCCATTGGTTAATTCGATGCCTTGATTCTTTAATGTGGTTTTTGCATTTTCTGTAAAGCTTGCTTCTGACCCGCGGGTGGCGCCACTTCCGAAGATTAAACAGACTCTGTCATTGCTCATGAAATCACTCCGTGTGTGTGGGGCGTTTAATTAAACGCCCCTACATCAACCTAGTAGAATCGCAATGCCATACAGATAATTTGGTATCATATATAATCGTTCGAAATTGCAAGAGACGCAAAACAAATCAACAAATCACTCCGTGTGTGTGGGGCGTTTAATTAAACGCCCCTACATCAACCCAGTAGAATCGCAATGCCGTACAGATGGTTTGGTATCATATATAATCGTCCGAAATGGCAATCATGATATAAAAAACGAATCAACAAATTACCTCGTGCGCAGGGGCGTTTAATTAAACGCCCCTACATCAACCCAGTAGAATCGCAATGCCGTACAGATGGTTTGGTATCATATATAATCGTCCGAAATGGCAATCATGATATAAAAAACGAATCAACAAATTACCTCGTGCGCAGGGGCGTTTAATTAAACGCCCCTACATCAACCCAGTAGAATCGCAAAGCCATACAGATGGTTTGTACCGTTGTATAAGCATCCGAAATCGCAATCACGATATGCAAAACAAAGCAACAATGCCCCTATATCCTGTCGTCATCACCAGGCCGTGTAAAATGTTCGGCGATACCATGTATTCGAATAAAAAAACAACCAACGTTACAACTTGGCCTCAACTTTTATTATGATTCCATAATCGCCCAGGCTGTCCCGGGAAAATTCGGCGCGGCCCGCGCCGGTAGGGACAAATCCCTGCAAACCGGCGCTCAAGCCATCCGCCAGCACCCAGGTGGCGGAAGGGATTAATAGACTGCTGGCATCCATGGCGTTTAAAAAGGCATCCAGGCGGAAATTAAAAAATTCATCCGGCAGGTAAGCCAGGTTAAAATATATATAATATTTATCCGCGAAAAACATGGGGCTGGACGCGGCGGCGTTAAAATTAATTACTTGATCAGAATCGGTGCTTACAGTCCGGCCATTGTAATATCCCAGCGCGCTTACCAGCAATTTTCCCTCGAAAAAACTGTAATCAATCCCGGCCTTGGCCTCGGAAAAAGTATTTCCGCCGGAGTCTTCAAAATGGAAGGCATACGAGCCCTGGACGCCGATTTCCAGGTCGCCTTTAAAATAGCCGCCGATAATATTTATGTCCCGGCCGCTGCGATTGATAACCGTGCCAAGATCATAGCCGCTTACATTAGTATAAACGGTTATTCCGGCGGCCGGATTGGAGGCGCCGGCTTTAGGGCTGGCGTAGGATTTTACCCCACCCAGGGCGCCCAGGGGAAGCTCCCAGGAGAGGGCCAATATTCCCTCCTTGGTATAATTCAAGTCCATGAGGTTAATTCCGCGGTCCAGCTCAAAAGGATTGAAAACCCCGGCATTCCCAAAAGAGATATAGGTTTTGCCCAGAGTGAAATCCCCGTAATCAGTATAATATCTGATAAAAGTACGCAGAATCCGCGGGATAAAAGAGTAGTTAGCTTCAGGCGAATTTGTCTCTGAGCCAGCCATATCTCCGTAAAGCAGATAAAATCTCAGATCGCTGTAGAATTTCCAGTCAGCCGCCCGGCGCTGCAGGACCAACTGGTTCTCCAGGAGGTTGTTGAATTCCGAATCATGGCCGGAAAATCTAAAGATGGCGTTATTGCGGATGGCGCCGGATACTTCTATTTCAGCCGCTGTTGCGGAGGCCAGGAACAGGAGGGTAAAGGTTAAAATAACTAATTTTATGTATGGCATGAATGCCGGCCTCCCCGTTGTTGCTACCTTTTTAAATATCCTTTGGTAAACACCCGGGCCGGGATTTTTTGATCAAAGACTATTTCATCAAAAGTAATAATAGTCTCAGAATTCCGTTTGCGCATATCCTTGATGCTAATAGTGGACGGAATCCAGCGGGAGCCGAGCTTTTTCACGTCGGTCTGGGTCATGATTTTAAGCAGCCGTCCCCCGCGCGCAAACATCTCGATTTTCAGGGGCAGGAACCAGGCCTGATCCACGAAGATTATCTGCTTCGCATAAGCGGCATCCGGCTTTTTAGCGGTCAACTTGATTACAAAACAATCCCTCTTGCCGATGGTCTGGTCGGCCAGGCGTTCGGATTTATATTTTTCTTCGATACTATCGTTCTCGAGCATGTCCTCGTAGGAAATATCACTGCCCATCATTCCCTGCCGCAGCATGTGACCGGATATTTTCATAATATCATCCGCGTCCGGGAAATATATCCAGAGCTCGTCCGCGATTTTAAGGTATTTAACCCCGAGGTCTTCGGGATTAGTAAATTCCATAAAGGATTTAGTGCCGTCTTTTTTGCCAAAACCGAAAAAGGTCTTGACCAACCTGCGCTTGCCCTTGGTGATAGTCATGACCGCCTTGAATTCCTGGGTATCGAAGACCTGGTTCTGGTCCACTTTTTGTATAATGCTTTTGGCGGTTTCAGCCGCCGGCGCGGATAAAGGTATCAGCATAATGGCAGACACTAAGATAAATAATTTTCTCATCTTTTCACCCCTTTTTTAACCGGCAATGTCAAACATTCCATTAGTCCGGAATTTAACCAATGCTTTTACCGTGGGGATACGAGTCCGGGAAAATTGTAGCTTCCGCCCCCGAGGCGTGGCGCAGAAAATCCGTCATTTTAATTGGTTAAGCTCAAGCCGCTTATCCAATTCCGGAAATTGGCTAAGCAGCCGGTCCGCAAGGTTTAAATATTGAATGCGCAAACGCTGGAGTTGAATCCAGGTCTGGACTTTCTGCAGCCGGGCGTTGGTCAAGTCGTTTTGGGAATCTATCAAGTAGAAGGTGTCCAAGCGGCCGATGCGATATTTATTCTGGTCTAATTTCAGCTTCTTCCGCGAACTGTCCGCCTGCTTCTCGTTCAAGCTCAAAACCTGCCGATAACGCTGGATATTTTCAAAAACCTGGAATAAGGCCAGGGATAAGGATTGTTCCGTGCTGATTAGGGATTGTTCCATCTCCTGTATGCCGGCCTGGGCCTGACCTAACTCTCCCCGGGCTTGCTCCTTTCCCAGAGGATACGAAACCTGCAGCATGATAGAATAATCTTTTTTATTCAGGTGGTCAAAACCGCCGGAGTGGTTCTCGGCCCGTCCTTTTAAGGCGGCGCTACCCACCAATTCCAGGTCAGGGAGTTGGTTCTTCGCAGCCACAGCCGCTTTTTTTTCCATTTGGAGCTTGAGCAAATGCAGTTTGCGCATGAGGCGTAAATCTGACACGCGAGGATGAGCGGCTGGTGAAAAATCATGGTTATACTGCAAAGGCGGCTCGTCCAGAGAGGGTTTAAGCTTAGGCATGGCATCCGGGGCGATAACTTTCCCGGTGCGCAAAAAGGCAATGTTTACTGAAGCGTTGATAAACGATCCCTCGGCTTGGGTTAATTGGGCCTGATTACGAAGCACATTCTCATGCGTGCGGAGCCAATCCGTCTCCTCCGACACCTGGACCTTGACTTTACGGGCGATTTGGGCCTGCAAGTAAAGCAGGTCGGAAACAACGGCCTGGTAAGCGCGCACATTTTCATAAGCCGCCAACCATGAGAAATAGGCGTCATACAATGCTGCCAAACGATTTTCCCAGGCCTCCCGGACATCTGCCGCGGCTGCCTGCCTCTGCAGTTCTGCGCTCTCCACGGGATAACGATCCGCTAAACCGAAGGCATTTTTTAATAAGGGCTGGATCAGGACAGCGGATAACACAGGAGCACTGGTTTTATCGGGGTGATTAAAAGTCGTAGCGAACGGTGACGTTGCAGCATTCGAGGAATACTCAAATTGGGAGAAGGAATTCTCATGGCGCAAAGACAAGCGTGTGCCGGTTTCCAAAAAAAGTTTCTGAAGTCCCGCCGCATAAGTGTAAGCCGTTATCGCCTCCGGCTCCAAGAAAGAACCACTGGCGGATTCGGTATGGATCCAGCCGCCATCGGCTTGCAAGGTCCAGGCGGCTATGGCTTGTGAAGAAATCTTTGCGTACCTGGCCTTTAAATAACTTTGCAGCATTTTTATGAATTCGGGATCTTGCGCTATGGCCTCGGAGATAAATTTCTCGCAAGACAATTCCTGATGGGGCGTGAAATCGATTTTAGCCGCAACCGAATTTCCCCAGCAACAGCTACCCAGTCCTCCCAGCATGCCGATTACCATTGCCCAACGAGGTTTTTTACTCATCCGGTGGTTCCTTTCCCTAGAGTCTCAACTGCCGCGTTCCGGAAAATCCGACAAAACTGAAACGCTGAAAAGCAGGCGATGCCTGCCGGCTTTTCCAGCTGATACGGATTCGACTTTCTGATATTATTTTACTTCGGGTAATACTTTAACAAAACCCGGAATTGTGCGTCAACTATATATTAGGGTTAAAATAAAGGATTGTTGAATTGGATTAGACGGTATAAAATAATGTTAGGAATTTTTATATCCCGGCGGGGGAAAGAGTAACCGGAGAAAGGCCGAAAGCAGAGATGGAAAAGACGATAAAAATCCGGATTTTAACCGGTCTGATGGCAGGGGTTTTACTCAGCGTTCCGGTGAGCGGACGGTCCGAAGAAAGCATGGAGCAATGGAATTTAAAACGGTGGGTGGAAGAAGCGGTTAAAATGCGCTTTGAAGGCGGATGTGTAAATGCCGGAATCGGCATGGAAAATATCCGAGGCGCCAAGTCTCCGATTTATGATCTGCTGCCGGTCAGTGTGCCATTGTATAATAATTACTGCACCACCGAGGGGCTACAGCTGAACCTGGAACAGTTGGGACTGCCTGGAAATGAAGCCCGGATAGTGGCCAGAAAAATTTCCAGAATGAACAAAAAAGAGTTTATTGAGTATTTTGAAAAAGCACCATTGAAATTTATTGATAGCGAAGAAAGAGTTGTTTTCAACGCCTGGGAGGGTTTAACCAGCGAAGAAAAAAAAGAATTGATGGACGAGATGCAGATGGACTGGGAAAAAATGCTTCCGAGCCATTAAGCCCCCTGCTTGGCAGTTGGGTTATTCCGGCTTTCCTTATTGGTTTCGGCAACCCCGGAAGAAATAGTATAATTAATTTATGAATCTGCAGGGGAGAATTTATTTTGACGAGAAATCTGATAGTTTTTATCTGCCTGGCGGCGCTGACCGGCTGTGCCTCTGTTTCTCCGCCGCCGTCTCTCCCGCCGGGACCGCCGGCAAAAACATATGCCAGCCTGCCCCTGATTAATTGCCGGAATGTGATGGATGACGAGAATTACTGGATCCCCAAGCTGGGAAATCGGGATAAACTTCTTCTTACTTACCCGGAGATCGAGCAGCTTAATAGCAGTAATTATGCCCGGGGATTACTCACGGACGTGTTTTCCAATAAACTTTGGGATTACAAGTATGCAGAGGTGGACAGGCCGGAAGAGGTTAATCCGGACAGCGGCTGGGAGCAATCGGCAGCAAAAGCATACAGTCCCGGGGTTTTGGGAGGATATACGCTGTATACCTATTTAAAAGCTGAAACGGAACGGATTAAAAGGGTGCGGCGTTGGCAGGTCGATGCCCAGCCGGTTCCCCGCAGGGTTTTTAAAGAGTTGGACGCTAATCTGAATCTGGGCGGCATTCGCGAGAACAATCACTTGAGTTATGGCATTACCCGGAGAAGAACAGACGTGCGTTACTATCCCACGGATATGATTATTACCAGTAAACGCTGGAACCTGGATTTTGATATTGTGCAGGTTTCTTCAATCCGGGCAATGCAGCCGGTGGCAGTTCTGCATGCCAGTCTGGATGAAAAATGGGTTTTTGCAGTAACCGCTTATTGCCGGGGATGGATTAAACGCCGTGATCTTATCACCGGCTGCGCTCCACAGGACTTAAAAAGATTTTTGCATCCCGAACGCCGTCTGGTCGTTAGGGGACATGTGGTGGAAGCAGTTTGGGAAATCGGAACCACCCGAACCGCGGAAAGGCTTTTTATGGGCACGGCCTGTCCCCTGTTGAAAAAAACCGCGCATTATTACCAGATTGGCTTGCCGGCCAAGACCAGAAGCGGCCGGCTGGGATATCAAAGGGCGTTTATTTCCCGCCACGCCGAAGTGCATGAAGGATACCTTTCCTGCAGCGTGCGTAATATTTATCAGCAGGGATTCAAATTATTACATACTCCATATTCCTGGGGCGGCAAGGGGGATCACCGGGATTGCTCCCAGTTGGTAATGGATTTATTCGCTACTATGGGGCTGACCATGCCCCGGAATTCATCGGCCCAGGCGATGGTGGGTAAGACGCGCTATACTTTTGGCCGTAAAGACCCGGTCCACCGGCGCCGGAAAAAATTAAATAGTTTGAAATATCCGGCCCTGCTCCAGTTTCCGGGCCATGTTATGATCTATATCGGCCGGATAGGAGCACATTATTATGCTCTGCATGACATCTGGTCCTTTCGCGAGCCGGTCTCCCGGGGCAAGGATAAAAAAGTTCTTATTGGAAAAGTAGTGGTTTCAGATCTTTCCCTGGGAAAGGGGAGCACCAAAGGCTCTCTGCTCGAGCGTTTGAAAAACATCAATCTGTTAAAGCCCTGATTAACCTGTCCAACATTATAGGAGTGTCGCCGGTAAGCGGTCAGTTATGGTACTAATCAATTCAGTGCCCTGTTTGCCTTACTTCGCAGGCTAAAGCCTGCGCCTACCATCCTCATTTAATCCTTACGGTTAAGACTCATTTCATTATATACATAGGGTAGCGGCAGGCTTTAGCCTGCGTAAAAAAGATAAACCGTAATATCAAAGGTATTATATAGCCCTGCATAAATAACGCTACATTAATTCTGTCACCCCGGCATGATTCTAGCCGGGGGCCAGGAATTATGGTTTATATATTACAATGCTTTTCTGGATACCGGCTTTCGCCGGTATGATGGCTTAAACAATGCCGACGTCGCTTTATTTATGCAAGGCTATATATTACCATAAGAAATCACTCATTGCCGCCGCGTGTGTTGCAAAATGCGCCACCACGTATTTTAATCTTTTAAAACAATAAAATAATTGATTCTCGATTTGATTTTTTTTAAAATATATGCTAAACTTACATTTATGACCTGTTTTTTTATCCGCCTTCGTAGAAGACCCCGGCCTTGGCCGGGGATGAATGCGCAAGTTGCTACGGCGTGATGTCGCCCCACCACTTGGGCGGATAACCGCGGCGTAGCCGAAGGCGAAGCCGGGTATTCCAGGTACCACGGGCTTGCCCGTGGGGCTCCATTTTATGGATAAAGGAGTAATTATAAAATGCTAAAACTTAATCATAAATTCCCGGAATTTTTAAATCCTCAACAACTCACCTCAATGGCAGAGTGGCACAAGCCGCGGCGCAGAGTGTGGGCGAAAACCATCGCGCTTTTAGTCACCCTGACCTTTGTATTCCCCTACCTGACATGGGCCTTTGATGGGGTATACCCAAGGCCGGCAAACCAGGTTGGTTTTAATCATCAACCCATAAAAATATCAGGGAAACTTGGGTCCATCACGCAGTCCTTCCAGGGCGATGAGCGCATGGTAGTGCACGTGCAGGATCTGCACTGCAACTATGAGGTGCAGAACAATATTGCGAAGATGATAGATGGGATGGCAAAGAGGCATGATCTTAAACTGGTGACCGTCGAGGGCGCTTCCCTGCCGATTAATGTGACCCAGCTTTCCACGTTTCCGCTGGAGAGGGCAAAAAAAGATATTGCTCACTATTTCACCAAACAGGGAAAGATTACAGGCCCGGAATTGTACGCTGTCACAGGCAAGCAACAGATATGGCTGGAGGGGATAGAGAACGCGCAGTTGTACAACAACAACCGCGAGTGTGTGATGAAGTTTCTTAATAATGAAAGCCAGGGATATATTTTCGATCTGCGCGAGACTCTGAATGAATTGAAAAGCGGGATCTACAACCAAAAGTTGAGGACGCTGGATGAAAAAAAACAGGCATACCGCGAAGGCGATATGTCTTTGCTGAAATACTGTGTGTATCTGTATAAATGCGGGGACCGGCGCAAGGTAAATATGAAAGCGTATCCGAATTTGCAAGCGTATGCAGCCGGGAGTGAGAGCATGTTTTCCCGGAACGTGGACTCGGACGGTTTGTTCCGGGAGATGGAGGAGCTGGATCGATATCTGCGGGCCGGGTTGTACACGAGCCAGGGCCAGGAGGACATGGATACGCTGCAACACCGGCTGGACATCATGGAGAAATTGGTCAATATCTCAGCCTTGCCCAGGGAGCTGGAAGAGTTTCGCAGCTATCCGGAAGGTTTTAAAGTAAAGCGTTTTCTGGAGTACATCGCCGGGCATGATGAGGCGGGCGGGTTCATGCCGGATGCCGGGGTATACGTACTGGACCGGTATCTGGATGAGGTGAAGAACTTTTACCAGATGGCGGACGAGCGCAGTCTGGTTTTTGTGGATAATCTCCTGGGCCGGATGGACCAGCATCAAACCAAACTGGCCATGCTGGTAACCGGCGGCTTTCACAGCGAAAAAGTGCTGTCAGAGTTTAAGTCCCGGGGAGTTTCATACATATCCATAAAGCCCGGGCTGAAGCATCAGGATATCGTGAATCCTTATTTTTCCCTGCTGCGCAACCACCGCACGCCCTTGGAGAAGCTCTTGGCGCAGAATCAGAATATACTGGGTATACCCAGCCGATTTGCACAGGTAATGGGAACTATTGTTTTTAAGCTGCTGACTAAAACACATATGAAATCACAACCAAAGGAAGTGCAATCGTTTTCCGACGAACTGGAAGGGCTGAAGACATTGGCAGGAGTTGTTGTGAATGCATTGAACAATCCGCAGGCTGTGAAGGATGAATGTATTAAAAAAATTATGGGAACTATAAAGGTAAATGAAAACACCGATACGACTATCGTGGAGCTTAAGGAAGGAGTAAAAGCAGTAATCTGGGATCAAGGACGGCCTGCCGGGCCGGAAGCAGAAACCTCAGCCGCCAATTTTGAACTGGAAGGACGTCAAGTAGCAATAATGTCTGCCGCGAGTTTGAAAAAAATCGAGAAGAAGCTCTTAACTGAAGGGCGTGGACAGAAGCTATCGGAGATACTGGGAGGACTATTGGAAGAACTTGCAGTTTCTACGGTGGTGGTTTTTGTAATTACTACTATTAATGGAATTATTTGGAAAATACCATTAAAGGATATAGTAAATACGGTAGTGGGACTGGAAATTGCCATGGGAATAGGTTTTGTAATAATGGCAGTAGTAATTTATACGTTTAAAAGATTCAAGAAAAATGAGACGGATAAAGATCAAGAAATCCAAAAAAGTTCGGAGTACGGCTTTAAATTTAGAGAAATACTAATCAAGACGATAAAAGATATGGCAGTTCCTACGGTAATGGTTTTTATAAGTAGTACTATTGCTGGAACTATTTGGGAAATACCATTAATGAATATAGTTGATATGGTAATAGGACTGGGAATTGGCATGGGAATAGCTTTTGTAATAATAGCAGCAGGAATTTATACGTTTAAAAGATTCAAAATACATATGATTATTCATCAGAAACTGAATAAATTACCAAAGCGCTGGAGCGATGGTCTGACGTATACCCTGGAGCCGTTTTATGGGGCGTGGTTATGGGCCAAGGCAAAGAGTTCGAAGATTTCGTATCGCGGCTACCATAAATTAAGCATAGCAGGAGTAATAGGGATGTTTGTTTTCACAGGCCTTCTTACATTTGATTTGGCAAGGGGTGGCTATGCGGAGCATGTTTGGTTATATTCTTTAGGTTTTTTTGCCTCATTTGCCCTTGGGATTTACTCTTTATTCAAAGCCATTGCGATCAGACTGAAGAAGGAAGCATCCATCATTCAACAGCCGATCCAGCTTACGCCTGAGGTTGAAAGGCAAATTCAGGAAGTAAGGGAAGCCATAGTTGGAAAACTGGGCCGGGAATATATCAACGATGTCCACCACGGTTTAAAACATTCCGAAGACCTCATTGAAGAAGCGCGGGTCTTAGCCAGGGAGATAGACAAAGAAGACCAGATTGACTGGAAAGTATTAATTGCAGCTATTTGTTTACACGATATTTTTGCCTCGACTCAGGAGAAGCATGGAGCGAAAGCTGCGCAATATGTCGAAGATAACTTTAAAAATCAACCATTATTCACGGCAGAACAAATAGATAAAATAAAAGCAGCCATAATATTTCACGAGAAAAGAACGTTAGAGGAAAAAGCAGATAGAACGAGTGCGGGTATCGAGGCCCAGATTCTTTATGATATTGATAACTTAAATGCGTTTGGCATTAAAGGAATCTATCGCTATTTATCGGTTTATTTTATAAGGGGTAAGAATCTAGCCCAGATTAAAAATGAAGTTTTAGCTAACGTTAATATGCGTTATGAGACCCTTTCTTTCGATGAATCGAGAAAGTTGGCTCATGAGGATTTCCTGGTGGCCAAATCTTTCTTCGAGAAGTTGAATGAAGAAACCTATCAATTTGAACGTCAATTATTTGGTGCCACCGGTATCGCTTGGTTTATCAAAGAAAATCTTAATCGGCCTCCTGCGGAAATTTCCCGAATGGCATTAGATACATTAGAGAGTTCTGGCGCATCAGTTAAAAAGGGGCACGAGGGTTATAAATTTGCGGTTGATTATTTTATAGCCTTGGAAGCGGCCTATGCTGATGGCGATTTAACCGGCCTGGAGAAACTTGTACCCTGTTTATCAAGTGAGGTTCCGGATATTCGCAGAAAGGCAATGATGTCAGTGAAAAACAAACTGGCTAAAATTAAAAATGTCACGGTTATTGCCTTTGATCTTTCCGGCGTTATAACTACTGACGGAATGACTTTGGGATTACAAAAATTATCAAAAAAGATGAACATAGAATATGAAAAGTTAGAGTCAATATTTTTTGGAGATGAATATTTTTTATGGGCAAAGGGAGAAATAGATGAGCCGGAGTTCTGGAAAAGGGCGCAAAAGACATTTGAGAGTGATTACAACATCGATTTATTCGCTAGAATGCCAAAAGAAGAAATCAGAAAAATATGGTTTGGGGCATACACGGTAATGCCCGGGATGAAAGAGGCAATAGAAAGATTAAAAGAAAAGGGATACCAGGTGATTTTGTTTACAAACAGTCCAAAGGAGAAAGGCGACTATGTATTAAAGGCCAACAAACTTGATAATGTTTTTGACGAGATAATAATGACTGGATATAAAGGATTTACTAAAAGAGAAAAAGAGCTGTACGAGATTTTGTTAAACAAAGCTGAGGTCTTTTTGCCCCAGGGGATACTTTACATAGATGATCGAGCAGAGTTTTTTGAACATCCCCGGGCTATGGGTATTTCAACGCTCCTATATTCCTCTCTGACAGAGCCCCCGCTGCAATCTAATGCGGTTATAAGGGAAATGTTGGACGGAGAGATAAGCCGGCATGTTAAATCAATAATGGGTATAGAAGAATTTGATGCCGGTCGTGCGCTCAAGAGCTTAATAGCGCCCGTAGGTATGGTCTTGGGAGCCCTAGGGGCGTTGATTAGCAGGGTAAGCGCCATGTCAACAGAGGCGGGGGGAGAAGCATTATGGGGAGGGAATTGGCTGCTAGGCTTAGGGATAGGTAGTATCATTGTAGCTTTTGCAGGATATGCTATTTATCGTAAGCATAAAATGGAACAAACTAAGTCCGAGACAGCACAAGCCAGGGCATTTATTCAAAAAATTGCTTTAGTAGTTGGTTACCAAGGGAAACTGCGTGAAGAAGTTGTCAAACATTGGATACAACAGATAAGATTGCATCGAAGCCGGAATGATAAAAAGACTCTCGAAGAATTAGCCGAAAGAATTAAGGCGGATATTGAGAGGTGGTTGGAAGAGGATAAGCTTCTTGTGCTGGGAAAAAAAGTATACGATGAATATATACAAAGTAAAGAGTTCAAAGAGAAAGTGCCTAACGAAAAACAAATACAGAATCTGCTGGAAGAAATTTTTCCGCCCAATGAAAAGCTGCGGCGCCCGCTTTTCTTGCCGTTCCGGCTATCTCCCAGGCTGCATAGGGGATGGATGTTTATCCAAATGGGCCTGGTGAGATATTGGGCGAGAGGAATAGAGAAAAGTCCGGAGACTGAAGAAGATGCTATCAAGGCGTTCCCGGAGGAGGAAATCCACCGGTTGATGCTGGCTCACTTCCCATCAGCAGAAGTAGAAATTCCCGGGCTTATCAAACAAATCAATATGGGCAAGGTACATGTACAGATGCTTCCAGAGGAAAGAGTTAATGTATGGACTAAGGTTGTGGGAGACTACAAAGAAGTCAAGGTTAAGACCGAAAATGGCGAAAAAGTAGATCTCAGGATTTATATTCCTGAACGTGTGTGGGCGGTTTTGCAGAAAGGCCGGCCTGACGGTTCTGCGAGATTAGAAAAATTCCGCTACAACCGGGCTAAGGCGCAGTTGGCCAATATACTGGCCTATCAGGGCAGAAAGCAATATAGGGACACGACTGCTCCGACACACAGACTGTCGGATGGAGTAATTAAGAAAGCCTTGAGACCGGTAATGGAGAAATTTGGCAAAGCCGTACCGCTGGCTGAGTATTTTGCTACGGAAAAAGATCCGGTGATAACCGCTGACCAGGTTATTGGCCTATATCTGTCGGCTATGGGTAAATCCGCGTATTTGAAGACCAAAGGTAAGGAAACAAGCGAGGCTAATAAGCAAATACGCGGACAGTTGAAAAACTGGCTGGCTGAAAGCGGTCAGCCGGATGTGGATGATTTGTTAATATTATTGAACCGGGCGGCTGCTGAACAAGACTGCAATCCGGCTTTACTTGCTCTGAAATCGCGAGTGGAACGGGTACAGGCATCCGATAACGAGGAAATGAAAGAGCTGGTGCTCAAAGAGACGATGGCGGCCCTGATCACGGTTCTGTCT
The DNA here is from genome assembly GCA_965371665.1 of uncultured bacterium. Lineage (GTDB taxonomy): Bacteria > Oederibacteriota > JAAXVQ01 > JAAXVQ01 > JAUVAV01 > JAUVAV01. The sequence continues at coordinate 15,237 of CBDUZI010000006.1, forward strand.
GAATCTCCGGAGACGATGGAAGCAAAAACAGAGCATGGGGTGTCTTCAGAGCTCGAGTCAAAGCCGTTATGGCTCGCGGGCGGGCTGCCTGAAGTACAAGCAGCTGCGATGAAGGCGGCTATTACTCAGGAATTGAAGGAGTTGAAGCAATCCGGTATAAATACAGAGAACAATACCGTCAAAGAGTTAGAGGTTTTGCAAACGATTATAGGTTGGATTTCCATAGATGCTAAGGAGTATGCGGTCGGCCTAACATCTATAAGGACGTTAAGGATAGACGGACATCAAAAGGTTGGCAAGACCGTACTCGCTGCGCTGGCACAGGAAAAACAGGTGACTGTTGCTGAATTGGAGAGAGAAGAAAACGGTGATGAGATGATAGAATATGCCGTTAACCGTGGGACTGAAAAACTCGTTAATATTGCCGATGATGTATACGTGCCTATGCCCAGTATCGTAGGAATGAGCGTGAAGGACAAACTTATGGAGGAACATATCCAGCAGCTTACTGCCGAACAACGCGTAGATAAGAGTGTGATGTGCAGTTTTGATTATAAGAGAGCTCTGCCGGCGGAAATCAGGAACCAGTGGCGCGGGGGGCTTATTCTGCTTAGCTTGGTATTGATGAAGCTGGGCAGCATTGCCAAGCAACAGACCGCTCTGAGTATAAAGCTGCATATATGGGCATTAAGAATGAGCCCGGTGTGGTATAGGGAGCAAACGGTGAACAAGATAAATCCTTACCTAATGATATCTACCTATGAAGATCATGAGCAGGAGGAGATGAGATTAGGAGGACTAAAATTGAATAGCGATGATCCACTGGCCATAGCCTGGCGAAGAGTAGTCCATGATCCGAGTTCGCGTAACATTGCAGCACAAGCCGCGGTTGAGATTAGCGAAATCAGATCTTTTTATGATAAGCAGAAGAATGGCTGGCTGGATAATGAAGTGACAGTTACAGCCAAGTGGGGACGGCTTTCTGACGTAAATAAGAATCGAGGCTATATGCCCTGTGTGCCGGTTGCTAAATCAGGGGAGCACGAGGTATGGAGTACCGGGTCTTTTAAGAACATGAAGCAGCCCTTTAAGATTTTGCTTCCAGTAGCGCTATTAAGATATAATAAAGGTAAATTTGGTTATGCGACCGATAATCTGGGAGATATAAATAGTACGTTTGAGCTTATGGACGACGCTATACGCATGTTCCTGCGCAGAGGCTTGAGGCTCTTGTTTGAAGTCGCGGCCTAAATAATATCTGTTGCGGAAAGACAGTTTTAATTCCTTGTGGTTTCGCCGGAATGACGAAAAAGTGTAAAAATTCGAATTATGGCACAATCTGTAAGAAGCTATGTTATAATAAAATTGCTTAAAAAAATATTATAACACAGCCTCTTTATAGTCTGGTGATTTTGAATGATAAGAAGAACCCGCCTTCATTAAGGGACTGTCTCCAATAAGCTTTTTCTTCCAAAAATGTCATTCCGAGCGAAGCGAGGAATCTCTAAAAACCCTGGTTTTCAAAGAGATTCCTCGGTCGCTTCGCTTCCTCGGAATGACCAAAACAGGGGAATTTACAAAAAATGGCTTTTAGCGACACTCCCATTAACTGCATGCCGAAAAAAACAGCACAAAATATTCTAATCGCGCCGCTTATCCTGGGACTTCTGGGCGCGGCGGCTCCCCGGATCGTGGAAGGTCCGGAAAAGATGCTTAATGTAGAACCCGCTATGCGCACACCGGAGTATTGGATAGACCGCATGACCGCCCCGGACCAGGAATTGTTTTCGCCGGCTGAGCGCAAGCGGTTAAAGCGTTGCTGGCAGGAGGAAAACCTGATACTGGATCTGTCGCAGTTTCCGGAGAGGATTTCCCGCAGGCAGCTTAAAACCTGGCTTATTGAGGATTATAATTACTTGGAACGGACGGCGCGTTACGGGGAAAACGGCCGGCGATGGGGAGCGTGCGACTATCAGTCCATTAAGGATAATGTGAACTGTGACGCGCTCCAGGGGTCTAATTTAGTTGAGTGGGGCATGCCAGTGCGGCGAACCGCACTCCGGCTTTTCCCCACGCGTAAGGTAGCCAGCGTTAAACCGCGGGATGAGGAGTTCGACGCCTTTTCACATTCCGGGATGAGGTTGGCTGAACCGGTGGCATTATTGCATACCAGCGCCGATGGGGAATGGTATTACCTCTCATCGGAGACCGGACGGGGCTGGGCGCAGATCCGGAATATCGGGAGGGCCGCGAGCCGCCAACAAGTTTTTGGTTATCAACGCTCGGCCGGGTTGGTGGTTATAGGCGCAGAGGCGCATTTTTTTCGGGAGGACGGAAAAAAAATTGCGGACAGCGCCCGCATGGGCTGTGGATTACAAGCAGCCGGGAATTCAGACTTAACAGTGAATTTTCCAAGGCGAAATGCGCAGGGAGAGTTGTATTTTATCCGGGCCATTCCCCAACAGCCCAAAGGTGTGAGCCAAGGCCCCAGGCCATGTACTCCGCGTGCTATAATAGAACAGGCTTTTCGTCTGCTCGATCAGGCTTATGGATGGGGCGGCGCTGCGGGGTATGGTGATTGCTCCGAATTTATACGCCGGGTGGGCCTGGCCTGCGGCCTGGACCTTCCGCGTAACACTGTGGATATGGGACAGGCCTTGCCGGGAAAGAGCTTGAAAATGTCCGGCCGGCTAAAAAGGCCGGCCCTGGCCGCGCTTCCTGCCGGCGCCAATCTTTTATGTTTGCCAGGCCATGTTATGCTGGTGTTGGGAAATGAGAACCGGCGAACTTATGTAATTCATAATCTATACGGCATTCACACCCGTGACAGCCAGGGTGATTATATACGCCGAGTGGGCCGGGTAGTGGTTTCCGATCTCTCCCTGGGAGCGGGCAGCCGCCGGGGTTCCTTGTTCCAGCGCGTGGACCGGGTGTTATTTTTAGGGACAGGCCTTGACAAATAGTGATATTTTAAATAAATAGTATCTGTCATGGAAAGGCAAAATGAACTTTTCTCCCTTGCGAGACTGTGTCGTAACTTGGTTTGAGGGTTTTTTTTGCTCGTCATTCCGGCATGATTTTAGCCGGAATCCATAAAAGCATTGTAATATAAGCAGTATGCATCCTGGATACCGGCTTTCGCCGGTATGACGAGCTCAACTCGTCTTTCCGCAACAGAAACCAGTTACAAGATTAAGCTTGCAGAGACATTAATACGGGAAATTATTCCAGGAGGTAGTGATGGATAAGGATATCCGCGCTTTGAATGAGAAGGTCAAGAAAGAAAGTGTTTTTATTGAGGACCTGCGCCAGGAGATCGGGCAGGTAATTGTAGGACAGCATTACTTGATCGACGGCTTGTTGATCGGATTGCTGGCTGACGGGCATATTCTTTTGGAAGGAGTTCCGGGACTGGCCAAAACCCTGGCTGTTAAAACCCTGGCGGATTGCATTGACGCCAAATTTCAGCGCTTGCAGTTTACCCCGGATCTGCTGCCGGCCGACCTGATCGGAACCATGATTTACAATCCCAAGGGAGAAGGGTTCACGGTTAAGAAAGGGCCGATTTTCGCCAACTTAATTCTGGCGGACGAGATAAACCGCGCGCCGGCCAAGGTTCAGAGCGCTCTGCTGGAAGCCATGCAGGAACGCCAGGTTACTCTCGGAGAAAACACCTATCCCCTGGAAGCTCCGTTTCTGGTATTGGCGACCCAGAATCCGATTGAACAGCAAGGGACCTATCCTTTGCCCGAAGCGCAGGTGGACCGCTTCCTGTTGAAGTTAAAGATCGGTTATCCCACACGCGAAGAAGAAAAGAAAATTCTTCAAAGAATGACCATGGGCGTAAAGCCGTCGGTACGGAAGCGAGTCAGTACCAAGGATATACTCAAGGCGCGCAAGCTGGTGGAACAGATTTACGTGGATGAAAAAATGCAGAATTACATTATTGACCTGGTCTTTGCCACGCGTGAACCTGAGCGCGCGGGGCTCAAGGATTTAAAGGAATTGATATCCTACGGAGCCTCTCCGCGGGCTACCATCTATCTGACTTTGGCGGCCAAGGCCCTGGCTTTTCTCTCCGGCCGCGGTTTTATTACGCCGGAAGATGTAAAAACTGTGGGGCCGGACGTACTGCGCCACCGGATTATTGTTACTTATGAAGCCGAGGCCGAACAATTAAGCGCCGAGGATATAGTCAAATCTGTATTTGACGGGGTTGAGGTCCCTTAGAAGTATTATGCTGCCTAAAGAGATTATTGCCAAGATACGCCGCATCGAAATTCGTACCGGCCGCCTGGTGAACGAGATATTCGCCGGACAGTATGAGAGTGTATTCAAGGGCCGCGGCATGGAATTCGACGAGGTGCGGGAATATCAGCCGGGCGATGATATCCGGAGCATTGACTGGAATGTAACCGCCCGTACCGGGCACCCGTTTGTTAAAAAGTTCGTAGAGGAACGGGAACTCAATATCATGCTGCTGGTCGATGCCTCGGCCTCGCAGCGGTTCGGTACGGCTTCTCAGACCAAGGCGGAAATGACGGCCGAACTATCCGGAGTGCTGGCGTATACTGCGATTAAAAACAATGACCGGGTAGGCGCGCTTTTGTTTACCGACCGGGTGGAGGAGTTTATTCCACCGGCTAAAGGAACTACTCATTTATCCCGCATCCTGCGCGATGTGCTTTATGCGCATCCGGCAGGACAGGGCACGGATTTCAATCCCGCCCTGGAGTACCTGAATGATGTGGTCAAGCGCCGCTGTATAGTTTTCCTGATCTCGGATTTTCATACGACTGATTATTCCCGGGCTTTGGCAGTTACCAGTCGGCGTCACGATCTGATAGCGATAGAATTACGCGATCCCCGGGAAAGGGAACTTCCGGACGTTCCCTTTCTGGTACTGGAAGACTTGGAACGCGGGCACAGCCGGCTGGTGCCCAGTGGTTCGAGAGAAGCCCGCGCGGCTTTCCGGAGAAAGGTTGAAGAAGAGAGCGCCGGGCGGCGGGATTTTTTCCGGCGTTTGAATGTAGATCATATTGAACTGCAGACCAACCTTTCCTATGTTGAGCCTTTGATGAATTTCTTCCGTATGCGCGCCCGGAGGTTTCATTAAAGATTATGATGTTTAAAATAATCCGGATGCTGCCAGTCATAACAGGGCTATTTTACCCGCTGTTGGTTTCCGCCCTGGAGATTCAAACCGGGGATCCGGCTAACGTAACCGTAACCGCTCAGGCGAAGGCCGAAGCACCGGTGATTCAGCCGATAACCGTATCTCTTTGCGCCAAGACCGAGGAGCCCCGGATTGGCGATCCCGTAACGGTTGAAGTGAAAATGAGCGTCCGGCCCGGACTGGAACTGCTGGATTTTGAATACGGCGAGACGCTCGGCGAGTGGGAAGTTGAGCGGGTTAAAAAAGGAAGCCTCGAAATGGCAGCCGGCCGGGCCACGCGGCTGGATACCATTACTTTAACTACCTATTTACCGGGAGAGATTGAAGTGCCATCAGTGGCCGTGCCCTTCCGGTTGCCCGACGGCCAGGCCGGTGAATTTCGCTCGGCGCCGTTTAAAATCAAGGTGGCGCCCCTGCCGCTTCGCAAGGGCGAGAAGCCGGGACATTGGCGGGATTTAAAATCACCCCAGGGAATGCTTTCCGTCTGGTGGTTTATCGGGCTGGGTTTACTGGCCGCCGCGGCCGCCGGCTTTTGGTGGTATTATCAGCGGCGGAAAAAGCTGGAGGCCGCTGCCGGCATTACGCGTGAGCCGCCCCCGCCGCCCGAAGAGGCAGCCCGCCAAAGGCTGAAGGTTCTGCAGGAATCGAATCTCCTGGCCGACGGTGAAAGCAAGGTTTATTACATAGAACTTTCAGATATATTACGACGGTATCTGGAAGGACGGTTTAACGTGCCGGCCATAGACCGTACGACTCATGAATTGGCGCGTGAAATAAAATCCACCGATATAAAGCGGCCGGAACAGATGGTGATCCGGGAAATGCTGGAGCGCAGCGACATGGTGAAATTCGCCAAGGGGTTGCCGTCTGAAAATGAGGCCCATATTGATTGGCAGGCAGTAGCGGATTTTGTGGAGCGGACGACTGAAGTAAAGAATACGGAAACTCAAGCAACAAGTCCGGTATAATATTTTGTAAGGGCGGCCCCCCGTGGCCGCCCTTAAGGGGTTTCGTTTGTTTCTTTCGGGCAGGCACAGGGGCCTGCCCCTACAAAAAACATATTGCATCATAAAGGTTTTGTGTCGTATGTTCGGGTTTCAACCCGTCCCTGTGGTGAGATAATATGCGTAAGGACAGACGCTCATGTCCGCCCATACGAATATTTTTTAGGAGGCAGTGCATATAAAATGAGATTAGCCGACCCTTGGTGGCTGCTCCTGCTTCTGCCGGTTATAGGCTTGGGAATTTTGCTCTGGCTGCGCGCGCGCCGTCCTGAGGGCATGCAATTTCCCGGACTGGCCGTCATAGATCAGGCCGTTCCGCGAAAAAAAATAGGACCGGATGAAATCCTGGGAATAATCACGCTGCTTAGTTTGATCGCAGCCGTAGTAGCGCTGGCCCGGCCTCAGGCCGGACTTACCACCCAGCAAATATCCGGACGGGGCGTGGATATTATTCTTTGTCTGGATACTTCGGGTTCCATGCGTTCCGTGGATTTTAAGCCGCAAAACCGACTGGGCGCAGCTAAGCAAGTAGCCCGGCAATTTATCCAGGACCGCGGGCCGGACCGGATCGGCATGGTGATTTTTGGAGGCGTCGCCCTGACAATTTGTCCGCTTACCAATGATAAACGCGCCCTGCTGGACCTTTTAAACCAGGTGCATATTGACATGGCCGGTGTGGATGGAACCGCCATTGGCATGGCTCTGGCCACGGCAGCCGACCGGCTGCGGGAATCGCGCGCCGCCGGTAAAGTGATTCTGCTGTTAACCGATGGCCGCAATAACCAGGGTGCAATTGATCCCCTTACTGCGGCCAAGGCCGCGGCGGCGCTGGGAATTAAAATTCATGCCGTGGGCGCCGGATCGTTGGAAGGCGGGGTTATGCCGGTACAGGATCCCTTGTTTGGAACCCGTTATGTGAGAATGGCCAATGACTTGGATGAGCCTACCCTGCGCAGGATAGCCGAGGCTACTAAGGGGCTTTATTTTCGGGCCAAGGATGTGAAGGGCCTGCAAAATATTTTTGCGCGGATAAACCGGCTTGAAAAAAGCGAGTATAAAATTGAGGAATTCACGAATTATCGCGATCTATATCCGGCCTGGCTGGGCGCGGCCCTGGGACTGTTATTACTGGGGAGCGTATTGCGGCAAACCGTGTTTCGCCGGATTCCATAAAGTAATGAAATAGATTGGCCATTTGGTTTTAATTATATTCCTGGAGTCCGGCTAAAAGCATGCCGGAATGACAACTATTATTAATACATAACTTAGTTTGTCATCCCGGCGAAAGCCGGGATCCAGGTAACGGAGAAGTATATGCAATTTACGCATCCGGTATTTTTTTACTGCGCTTTGGCGCTCATTCCGTTGCTGATAGGAGCCGGCGCGTGGGGACGTTGGCAGCGGCGCCGGGATTTAAAGGCCTTTGGAGCGCCGGACATGGTCGCGCGGCTCTTCGGTCGCCTCTCGCCAACGCGGCGCACTATTCGCAATCTGGCCTGGGGAGCCGGCGTCCTGCTTTTGTGCCTGGCTTTGGCCGGTCCGCAGTACGGCGTTAAGATGGTGGAAGTCCGGCGTCAGGGCGTGGATGTAATCATTGCCCTGGATGTTTCGCGCTCCATGCTGGCAGAGGATGTGAAACCCAACCGGCTGCAGCGTGCCCAGCAGGAATTGGCAGCCTTGATTGATAAATTGGGCGGTGATCGCGTGGGCGTGATTGCCTTTGCCGGATCCGCCCAGGTGGCTTGCCCCTTGACGACTGATTATGCAGCCGCTAAAATGTTCCTGAATTATCTTACGCCCGAAACTGTGGCCCGGCCGGGAACCGCGCTGGGCCGGGCCATCCGGCTGGCGCTCGAGACTTTTCCCCAAGGCGGAGAGGGATTCAGGGTTTTAGTATTATTAACCGACGGCGAGGATCATCACTCCCAGCCCCTGGAAGCCGCGCGTGCGGCCAAGGCGGCCGGGGTACGCATTATAAGCATTGGTTTTGGAACTCCGGAAGGCGAACCTATTCCGGAACGGGATGCAACCGGACGAATTAAAAAATACGTGAAAACCCGGACCGGACAAACCGTGGTTTCACGGTTGGACGAGAAAAGCCTGAAAGAAATTACCACGCTGACGGGCGGCGCTTATCTGCCGGCTTATCAGGGTAATTTGGAAGCAGAAAACATCGCGGAAATAATCGGCCGGATGCAGAAACGCGAGGTGTCCGCCGGGCAATACGGCGCTTATGAAGACCGCTTTCAGTACATACTGTTTCCGGCCCTCATGCTCTTAATGCTGGCCTTATGGGTTCCCGGACGCCGGGGGGCCTGGCTCTGGATGCTCTCAATAATTTTACTGGGAGCGCTTCCGGTTCAGGCCGGCATGGCTGATGATATCAATAAGGGCAATCGGGAATATAAGAAAAAAAAGTACGAGTCAGCCTTAACCAAATACCGGGATGCGCAGATTAAACAGCCGGAACATCCGATTATACATTATGATATGGGGAATACCCTGCATAAGCTGGAAAAATACCCGGAAGCGGAACAAGCCTATAACCGGGCCTTGAAAAGCAAAAACCGGAAACTGCGCGCTAAGACATTTTATAACCTGGGAAATAATTATTTAGAACAAGAGCAGTATGCCGAAGCAGTCAAGCAGTATCATAAGGCTTTAAAGCTCAAGCCGCGGGATGAAGATACCATTTATAATCTCTCCCAGGCCTTGGCCTTTATAAAACAGCCGCCTCCGGGAAAAAAGCCGGACCAAAAGCAGGACAAGAAAAAGGATGATTCGAAAGAAAAGTCATCCCCTAAGCAGCAACCAGGCGGCGAAGCCAAAGACGATTCCAAAAACTCTGCCGGGCCGGATGACCGGGGAAAAGCAGAAGCGGATCAGGATGTGGGGGAGCAGACCCCGGACGAGGAATTGTTGCCAGCGCCCAAGCCCGGGGAGATGAGCCGGGAGAATGCCGAAAACATTCTGGATGCGGTCCGCGAAGCCGAACAGGATGCCCAGCGCGAACGCCTTAAAAAAATGAGGAAGCAGGGCGCGGCCAAGGGGCAAGAGGATTGGTAGCGAATGGAACTGTCTCCAAATATCTTTTTCTTCTCACAATGTCATTCCGAGCGAAGCGAGGAATCTCTAAAAAACCTGGTTTTCAAGGAGATTTCTCGGTCACTTTGTTCCCTCGGAATGACAAATGCAGAGAAATTGGCTAAAAAACACATTTGGCAGTACTCTCAAAATTACGATTCAGGGGAACGTATTCTGTGAGGAAAATCATCGGGGGCATAATGCTTTGCGCATTGACAGCTTCTTCTGCGGGGGCGCAGGATATAGCCATTTCCGCTGTTGCCAATCCACAACAGGCTGCAGTGGGAGAGCATATACGTTTGGTCGTGACGATTAAGGGTAAAGTTAATCTGAAAGGTTCGCCCCGCCTGCCGGACCTGCCGGAGTTTCAGGTTTATGAGGGAGGACGTTCTTCCAACTTTTCCTTTGTTAACGGGAGGATTTCATCCTCTTTGAAATTTACGTATGTACTGGTTCCCAAAGGGACAGGGACCTTTACCATTGAGCCGGTGCAGATTGATCATGCCGGCCGCACATATTCCACTTCGCCTATCCAAATACAAGTTGGAGCAGCCGTTCCGCCGCCTGCCGTGCAGCCCGGGCCGGGAGCCAAGCCGCCTAAGATCGATACGCTTTCTGGAGTTTCGCGTCATGCCGGGAAAGGGGCTTTTATTACTACCAGCGTAGACCGTCGCCGGGTTTATGTGAATGAACCGGTAATGCTTACTTTCAGTTTTTTTTCGCGCATACGCCTGCTTTCCCAGCCGCAATATCAGCCTCCGGATACCAGCGGATTCTGGGCCGAGGATATGCCTCCTCAGCGGAATTACAATGTCCGGATCCAGGGACAGGAGTACCAGGTGATAGAGATCAAGACCGCTCTTTTTCCTACTACTGCCGGCCGGTTGACAATTAGTCCGGCTACCCTGGTAGTGCAAACCCGGGATTTCCGGCGGCGGTCTTCTGATCCGTTTGGGGATGATTTTTTTCGGGATTTCTTTTCCGGCGGTCAGCAGGTGAAGCTGAGCTCCGAGCCGATCACTCTGGAAGTTAAACCGATTCCCAGAGAAGGCCGGCCGAAAGGATTTTCCGGAACCGTGGGACAATGGTCTATATCGGCCAAGCTGGACCGCAAACAAGCCAAGGTGGGCGAGGCGGTTACTATGGAAATCCGGATTTTTGGTGAAGGCAATGTTAAATCCGTGGGCAAACCCCGGCTCCCCGCGCTGAAAGGGTTCAAGGTATATGAAACGGTTTCTTCCTCAGAGGTTCAAAAACAAAAAGGAAAAGTAAAGGGAGTTAAAATCTACCGGACCTTAATCCGGCCCGAAGTAACCGGAAAATTGATTATCCCGCCCATTATTTACAATTACTTCAATCCCCGCAATAGCAAGTTTGAACAATTGGAAGTACCCAGCCTCAGCCTGGAAGTTTTGCCCGGAAAAGCCCAGTCCACGGTAATGAGAGGCCGGAACGTTTCTGAACCTGCCGGGCCGGGAGTTAAGGTGGTGGCGGAGGATATCAGGTATCTGAAAACTAATTTTTTCCTGAAGTCTTCCCGGCCGTGGCCGGCCTGGATATGGATAGCCGGATTTTTATTGCCTCCGATAGGTTTGGGCGCGCTCTGGTTTTGGCAACGGCGCCGGGATCAATTGGCGTCTGATCCCAGATATGCGCGCCGTCTCAGGGCGGATCAAAGCGCGCGCCGGGCTCTGCGCCAGGCCAGAAGCCAGCGCCTGCGCCGGGACGCCAAAGCTTTTTATGCTTCCCTCTCCCAGGCTTTGACCTGGTATCTGGCAGACCACATGGGGGTTTCCCGTTCCGGAATTACGCAAAGAGAGATAGTGCGAAAACTGCGCGTTTTCGGCGCTGAGGAAGCCATGCTGGAACAACTTGCCAGCCTGTTTGATGAGTGTGATTTTGCCCGGTTTGCACCCAGCGGATGGGAGGCCGTGGCAATGGAGCGGCATGAACAACGAGCCGAGGAGCTTCTGGTAAAATTGGGACGCATTCTTTCCAAGGAGCGAAAAGGATGAAACAAATTTTTATACTGGCCGGCAGCCTGCTTTTATGCCTAACCCCTCTGGCCGCGGCCGGCCCGGAGAATAAGCCCGGCCCCAGCCCGGCCCCAGCCCGGGCCGCTTATGATCGCGGCGATTATGCCCGTGCCGTAGCCGAATATCATGGACTGCTGGAGCAGGGCTGGGAAAATGCGGAGATTTATTACAATCTTGGAAACGCCGAGTTCAAGTTGGGTCATCCGGGCCGGGCCATAGCCTATTATCGTTGGGCCCTAAAAAAATCACCATTGGATGACGATATACGTTATAATTTGAGGCATGTACGAAGTCTTATCCGTCAGCCCACCGATCGTTCCGGCCCCTTAGCCAGGCTGGGGCGGGATTTATTCAATCGGTTTTCCGGCCCCATACTGGCAGGGGCGGCCTGGATAGTATATCTGATACTGGCAATTCTGACAGGCGGTTTAATTATAACCCGGGGACGGGGTGTCCTATTGAGATGGTTCGCTGCTGCGGCTGGCGTAGTTTTTATATTTTTAGCCGCCTGGGCTTCGGCGCGGATAGTTGTAGAAAAGAAAATTATCTGGGGCGTGGTAGTAGCCACCCAGGCCGAAGCGCGCAACGGCCCGGGGCCGGAGTATCAAGTTGGTTTCACGGTTCCCGAAGGAAGGGAAGTCAGAATTTTGGGAAGCGAGAAGGAATGGACAGCTATCGGTCTGCCACGCGAGGGATATAAAGGCTGGGTGCTGGCCCAGGAGGTATGGGCGGATAGATAATTAGTTCCTGTTGCGGAAAGACTTTTTTATTTCTTTGTAGTTCCGTCATTCCGGCGTGCCTTAAGCCGGAATCCAGAAAAGCACTGTAATTAAGCAAAGATACTTCCTGGATACCGGCTTCCGCCGGTATGACGAGCTTAACTTATCTTTCCGTAACAGATACTAATTACCAGAGCCATAAAGCTGGTGGAGGAATAAAGAGCATGCGAAAACTTGTTTTAATAACTATTATTGGGATACTGCTCTTGCCGCATCTGGGATGGGCGGATAATCTGTTTCGGATTAATGAAGATACAGTGGTGCCGGTTAGAGCCGAGTATAACGAACTAGTAGTATTAAACGGCGCGGCCGAGATTAAGGGCCGGATAACCGGTAACGTGGTGGTAATACGAGGGGATGTGTTTCTGGACAGTACGGCTTATATAGGCGGAGACGTGGTTTGCCTGGGAGGACAAATAGAAATGGTTCCCGGAGCCATGGTGCTGGGTTCCAAAGTCGAGATCGGCGGCCAGATAGGCTGGAAGTCGCTCCCGTTTTTTTCCATCGGAAAACTGCTGCTTTTCAGTTTTTTCTTCAAGCTGGTTTCCGCCGCCGGTTTAATTCTGTTTTGCATCTTTCTGGTCATGATGTGGCCGAACCAGATTCGCTATGCGGCCGAGGAAGTATCCTCTGATCTGTTGAAATCCAGCCTGGTAGGCTTATTCGCCGTGATGCTGTTATTGCCGCTTGCCATAGGTTTTGCAGTGACTTTATTCGGTATCCCGATTTCATTGGCGATTTTTATTTTCTTGCTGGTAGCCCGCTGGTTCGGAATCGCCGCAGTGGCTTACCTGGTAGGGCATAAAATGTCGGCCCGCTGCTCGGCGGTCATGGCGGTTCTCCTGGGACTTTTGCTGCTCAAGGTTATTCATTTTGTTCCTTTTATCGGGGGAGCTTTTTATTTTATTGCCACGCTTCCCGGACTGGGAGCCATACTCCTGACCAGATTTGGCACCAATAAACCATGGCTGAGTTCCGGTAAGGAAAACTCGGCCAAGCCTCCCCGGACCAAGGCCTGATACGGGAATATTCCTTCATATAAATGCAAGGTGGTAGCCGCAGGCTGTAGCCTGCGTAGAAGAAATACTACTAACACACCCAGGAGGCAAAGCATGAAAAACTATCAAACTTCCGGTGGATTTTACTTCATGGCCTTTATCGGCGCCGCAGTGTATTTCGTCCAGCAGGCCCACAATTTCTGGACCGGCGTACTGGGTATTATCAAAGCCATGTTCTGGCCGGCGGTCCTGATTTATCAGTTGTTGAGTTATTTGAAAGGGTAGGAACGTATTTTAGGATATTAACCAAGGCTCTCCCCCCTTACCACTGATCGACAACCCAGACAAACATGAAGTGCCGGCATGGGTTTTTTTGTTGCCCTATCCTTCAAAAGCAATTTTTTGTGCTTTTTTACCTGATGGACGACCCACCGCTGAAATAGATTTACAGAACCTGAAATTCATCCGATAATGTTACAATGAATTACCCCGCAATGAATTGCGGGGTAATTCATTAAAATAGTTGGTAACTAAGCAAGGGAATGTTATATAAAATACATGCCAAGACGAAGGAAGAATAGATATCTCAGGATGTATATGTCACATCATAAGCAGGCGGGTATATTTCGCGCGGGCATGCGACAGGCGGGATAATGGAGGATAACTATGTTAGGGCAAACCATAGATAATCGGTATAGGATTGTGGAAGAAATGGGTCAGGGAGAGATTAGCGTGGTCTACCGGGCCCAGGACCTGGCAGAGAAACGCGAGGTGGGCTTGAAGCTGCTCTCTTCCCAAAAAGGTAAGCGGAGCCGGCAAAGCGTCCTGCAATTCAGACAAGAAGCAGAGCAGATAATCAATTTAGACCATGCTCATATCCTGAAGGTATATTCCCAGGGTGAATATGACCAGCGGCCCTATACAATCACTGAATTTGTCAAAGCAAGGAACTTAGCCGAGTGGTTAGGCGAACAAGGAGTACAGGCAGAAGCCTCCCTTGACCTCATAGCTCAAATAGCCAATGGCTTAGATTATGCCCACAGCAAAGGGCTTATCCATCGAGACCTTAAGCCAAGCAATATCGTGGTGATTGAAGATAATGGCAAACCCATGGCTAAGCTGATGGATTTTGGATGGGCCCTATTGATGGACGCAGAGGATTTGCTCAAGCAGCCTGAAGCCATCGCTAAGACCTTTGCCTATATGTCACCCGAGCAGAGCGGAATCTTGAAAGTACCCATAGACCAGCGCACAGACTTATATTCCCTGGGCATCATGTTCTATCAATTAGTCTGCGGCCGGCCGCCTTTTATGGGCAAGGACATCGGAGAAATCATCCACCAGCATGTGGCCAGGAAGCCGGCAGCCCCCCGGAAGATTAATCCTTCCATACCCGAGCTAATCGAGCGAATTATCCTTAAGTTGATGGCCAAGGACCCGGTGGAAAGGTATCAGACTGCCAGTGGATTAAAAGCCGACTTAGAGGAATACCAAAAGCTTGTGGCCCAGGGAAAAGACATGGTTTTGTTCCAGATAGGGCTGCAGGACAGGTTAAAGGAATTGACCTATCGTACGCGCTTGGTCGGCCGGGACAAAGAACTCCTGGAGATGAAGGAAGGTTTAGATAAGGCAGTTACAGGAGAGGGGAGCCTTTATTTTGTGTGCGGGGAGGCAGGAAGTGGAAAAAGCCGGCTCATAGATGAATTGCGGGCATACACCCAGTCAAGGCAAGGTATGTTCATTGGTGGAAAGTGTTTCCAGCAGGAAGGAGTGCTGCCTTACAAACCGTTTGTGGATATAATCAGCGATTACATTGCAGGGGTTAAGCGGTATGCTTCGGCAAAAAGGGAGGCCTGCATTGCACGTATGCAAGCGTGTTTAGGCGAGCTGGGCAAAGTATTGACCAGGATAATTCCTGAGCTTGTGGATTTAATCGGCGAGCCTTCGGCCTTAGTAGAATTAGAGCCGGAGAAGGAAAAACACCGATTCCGGGTAGTGCTGCGGGATTTCCTCCTGAATATTTCCCAGCTTGATCATCCCCTGGTGCTCTTACTGGATGATTTGCAATGGAGCGACGAGGGCACATTAGATATCTTACGCTTTATGGCGCCCAGACTTTCGGAGAGTAATGTGCTGGTGCTGGCCGCTTATCGGGATAATGAGGTGGATGAGACCCATGCCCTGGCATTAATGCTAAAGGAGTTAAGGGACAAGCAAATCCCGCTCAAGCTCGCCAGGATCGAGGTACTGGGACTGCCTGAGGTGAACAAGATGGCGGCCGGAATACTGGGCGAGCAGGAGGAGACCACATTATCCCTGAGCCGGAATATCTTCGAAAAGACGAGGGGAAATCCGTTTTTCATCAGCGAGATAATGCGGGCCCTGGTCCGCCAGGGAGTGGTCTATTATGCAGAGGGGGAGAGACGCTGGCGCTTTGATTTAGCTAAATTTGACGAGATAACTTTTTCCGAGAGCATGGTGGGCGTGATTCTCGCCAGGATCGAGGAGTTGGACAAGCAGAGTCTGGAAGTTTTGTCCCGCGCCTCACTTATCGGGAGAGAAATGAGCTTTGATCTGCTTCTCGCCATAACCCAGCAAGAGGCGGATGAGCTCTTGCGCGTAATAATGAAAGCGGTAAATGATCAGTTTCTCATCCGGGAAGAAAGAAGAAAGCAGGAAGTCTATTACTTTGTCCACGATAGGGTGAGAGAGGCGTTTTATACCCGGCTGGGCTCTGAGGAAAGGAGCGGGCTCCATAACAGGATAGGCGGGATTATGGAGAGAGAGAATAAAGAAGATATCGAGCCGGTTCTCTATGACTTAGCCTATCATTTTACCCAGGGACTCAATAAACAAAAGGCCTTTGAATATTCACTCAAAGCCGCCCATAAAGCCAAGGCAGCTTATGCCAATAACGAGGCCATCAGGTTGTATAACACGGTGTTGGACTTGATGCCCCAGGAGATGAAGGAGACTCACTCCGAGGTGTGGCTGGAGGTAATGCTCAACCTGGGAGAGGTGTATCGTATAGCCGGGAAGTATGAACCATCGCTGAAATGCTTTCAGGCATGTGTTCCATATATCACGGATAAGCTGCAAAAGGTTGATTTGCTGCAAAAGATGGGGAGAACTTTATTTGACAAAGGGGAGACCGAAAAGGCGGCTGAGTGTGCGGAAGAGGGATTGAGGCTGATGGGCAGGCCGTTTCCCAAGAGCACTATCGGTTTTGTGGCAGCGCTTATAAAGGAAGTGTTAATTCAAACCGCTCATACCTGGTTTCCCGGCATATTTGTGAATGAAAAATATAGGGACGATTCCAGGGCGCTCGTTATCGCAAGATTATATGAGACGCTTTTTTATACTTACTATTTTCTAAGTCCGATGAAGGCACTATTAGTTGACCTATTGAGATTAAATTTTTGTGAAAAAATCAGGGGATCATATGAGCTTAGCAGGTCATATGGTGCTCATGCCATAGTTTTAACGTCTGTTCCCTGGTTTTCCAGGGCCCGAAGATACTTTGAAAGAGCCTTGGAGATGAGCGGGAGGTTGGAGAATAAACTTGATGGAGCTATAGCAGAAGGGTTTAGCAGGATTTATTTCGGCTATCTTTATTTTTATCCGGCAGGTAACGGGAAAGAAGCTATTTTTCAGTCTGAGAAAGGAGCAGAGATATTTGCCAGGGCGGGTGAAGTATTCGAGTTGGCTGCTGGGTACCTCGGTCAAGGGTTCGGCCATTTTATTCGAGGCGAGCTCAGGGAGGCTCTCAGGGCGTTCAAGAATATTCGGTTAATTGCCCAGGAGACCGGGGATCCCCGGCTTACCTCATGGGGACTAAGTCCGGGATTGATTTCTACGTGCCTGGGCGAATTGGACGATAAGGTCATCATGGAGCTAAAGAGGGCCGTCGAACTTGGCAAAGAGGCGCGGGATATCATAATCACACCTTGGCTATATCAGAATTTAGGCTACGCCCATCTTAAAAGAAGGGAGTATGACAAGGCGGTTAAGGCGTTAGAAGAAGCGGTAGACTTGATATCCAGGTATATGCTTCGGGGCGGGTTTTTAGGCGACGTCTATTGGATATTGGCAGAAACATATTTCGGCATAGTCGAGACAAGAAATATCTCTCATTCTAAGCGAAGGGAGTATTTGAAGGAAGCAAAAAAACTTTGCAAAAAGGCTTTTATATGGGGCAAATGGTATAAGGTTCGCTTGGGGCCAGCCTATCGGGTGAATGGCACTTATCAATGGCTGGCAGGCAACAAGCAGAAGGCTATAAAGCATTGGGAGGCAGGGATCAAATTTTTAAAAGAACAGACTGAGGACAGATACCAGTTAGGGCTTATCTATTATGAGGCCGGCAAGTGGCTGTTGAGGGATAAGGGAGAGGGAGAATCCACCCCCCGTTCCCAGGAGGAGCTTAGCCAGATAAAAGCAAGCTGCCCGCAGGGGTGGGAGTATCTGAAAAAAGCGGAGGGTCTGTTTGCCGAAATCGAGGCCAGGCTGGACTTGCAGAGAACCCGGGAACTTCTCCGCGAACCCCTCCAGGAAAAGAAAGAAGAAATCTCCTTTCAGGAGGGTCTCACCGCCAGAAGAGAACTCGTCTCAGTGCTCCAGGTCAACCAGATAATCAGCTCGATTCTGGACCTGGAAGAACTGCTCAATAAGGTCATGCAAGCTGCCATAGAAGTGACGGGCGGAGAGCGGGGCTTCCTGATGCTCTATAATGACAAGGGCGAGCTTGAGCTAAGGGTGACGCAGAAGATCGAGGAAGAGGTAGAGACCGAACTCTTCCAGATAACCCGGCGCATAACCGATGAGGTCGCGGCAAAGCGTGAGCCGATATTAATAAGCGACGTGAGCCGGGACAGCCGCTTCAAAGAGCTGAAGGAGGTCGGCTCTATTCTCTGTATCCCCCTGATTATCAAGCGGACCCGGGAGATGATCGGGCTCATCTATGTGGATAACCGGCTGGTGGGCAGCCTGTTCAGCCAGGAAGACTTGGAAGTAATGATGTTCATGGCCATCCAGGCGGCCATCTCCATAGAGAACGCGAGGTTATATGAAAATATGAAGGAAAAATCGCGCATGGAGACCGAGCTCGGATTAGGCCGGCAGATACAGCAGGGCCTGTTCCCCCGGGAGATACCGCGAATAGAGGGATTGGAACTGGCAGGCCGGGCCATACCGGCCAAGGAGATCGGAGGCGATTACTTCGACTTTATCTCCATAGACAAAGAACTTCTGGACATCGTGATCGGGGATGTCTCGGGCAAGGGAGTGCCGGCCGGCCTGGTGATGGTAATGGCCAAGACCATTGTCCATTCCCTGGCCCTGGAGAGAAAGACGCCTAAACAGATACTCCTGGCGTTTAATCAACTTATGCAGCAACAGGTAGAGGCGGACAGATTCATGAGCATGCTGTATTTCAGATGGGATAGTAAGCAGAAGAGACTTTACTACAGTTCGGCCGGGCATGAGCATATCCTGATATATCGCGCGCAGGATGAGAGGTGTGAGGCGATCCTGTCAGGAGGGGTAATCCTGAACATGCTCCCGCCCGGGGAAATAGACGAGGTTATTACCGAACAGGAGTTAGACATAAAAGCCGGGGATATAGTAGTGCTTTATACCGATGGGATAACCGAGGCTATGAACAGAGAAGAAGAGTTCTTCACTCAGGAACGCTTAAAGGCCTCAATCGAGCGCTATGGTGCGGACAGCGCCCCAGTGGTACTCGAGGGGATCTTTGCCGATGTGAATAGCTTTATAAAAGACACTCCGCAATATGATGATATTACTTTAGTGGTGATGAAGGTGGAATCCAGGAACCTGAGCAATTAGCGGAAGCCCTGGACTAAACCTCCAGGACAGGCCGGTATCCAGGCCGAATCCGATTTTCTGTCATTGCAGGGATAATCACTTTTAATTGGGGCTTTTATCTATGCGTACAATTACGAGCTTATGTACTCCGAAATCCCGCGTACCGGCCGAACTATCAATTTTCATTCGGTACAAATATACGCCGGATGCAACGTTGCTGATATCCCAGTGAGTGCGGCGATATCCACTCCCATTGCAAGTATCGGTCAGCACAATTACTTTTTCCCCTAAAACATTATAGATTTCAATCCGCACCTGGCAGGGGCCGTCTATGGAATAATAAAACCACAAGTCATTACCCTTGGCCGGCGAAGGATATACAATAACTTTATCCGTATCAATCTTAAAAGGGGTTATGGCTTGCGTAGCGGGCAGGGGAAGCGTAGGTGTGACGGTGGGGGTGACTGTATGTACCGGGGTTGGGGTATCAATTGAAGTAACTGTATACGTTGGGGTTGGAGTTTTAGTATTAGTATAAGTTGAGGTAATGGTTATAGTTGGTGTGAATGTTGGGGTATCAATTGAAGTAACTGTATACGTTGGGGGTGGAGTTTTAGTTTTAGTATTAGTATAAGTTGAGGTGATGGTTATAGTTGGTGTGAATGTTCTGGTAGAAGTAATGGTTGGCGTAATCGTGAACGTAGGTGTATTCGTATATTGCTCCCACCATGCGATATCATTAACAATATGCGCAGCGCTCAGCACATCCAGATCAGCATCCCCATCTACATTGGCAACGCAAACTGATGTGGCCCCGACAAAACTTGAGTCAATGATATGTTTAGTGAAATTTTCTGATCCGTCATTCTCCCACCACGCAATTTCATTACCATCATTGGCCGCGCCAAACACATCTAGATCCCCGTCCCCTTCTATATCCGCGACACAGACGCAATCGGGACCATTAAAACTTGGGTCAATGATATGTTTGGTGAAACTTTCCGACCCGTTGTTCTCCCACCATGCGATTTCATCAGCATAGTTAGCGGCTGCGACTACATCCATTCCATTTTTGCCGTCAATATCGGCGGCAAAAATGGAGGCGGCTCCATTAAAATTTCCATCAATAATATGCTTGGTAAAACTTTCCGACCCATTGTTCTCCCACCATGCGATATCATCGGCAGCTACTGCGGCTCCGAGAATATCCATGTCGTTGTCGCCATCCAGATCTGCCGCACAGACAGAATATGCTCCATCAAAGGACAGATCAATATCATGGCCGGAAAAATTTCCCTCTCCGTCATTTTCCCACCATACTATGTCATCATCCGTATAAGCCGCGCCCAGCAAATCCAGGTAGCCGTCCTGGTTAACATCCGCAACCTGAACTGAGACGGCCCCCAAAAAGCTTTCATCAATAATGTGTTTTGTAAAATTCTCGGCCCCATCATTTTTCCACCAGGCGATATCACCGGCATAATAAGCGGCTGCGACTATGTCTATATAATTGTCGCTGTCTATCTTGGCGGCCACCACTGAGATGGCTCCGTTAAAACTGCTATCAATAATATGCTTGGTAAAATTTTGCGACCCATTATTTTCCCACCACACAATTTCATCAGCGACTGTAGCCGCTCCCACTATATCCATATGGCCGTCGCCATTCACATCAGCCGCATAAACACACCTTGCGTCTAAAAAATTAGTGTCGACAGTATGCTTATTAAATTCAATACCCCAGGATAATGGGGTAAAAACCAATAAAATCATGCTTTTTATTAATAATATCCTTATTTTCAACAAAACCACCTTGCATTTCTGAGTACAATATTTTTATTTTTCAATAAAAGCATAGCAAAAACCAGTCTAGTGCGTCAATAAAAGTTTTGTGTGTGTTAGTAAAGTGAAAATGTCCCATAACTTTTATGTCCGGTAAAAGTTATGGGTAAAGATAAGTTTTTTGTAAAGGGGGGTAAAACAAGATGTGTTCCTGGTTGGTTAAATTTTCATAAAGCGTAAAATAACCAATTTACCCTGCCAGTGAGCTCTTTTTTCTTTTTTTTCTCTTTTTGACTATTTCAATTTAGATTCTGGGGCACTTTTCCCTGGTTGACAATTCATAAGGCCTTCCGTATATTATTACCCCCAATGATAATGAGACCTGGCAGCCATCTAAGCGGCCGCCTCCGGGAGCGGTTACGGGCAAAATAAAGACATGCGTCGTGTATGCAGGCACGGCAAGCTGCGTCCCTGCTGCGGGTGGACTAATCAGTCCCGGGCTTCTGCCGGGGATAAGCTAGAGGAGGAAATACCATGATTAAATTTGATAAGCATCGCCGGACCTTGATGCGCGAGGAATACCAGTACGAACTTCAGGAAGTTAAAGAGCCCAATCTATACCGCGACATTTATACTTACGAGATGCCGCCGCTGATGTGTTTCAATCACCGCATGGTTCCCTTGGTGCCGGCGGAGGATATTTGGATTACGGATACTACTTTCCGGGACGGCCAGCAGGCGCTGCCGCCTTTTACCTCGGAGCAAATCCTCCGCCTCTTTGATCTTCTGCATAAGCTCTCCGGTCCCAATGGAATTATTCGGCAGAGCGAGTTTTTCCTATACACTGACAAGGACAAGGAAGCGGTGCGCAAATGCCTGGAACGGGGGTACGAGTTTC
Source organism: uncultured bacterium (assembly GCA_965371665.1). Taxonomy (GTDB): domain Bacteria; phylum Oederibacteriota; class JAAXVQ01; order JAAXVQ01; family JAUVAV01; genus JAUVAV01. The sequence goes on from CBDUZI010000006.1 coordinate 36,820, forward strand.
CCGAGGTTACGGGGTGGATCCGGGCCAAGAAAGAGGATTTGAAGATTGTAAAAGAAATGGAGCTCCAGGAAACAGGGATTCTAACCTCGGCTTCGGATTATCATATTTTTAATAAGCTCAAAAAAACGCGGGAGCAGGCCATGGAGGGTTATTTAGAGATAGTTCGTTCCGCGCTTGAGATGGGCATCATTCCGCGCTGCCATTTTGAGGATATTACCCGCGCCGATTTCTATGGGTTCGTGATTCCCTTTGCCCAGAGGCTTATGCGGCTTTCCAAGGAATCCGGCATCCCGGTCAAGATCCGGGCTTGCGATACACTGGGATACGGCGTAAGTTATCCCGGAGTCATGCTGCCGCGCAATGTGAACGGAATAATTTACGGCTTGCACAAGTACGCGGGCGTACCCTCGGAGCTGCTGGAGTGGCACGGACATAATGATTTTTACCGGGGGCTGAGCAATGCGGTAGCGGCGTGGTTGTACGGATGTTCGGCGGCCAACGGCACTTTACTGGGAATCGGCGAGCGTACCGGGAATACGCCGATCGAAGCGCTGCTGATAGAATATATCGGTCTGCGCGGGGAAACGTATGGAATAGATACTTCGGCCATTACCGAGATGGCGGAATATTTTGAAAAATCGATGGGATACCAGATACCCGCCAACCAACCCCTGGTGGGAGCTAATTTTAATGTGACCCGGGCCGGAATTCATGCCGACGGATTAATGAAGGATCAGGAAATCTATAACATCTTTAACACCGAGAAGGTTCTCAACCGGCCGGTGGATATCGGGATCACGGATAAATCCGGGGCCGCCGGGATAGCCTATTGGATTAATGGCCGTCTTAAAATCCCGGAAAAAGTCAAAATCGGAAAAAAAGATCCCGGCGTCCTGGCCATCAAGGAATGGGTTGATCAGGAATACACCCAGGGACGAACCACCGGCATATCTGATGCCGAGATGTGGGATCAGGCCCGAATCCACTTTTCCGAGTGGGTGGGATACCTGCACCACGAAAAGGAGTAAAACGGGCGCATGGAAAAAGTTATTTATACTCCGCCTCCGGACGGGGAGATTATCCAGGAGAGCAAAGGCCGGCTGCGGGTTCCCGATAAGCCGGTGATTCCTTTTATTGAAGGTGACGGGATAGGTTCGGATATCTGGGCCGCGGCCCGCCGGGTATGGGAAGCCGCAATCGAGATGACATATAAAGGCCGGCGTGAAATAAAATGGATGGAAATCCTCTGCGGAGAAAAAGCCGCAGCCAACGGGCTCCCGGCGCTGCCTCCAGAGACGCTGGAGGCTGTCCGGAAATACCGCGTGGCCATTAAAGGGCCGCTCACCACGCCCGTAGGCGGGGGGTTGCGTTCTTTGAACGTCAGCCTCAGGCAGGAACTGGATTTGTATGCCTGCGTACGGCCCGTGCGTTATTACCAGGGGACACCAGCCCCGGTTAAGCAGCCCGAAAAACTGAATGTGGTTATTTTTCGCGAGAATACCGAGGATGTATACGCCGGGATTGAATGGCAGGCCGGGAGCCGCGAAGCGAAGATGCTGGCGGAATTTGTAAGCCGGGAACTTAAAACGCCCCTCTCATCCGAAGCCGGGATCGGCATCAAACCCATAACCCGCCGTAACACCCATCGCATCGTAAAAGCGGCTATCCAATACGCGCTGGAGCATCAATGTCCTTCCGTAACCCTGGTGCATAAAGGTAATATAATGAAGTACACCGAAGGCGCGTTCCGGGATTGGGGATACGAAATCGCGACCGAAGAATTCGGTGAGCAGACCATTAGTGAAAAAGCGCTCTGGGAAGAGCACCAGGGTCAAATGCCGGCCGGGAGGATTTTAATCAAGGATCGTATTGCGGATGCCATGTTCCAGCAAGTACTCCTGCGGCCGGATGAATATTCCGTGCTGGCCACTCCCAACTTGAACGGCGACTATATCTCGGATGCCTGCGCCGCCCAGGTGGGCGGGTTAGGCCTGGCGCCGGGCGCGAATATCGGCAATGGCCTGGCGCTTTTCGAAGCCACCCACGGCACAGCGCCTAAGTATGCCGGACAGGATAAAGTCAATCCGGGGTCTTTGCTGCTTTCCGGCGTAATGATGCTGGAGTATTTAGGCTGGCCGGAGGCCGGCCGGGCTATTCAGACTGCTCTGGAAAAGACTATTCTGAGCAAGGTCGTAACTTATGATTTGGCGCGCCAGCTTCCCGGCGCCCGGGAAGTCCGTTGCAGTGAATTCGCCGAGGCGATTGTCAAGAATTTATCGCTGGTTCAGGAGGCTTAAATGCCGCGAAGCAAGTTCACCGTTATCGGCGCCGGGAATGTGGGGGCCTCGCTGGCCCAGCAGATTCTCGCGCAACGGCTGGGCGATGTAGTTCTGCTGGATATTGACGGAGATCTGGCCCGGGGCAAGGCTTTGGACTTGAATCAGTCCGCGCCCGTTCTCGGATATTCCGGATGCGTGGTGGGCACTTCGGATTACCCGGATACAGCCGGCTCGGAAATAATAGTAATTACTTCCGGCTCTCCCCGCAAGCCCGGCATGAGTCGTGACGATTTGCTGAAAATAAATTTTGAGATTATCCGTACCGTGGCAAAGCAAGCCGCTGCTGTCTCGCCGGAGGCAGTGATTATCGTGGTCACGAATCCCCTGGACGCCATGACTTATACGGCCCTGAAAGTTACCGGCTTTCCCAAGCATCGGGTAACCGGCATGGCCGGGATACTGGACTCCGCCCGGTTTCGCCATTTTATTGCCGAGGAACTCAAGGTTTCATCCCAGGCCGTGGAAGCCATGGTGATGGGAGGGCACGGAGATGAAATGGTGCCTTGCCTGCCGCTTACCCGGATGGCGGGAGTGTTGGTGGTGAATTTATTGCCGCCGGAAAAGCTGGATAAAATAATAGCCCGTACCCGGTCCGGCGGGGGAGAGATAATGAAACTGCTCCGATCCGGGAGCGCTTATTACGCTCCGGCGGCCTCGGCTGCCAGCATGGTGGCGGCCGTAATCCGCGACGAAAAGGCTGTGCTGCCTTGCGCCGCCTGGTTATCGGGAGAATATGGATATAAAGATATCGTTCTGGGTGTGCCGGTTATACTCGGCCGCCGGGGAGTAGAACAGATAGTAAAAATAGAACTTGATCCCAAAGAGGAACAGGCTTTAAGGCGTTCGGCTGAAACCGTAGGCGAGCTGTGCCGCCGGATTGACGACTGGTTATAAATTCAGGAGGTAATCCCATGCGTGAAATCCCAGCCGAAGAAATTACCTCAGTGGTAGCGGAAGCAATAAAAAAAATCAATTTTCATATACGTCCGGATGTAAAAGCGGAACTTCAGCGTGTCCTGGAAGAGGAAGCTTCGCCCCTGGGACGGCAATCCCTGCAATTACTATTAGAGAATGCTCAGATGGCCGCTGCCGGTGTTCTGCCCTTGTGCCAGGATACCGGGACCACGGTTATTTTTGCCGAAGTAGGCCAGGAAGTAAGGATTAAGGGGTCTTCCTTAGAAGAGGCTTTACAAGCCGGGGTGCGTCTAGCTACCCGGGAAGGACGGTTGCGCCACTCGATAGCCGTGCATCCCCTGACCCGGGGGAATTCCGGGGACAATACCCCGGCAATAGTGCATTATCATCCCGTGCCCGGCAAAGCTTTAAAACTTTTTGTGATGGCCAAGGGCGGAGGATGTGAGAATGCCAGCGCTATGGCCATGCTTCCGCCTTTAGCCAGCCGGCACGGTGTAGGGGATTATATAGTAAATATTATTCGCACCAACGGAGCCACAGCTTGTCCGCCTTTAATTATTGGGATAGGTCTGGGAGGCAATTTTGAGACTGCGCCCTGCCTGGCCAAGCGGGCTTTGCTCCGGAAAATCGGAGAGCCTTCCCCGGACCCGGAAACGGCTAAACTGGAAAAGGTTCTTTTGCGGCGAGTCAATGAGCTCGGCATCGGACCCCAAGGATGGGGCGGCACGATTACCGCGCTGGCCGTGGCTATCGAGACCGCGCCCTGCCATATTGCATCTTTGCCGGTGGCGGTTAATGTCGAGTGTCATAGTCACCGTTTGGCGGAGGTGAAGATATGAGCGCGACTTGGTTGAAACTTCCCCTGGATACTTTGGTATTACGGGATTTAAAAGTAGGCCAATGGGTGAATTTGAGCGGTACGCTTTATACCGCCCGGGACGCGGCCCTGAAACGAATTTTCGATTTGGAGGCGGATAACAAGCAGCCGCCCGTGGATTTAAAAGGACAAATGATTTATTTTGTCGGACCCACGCCGCCGGCACCGGGGGAAGCGGTAGGCGCTGCCGGGCCAACGACCAGCCGCCGGATGGAGCATTTTATACCGGCGCTGATTGAAGCCGGGGTAAGCGGCATCATGGGTAAAGGACCATTATCTCAGAGCGCGGTCAAGGAATTACAGCGCAAAAGCGCCATTTACCTGGCGGCTGCCGGCGGAGCCGGAGCTTTCTATGGGTCCAAGGTACGCGGTGCGGCAGTAACCGCCTACGAGGAATTAGGCCCGGAAGCTATCTATTGCATGCATATTGAAAACTTTCCGGCCGTAGTCGCAATTGATCTGGAAGGCGGGGATTTGTTTGAGCAAGGGCCCAAGACGTACAGGAAAGAAACTTGAGGGGCCGGAAAGAACTTGTGAAACCCTTAACCGCAGCGGAAAAAATATTAGCCAACCATTTAATAGAAGGCGAACTTATTCCCGGAAAATCGCTGGCCCTGCGCATTGACCAAACCCTGACCCAGGATGCCACCGGAACCATGGCCTGGCTCCAGTTCGAAGCCCTGGGTCTGCCGCGCGTACGGACCCGGCTCTCAGTTTCCTATGTAGATCATAATACTCTTCAATCCGGATTTGAAAATGCTGATGACCATGCCTTTCTGCAAAGCATGGCTATGAAATACGGCGCAATTTTTTCCCGGCCGGGCAACGGCATATGCCACCAGGTGCATTTGGAAAGTTTCGGGCAGCCGGGCGCCACCCTGCTGGGCTCGGATTCGCATACGCCTACAGCCGGTGGTTTGGGAATGCTGGCAATCGGAGCCGGCGGACTGGATGTGGCGGCTGCCATGGCCGGAGCGCCTTTTTTCCTGACCTGTCCTGAAATTTTAAAAATAACTCTGACCGGCCGCTTACGCCGCGGCGTTACGGCCAAGGACGTAATCCTGGAAGTACTGCGCCGTCTAACGGTTAAAGGCGGAGTGGGTAAAATATTGGAATACGCCGGGCCGGGCGTAAACACTCTTTCCGTTCCGGAACGCGCTACCATAACCAATATGGGAGCCGAGACCGGGGCTACGACCAGTCTGTTTCCCGCGGATGAGATTACCCGGGCCTTCCTGGTTTATCAAGGCCGGGGTAAAAAATTCCGGCCGCTCGCGGCGGATATTAAAGCCGCATATTCCGGAGGAGAAATTTCCATTAATCTATCCCAACTGGTTCCCCTGGCAGCCAGGCCGCATTCGCCGGATGCGATAGTTCCGGTAAGCGAGCTAAGCGGGATAAAACCCCGGCAGGTGGTAATCGGCTCCTGCACTAATTCCTCCTTGGCGGATATGGCATCAGCGGCCGGGATTTTAGCCGGCCGGCGTGTGCAGCCCTCGGTTTCCCTGGTAATTACGCCCGGTTCCAGCCAGGTACTGGAAGCTATGACCCGAAACGGAATCCTGGCTGCTTTGCTGCGGGCAGGCGCTCGGGTTATGGAGCCGGCATGCGGAGCCTGTATCGGCATGGGGCAGGCGCCGGCTTCCGGCGCAGTATCCTTGCGCACCTTTAACCGTAATTTCAAGGGGCGCTCCGGCACCCCGGATGCCGAGGTTTACCTGGTCTCACCCGAGACCGCAGCGGCCGCGGCTCTGCAGGGAAAGATAATAGATCCGCGGCAAATCAAACAGCGGAAAAAATTTTCCCTTCCCCGCAAGGCCGACATCTCCTCCAGCCTGGTCATTTTTCCGGTTTCTTCCCGGAGCAAGCATGAAATTATTCGCGGACCGAACATCCGGTCGCTGCCGGAATTTAAGCCGCTGCCGGAAGCGGATAGGGGCCGGGTTTTAATCAAGGTGGGCGATAATATTACCACGGATGATATTATGCCGGCCGGCGCTAAAATCCTTCCCTTGCGCTCGAATATTCCGGCGATTGCGGAGTTTGTATTTTCCGGGTTATGTCCGGATTTTTCCTGCCGGGCCCGCTCCCGGCAGGGTGGGTATGTAGTAGCGGGAGATAATTACGGCCAGGGCTCTTCGCGCGAACATGCGGCCCTGGCGCCTAAATACCTGGGAGTGCGCGCTGTCCTGGCCAAATCCTTTGCGCGCATCCATCAGGCCAATTTGGTCAATTTCGGAATTCTGCCGCTTCATTTCCAACATGCTTCGGATTATAACCGGATTAAATCAGGACATGAACTTTCCTTGCCGGAAATGAAGCGGCGTTTATCAGCCGGGAAAAACCTGCTGGTCTGTAATAAAAGTACCGGCGAGGAGTGGGAAATGGAGTGCGTACTATCCCCGCGCCAGACTGAAATCATACTGGCGGGAGGAATGCTTAACTACCTGAAAGACTAAGAAGCCTGAGCATTTAGTCTGATAATCGGTTGTTTTGCCGTCATTCCGGCGAAAGCCCTGGACTAAACCATCCAGGACAGGCCGGAATCCAGGGACTTTTAATTCCTTTAAAATCAAAGCCTCTGGATTCCCGATTAAAGCATTCGGGAATGACAACATAAAAAAACCGACTAAAGGCTCAGGCTCCTAGGCTAAAAAAAGCATTGCCGAACAAACGGCAAGGTTATATATTATAGCCGGTTTGAATTTGGGGATTATCCAAAGGAGGAAAAAATAATGTTCTTGAAAATTTTCCGGACTTTACTCGTCAGTGGATTTTGTTTTGGGAGCATGGTGATCGGGGCGGAGGCTTTGGTTCATATCCCGCAGAAAATGAATTACCAGGGCCAGTTGACCGACAGCTCGGGCGTGCCGATAACTGGATCGCGCAGCATGGTTTTCAGCATTTATGATGTTGCTACCGCTGGTGCGGCACTTTGGACCGAGACCCAGGGAAGCGTATCGGTCATTAACGGGGTTTTTAATGTAGTGCTCGGATCGAATAATGCTATGGATATTCCTTTTCGCAAAGCATATTGGCTGAGCATCAATGTGGCGGGCGACGGCGAGATGACGCCCCGCCACTTGCTGACCAATGCGGCCTATGCCATGGCCAGCCGAAAAATAGTATATCAGGAAGTATTGACTGTGGCACATGACGGCGGGGATACTTGTACGGTCAGCGCGGCGATTGACATGCTTTTAGGCCAGGGGCCGTTTACCGGAGCGGGGGCATTAGTGCCGGCGCCCAGTATCAATACCCAATGGGTTATTAATGTGCAGGCCGGTACTTATAATGAAACCAGTCCCTTGAATATACCGGATTGGGTTACGGTTCGCGGACAAGGATGGGATGCCACGGAATTGAGGATAAATCAAGTCAATATGAGCGCCAGGACCGGAGCAGCCCTGGAAGCTTTGATGATCACCAGCGGAGCCGAAGGAAACCCTGTGGTGAATTTAAATAATGCGGTTTATTGCTATGTTCGTGAGTGCAAAATCGAGGCATTGAATCCGATAATCGTAATTGACCTGAACGGCGCGCAGAGCTGCGACATAGTGGAAGACTATATTGTCATGATGGGCGGAGGAACCGGCGGCGGAGTGGGAATCAGCGGGGTTATAAACTGCCGGGTAGAGGATTGCGTTATTGATTTGACCGGCATGGCTCCCGGAGGTTCATACGGCATCTCGGATCTCAATGTTCTGGCGCCGGAAGTTTATCTGCTTGAGAATACCATAAAATATACTGCTATAGAGATTCCGCTCGCCGGATCAATCGGTATTGGTTTAACCGCCGGTGGAAGCGGCCGGGTAAGTTATAATGTTTTCTATAGAGGCTTGCCGTCCAATGATATAATAGATTTAGCGACAGGAGTTTTGCCGGTTTGGGGTTTGGGCAACGGGCCCAACGGTATTTGCAACCAGGACAGTGCCGGCGCAGAGATACCGGCTTTTTAACTTGCAATTTCCCCCTTTGGCCAGTCCTGGATGGTTTTGTCCAGGGAAAAGGGGGCTAGGGGGATTTTACAAATAATAAATCAGGTTAGATACCCCGCAGCTTGCGGCGGGAGGAATTCATTTAAAATATAGCGAGGTTGCCTTGAAAGCCTTTAAACAAATTCCCGGATTAATACTTGGGCTGTTGCTGCTGGCAGGGCTCATGCCTGTTACCGCAGGCGCGCATAGCAATTTTACCTCATCTAATTATATCGGCGTGGATGATGTGCAGGATTCGGGCGGGGAACGCGCTAGTTCGACAAGCTACAATATTTTGAGCGCTATATGCCAAACCGGGATAGATGCGATGGCCTCGGGCAGTTATAAGAATTTTGCCGGTTTCCTCCATCCCCTGATAAACCTGACACCCACCCCGACTTGCTCTCCCAGCATTACGCCGACCCCGACTATTACCATAACCATTAATTCACCGACCGTGACACCCACCATCACGGCTACTCAAACCTTTACGCCCACACCGACCATAACCATAACGCCGACTATTACGCATACTCCGACCATAACACAAACCGCGACTATTACTAAGACATTCACGCATTCGCCGACTGTAACCAGTACGCCGACCATAACACAAACTGCGACTATTACTAAGACATTCACGCATTCGCCGACTGTAACCAGTACGCCGACAATAACACAAACCGCTACCATTACCGGGACCTTTACGCACTCGCCCACTATAACCGATACGGCGACCATAACTCCTACCGCGACTATTACCAAAACCATAACGCCTACATCCACGATTACGCTTACCGCGACTATTACCAACACATTTACCCACACGCCGACTATAACCATGACCGCAACGAGTATCGCTTGGCAAGGAAGCGGGACAGTCTTCTATCCCAACCCGGCCAAAATCGGCGTTCCGGCTTATTTCCAGGTGGAGCTGGAGATGGCCGTCCCGGTAAGCGTGACGGTTTATAACGCGGCCGGAGAGCGGGTGGCGGAAGTTAAAGCCGATTGCCAACCCGGGATTGCGCAGTTGTCCTTAGACACAGCAAGCCTCTCCGCTGGCATATACTATTACCGGATAAGCATAGACGGTAATAGCCGGGAAATTAAAAAACTGGTTTTATTGAAATAACTTTATTGAGGGGGAAGTCCAGGAGTCAGGTCATCCGTTTAATATGTTAGCCGCGAATTCCCCGGCTTTCAAGCCGGGGATGAAGCGGGACAGTAATAATGGTTTTCTACAGATCATATCCAATTCCCCGCTCTTTAGAGCGGGGAAATTGAACCCCGGTTTCTCGCACATAGCGTTTTTCGTGTTCCGCCGCTTCAAATAATAATTGTCTGGTTATCCGTAATTTTTCGATTTCTCCATGGTTTATCCGCATTTCATGATAACCCCAATACGCGATCATTCCTTTGTAGAAAGACGGGACACTGGGGAGGGAGAAGGACATTGCCATATGCTTTTACTGAACAAGGAGTTGCTATGCTTTCCAGTGTACTTAATAGTGACCGTGCCATTCAGGTAAATATCCAAATCATGCGGACATTTGTAAAAATGAAAGCATTGATGGCCTCTAACGCCGAACTTTTGAAACGCTTGGAAAAAATCGAAGCTAAATTAATGAAACATGATGAACATATTGTAAAAATATTCGATGTCATCAAATGTATTATGAATTTGCCCGTGACGTTAAAGCGCAAACAGAAGCCCATCGGTTTCCTGCCACCGGAGAAGAAAATATAATTATGGGTCTTCTCCTCATCGAGTGGGTAAACTTTACAGCTTTTCCGCCTTTTTTGCCGTCATTCCGGCGAAAGCCGGAAGCTAGTCGGTTTAGCTTTTTATAAAGATCCGTCCAATTTGGATTTCCTTTCTCAATCAATTCTAATTTCCATTTTCGCTTCCACTCCTTGATCGCTTTTTCGCGATGAATGGCGCTTGCCATCGTTTCATGCATCTCATACCAAACCAATTCATGAACTCTGTAACGTTTAGTAAACCCTTTTACGAAGCTATTTTTATGCTCCCAGACTCGTTTAATCAGGTCAGAAGAAACGCCCCCATATAATGTTCCGTTGCGACGAGATGAGAGAATATATACGCAGGGTTGCTTGCTCATCAAACATCTCCTGGACCCCGGCTTTCGCCGGGGTGACGGCTTATAACCGAAACTAAAAAGAACTCATTAAGTAAGCTTGACTCTCCAGGCTGCCAAGATCATAAACCTATTGCCAGAGTGTATCAAGTTTCCCAAGAACAAAAAGCTGATTAATCCTTAACGGAAAAAGATTTTCTGACTTTCAGCTTAGTTTTTTACCCACTCGATAAGGAGAAGACCCATAATTATAATGTGGTGTGGATTTTCACAATAAATTGACTGGGAGTTTGTCGGAGAATGGGGCGAATGATTGAGAGCAGTCAACCGTAGTCTGGGGCCGCCGAGTTCCGCTCGGCAATAAACCCCGGCCGGCATTCCCATTCCCGCGGCTGCTTGCCCCATATCGGCGCTGATGGGCTGATTCAGCATATCACCTGGGCAGGTGTTGATTGAGCCGTTGCTGGAATATACTGGGGAGCAGGATAAATGAGTGCCCGGGTATCCCACAAAAACCGCCAACCTTTTAACATATGTCAAACTAAAGTTGTTGTTGATTTGGCCGACACTATAAATAGAATAGTCTGGATAAATTTGTGAATGGGAGGTAAAGAAAATAATGGATAAAAGCATGAAAGATGCAATAGAGGATAAAAACATGAAAGATTTAATAGAAACAGGAGGGAAAATGTTTGGTCCTGGCAATTTTGTGCACAATATGAGTGACAAAGATATGGAATTGATTTATAGAGGAGTAAAAGCTTTGGTTGATAATCCAGAATACAATGGCTTTACAAATGCTGTGGCTGACCATCCTGATTATGGGAATGGAATAAATGAAAATATTCCTGAGTCTAAATGGAACGATACTTCTATATTTAGCATACCTCCAAATGACCAAAGGATATTTACCTTGTTGCGTGATATTTCAGTAGAAATTAGCAAAAGAAAGTTGCATATAAAAGAATGTCGAGGATATTTTGATTTTAATGGATGGAGTGGTGTTAATGCGTGGTCTGCATTTTGTAAATATTTAGCCGTCCGAAGAAAAACACTTGATGAGAAGTTTAGATCTCAATTAGAAGAGGAAATTAAAAGCCATATTGTTGGAAATACCCTTGATCTTGGGTAATGAAAGAATGCTTAGTGGTGCGGGAAGTCCAGATGTTGACTTTCTCAACATAGCAACTTAAGGCATTCGTCGTTTCCTGACCTTCCCACAATACAGGCTCTTAGTTTTGAGATTTTTGATTTTCATGTTTAAACCGTAATTTCCATGTGCGAATTCAAAGCCAAGGCCTTCACTTTGACTATTATAATAAGCCGTGATTTCCACAAACTCCGCTTCGGCGGGAGCAAGAAAATCAATGTTCATTCGGATTAGAGGTTAGTAATTTTATGGAAAACGTCATTTGCGGGACGAATCGGGAGTTCTCCCTTTTCAAAAGTATCAATCCGCTCCTCCGCTTCCCGCGCCCAGGAAGCATCGATGGTTTTCCTGGCAGGAAAATGAATCACCCTGGGGCAAGCCCCAGGGTATCTAACCTGATTTATTATTTGTAAAATCCCCCTTGATCCCCCTTTTTCAAAGGGGGAAATTTAAAATCCAATAAAAATCGTAAATCAAAAAGCGAAGCATCGCAATGCGGCAGAATAATTCCATCCGGGATAAAATTAAAAAAAAGAAGAACGAATGAGATATTTTTCTTTGCTAAAAATAATTATTAGGTTATGATCAAAAAAATATAAACTCAGGATATATAATTTCAAAATCATGTATCCTGAGTTTTATTAAAACTACCAGGAGGGATTAAGCATGAAAAATATTTTTGTGGCCGCCGGCATACTGGTTTTTGTTTTAAACGGATGCGTCGGCGTGAAAACTAGCGATCAAGCCGGGGTGCCGGAAAAGCCACAGGAGGAAAAAACCGTGCCAGAAGCAAAAACGTCCGGGGAGTCCAAGGAAGCGGTTATCCAGACGGAAAAAGGGGAAATTGTTTTTAAGTTTTATTCCGAGGACGCACCGGAGACCGTGGCTAATTTTATCAAACTGGTGAAACAAGGGTTCTATGACGGATTGGCGTTTCATCGCGTGGTTCCCGGTTTTGTGATTCAAGGAGGAGATCCCAAGGGCGATGGAACCGGCGGGCCGGGTTATAATATTAAAGCCGAGTTCAATTCGCGCGCCCATCTGACCGGAACCGTGGCCATGGCCAGAAGCATGGCGCCGGATTCCGCCGGCAGCCAGTTTTATATTTGTTTGTCGCGGCAGCAATCATTGGACGGGAAATACACGGTGTTTGGTCAAGTGACGAAAGGTATGGACGCAGTACAGAAAATACAGAAGGGTGATGTTATGAATAAGGTGATAGTGCGTTAAAATTATTTATAAAAACCAGATTAAGGTCAGATACTAAATAATGAAAGACTTAAATTTAAAAAGCGCAGGTGACAGGAAATAAAAATAACTTACGTAAAGCTAAAAAAAATATTTTCATAAACAGGTTTGTGTGTTATAAAATATTAAAAGCTATGGATGTTACTTAAAATAAAAAAAAGGTTATTTAAAGGGGGTGGAACAATGGTAGTCAAAAAGAAGGCGGAGAAGAAAGTTGTGAAAAAAGCCGTGAAGAAAGTTGTGAAAAAAGCCACCAAAAAGAAGTAGTTATTGTTCACCACCATAAGGTGGAAGAATATTTATTAAAAAAGCGGGGGAGTTTAAAAGCTCTCTCGCTTTTTTTTTCGAGGGATAACGCCGGAATGATTTTCGACTAGGGTGGAATCCGTCTTGACAGAAGTCCGGGGCTGCGGTATTGTCGTATAGGAACTTCGGAGGCGGGAATAACCGGAGACCGCGAATGGAAAAATACATCCTTTAATCTGGTTCTGTGAGGCTGGAAAGGAAAATGACTCATCAATACTGGTGGAAAACTTTAAATACCTCCCTTGCCTATACGTTGGGGAGGTTTTTTTACGAAGGGAGATAACATGAACGAAACTTTGTCTCGGCAGATTATGGACGCAGATCATATCCGACGGGCCATCAACCGGATGGCGCATGAGATATGCGAACGCAATAAAGGCATTGCGGATTTGGCACTGATTGGCATTATGACCAGGGGGGACGTATTGGCGCAGCGTATCGCGGATCAAATCGGAAAAATAGAGAAAGATACTCCGTTAGTCGGGGCCCTGGATATTACTTTTCATCGCGATGATACCAGTACGCGTACGGATCGGCAGCCGGGCAGGCGCCCCAGCCATCTTCCCTTTCAATTGGAAAACCGGAAGATAGTTTTAGTGGATGATGTGCTTAATACCGGACGCAGTATCCGCGCCGCCATGGATGAATTAATTGATTACGGGCGTCCGCGGGCGATACAGTTGGCGGTATTAGTGGATCGGGGACACCGCGAGCTTCCGATTCACGCGGATTATATTGGCAAGAATTTACCGACCGCCGAGAGTGAAAAAGTAGATGTTTTACTAAAGGAGTGCGACGGTCGGGAAGGTGTCTTTATTATAAGGTAGGGGCGGCCCTTGTGGCCGCCCCTATGCGGCCGGGCCGGCATCTTTATTCTAGGAGTCTGTCGGACTTAGGCACAAAATCGGATTTTGAGCACTCTTCCCCCTT
>CBDUZI010000007.1:0-49877 GCA_965371665.1 uncultured bacterium
CCCCGAAGGGGTGAAATATACCAGCCCAGGGCAGCGCCCTGGGAATATGGGCACATAGTATGTTTTAGCCCTGAAAGGGCGAAACATAGTTAATCATTTTGGAATATCATTGCCAAGGGATAGACTTGCAGCGGTTCTTGGTGCTAAAGACTATGTGAAGAATGATTCGGGATAATGACTGTGCCATAACACTTTCTCTTGAGATGTTTCGCCCTTTCAGGGCTTGCTGGGGTGGTGGTATCTATAACCCAGAGCGTTGCTCTGGGCTATTATGTTTCACCCCTTCGGGGTGTTGACTTTCATGTACTGGTAGACAATAATAAAAAAAATGTTAATGAGGCTTTAAATAATCCGACAATTACTATCTGCTTGTCAACTTATTCTGAAAATATAATGCGTTATCTTATCAATTTAATTTGAAAACCTACAACATCAATATAAATCAATTAGTTCACAGCTTCTCAGTAAGCGGTTACCAAAAATTACAACCTTTTGTTGATAAAACAGAAGAAATCGGATACAATAAATCAAATTTTAGCTAAAAAATATCCGCTCATTATGATTAGGGATTGAGTATGTTACCCCAAAATAATGCTTTTTTAAATAATGAATTTTCTGACTCGGAACTTATTTTAGGTTTGGTAGGTACAGTTGGGACTAAATTAGACAAAGTCAGCAATGTTTTGCATGAAAGGCTAAAAATTTATAATTATACTAATACAAATATAAGAATATCAAAAGATGTAATTCCAGAGATAATAAATATACCACAAAATAAATTTCAAACCGAGTATGAACGTATTGATACAATGATGGATGCAGGGAACCAAGCGCGTAGTCACTCGGAAGAAAATTCTGTTTTAGCTTTAGGAGTGACTTCTATAATATCTGCGAGCAGACCCAAAAATGGCCAAAATAATTTATGCAGACATGCATTTATTATTAATTCATTAAAACATCCAGACGAAGTTAAAAAGTTACGTGATACTTATCCGGAAAGTTTTTATTTAATAAGTGTTTATTCAGATGAAGGCCGGCGAATGAAATATTTAGTAGAAGATTTGCGAATGAATGAAGAAAAAGCAAAGAAGTTAATAAAACGTGATGAAGACGAAAATTTAGATTATGGCCAAAAGACTGCGGATACATTTCATCTATCTGATTTTTTCATTCTTTTAGATGAAAATGAAGACCGTCTGAAGTACAGTATTTGGAGAATATTAGATATTTTGTTTGGACATCCTTTTATAACGCCGGTTTTTGATGAATATGCAATGTTTATGGCATTTTCGGCTTCGTTACGTTCTGCTGATCTTTCGCGTCAGGTTGGAGCAGTAATAGCAAAAGATGAGGAAATAATAGCGACCGGCGCTAATGATTGTCCGAAATTTGGCGGCGGTCTTTATTGGACTCAATACAAGCTTGAAACTGGGGAATATACTGACGTGAAAAAAGGCCGAGATTATATGCGGGGAGAAGAGTCGAATGATATCGAGCAACAGAAAATAATTGATGATATTTTAGATAATATTGTTAGTTTTAATAATACAATTACTCGTGAAGAAATTAATAAAATATTACATGCAAGTCGGATAAAAGATATTACCCATGATATTGAGCAACAGAAAATAATTGATGATATTTTGGATAATATTATTAGCTTTAATAATACAAGTGCTTGTGAAAAAATCAATAAAATATTACATACAAGTCAAATAAAAGATATTACCGAATATGGAAGGGTAATACACGCAGAGATGGATGCTATTCTAGCATGTGCGAGAAATAGTATTAGCCTTAAAGGCGCAACTTTATATTGCACAACTTTCCCTTGTCATAACTGCGCAAAACATATCATTGCTGCAGGCATTAAAAGAGTAGTTTACGTTGAGCCTTATTCTAAAAGCAAAGCTGCTGAATTACATAATGATTCAATATGTCTTGGTTTCCCTAAAAAAAATATTGTGAACTTCGAGCCATTTGTGGGAGTTGGACCAAGACGATTTTTTGATTTATTTTCCATGAAAATGGGTTCTGGCTATCCTAAGAAACGAAAAGATGAGAATGGCAAAAAAATAAATTGGAGTCAAGATATAGGCAAATTAAGGATTCAAATGCTGCCCTGTTCATATATTGAAAAAGAGATACTGGCATGTAAGTTGTTTCGTGAGTGTAAAAATTAAATAAAGGAGCAAGCTAATGATGGATGATCGCAAAAAGATTAATTTAAAAGAACATTTAGAGTGGGCTAGCCAAACTGTGAGTACATGGCCAGCATGGAAACAAATATTATTAGGTGGCAAAGTAAAAAAAAACCAACAGAAAAAAGAAGATAGTACAACAAAATATCCGAATTCTATTGATTGTATAAATAATTAAAACAATGCGTCTTACCGGAAGTGATTCAATTCCCCGCTCTGAAGAGCGGGAAATTGGATATGATCTGTAGGAAATCATTATTACTGTCCCGCTTCATCCCCGGCTTGAAAGCCGGGGATGAAGCGGTTAACATATTAAATCGCTTTGGAAAAATTTGGGACAGATATCCCTGCTTCATGGGATTTGATTTTGTTTATCCGACTTCGCATAAGTCCCTGGTTTTGGCCAGGGAAGTATGATGTTTGGTTATAAACCATTTAAGCCCTGAGAGTTTTAAAAAGTCAGGGTTTTTTATTTTTTAGAATAGACTATAGGTTTATGCTTTTAGTAAAGGTTTTATTAAATCACGGCTTAAAGGATAAGTATCGCAGGGAGGGAGTGGAATGAACACAATAGCAAAAAAAATAGTCTACCAGGGCACGGTTGTTTGTATTTTAACATGGGGCGGTTTGTTTATGATTAGCGGAGCAGATGCGGAATGGCAGTTTTTAGACGGGGCACTTAATACTAATACAGCCTATTCAGCCAAAGTGCCCTCCATTGCAATTGGCCCCGGCCCGGCTGGGGATGTTCCTTATGTTGCTATTCAGGAATATGAAGGGATTAGTTATTTGGTGAACATGATATTTGTAAAACGCTGGAACGGTTCAGCTTGGGAATGGATAACAGCTATGCCAGGTTATGTAGCCCCCTTAAATAGACATGTTTCTCATAATGCGATTAATCCTTCCCTGGCGATTACACAAGATACATCTTTTTCTCCCTATGTGGCTTGGGAAGAGGATAATGGTTTGGGAAACCACCAAATTTATGTAAGTTTTTGGAAGGGCAGTGAGTGGGAGGAGATGAAAGAAAGCCTGAACATGAGTATTGCTATGATGGCACAAGAACCGTCCATTGCAGTAACCAAAGAGGCACCGTCCATTCCATACGTAGTATGGCGGGAACATAAGAATGAAGCCAATGCTGAGCAAATATATGTTAAACGTTGGAACAGCGGTGGCGCTTACTGGGAGCTATTGCCCGGTACTGGGCCGGACCAATGCTTAAACCGCAGTAATACTACCAACGCTTTTAATCCATGTATAGGTATTATAAACAACACGCCGTATGTGGCGTGGGTGGAAGGAGATCCGCCGAACACAGATATAAATATCTATGTGAGTTATTGGGATGAGTCAGGTACGCCGGCATGGGAGCCGCTGGGTAGGGGATTAAAAAATGGAGCGCAACTTGCGGCACATCCATCTATAGTCCTGGATAATCAAGGGGTGCCTTATGTGGCCTGGCAGGAAGAAGACGGCGGCGGAACGAATGTTTTTGTTAAGTATTGGGATGATGACATGCTTCCCGGGCACTGGGAGCCGGTTGGTGCTAAAGTCAATGATAATCAGCCGGCAGCCAAGCCGGGGTTAAGTTTTAATACTGCGGGAACACTGTATATAATCTGGGAAGAGGAGGGTGCTTCCCACCGATTAATTAAAGCCAAGTATTTTGCGACTAGTATTTGGATACCCCTGGGAGGAGCATTAAACAAGCTTCCGGAAAATGCTGCTTCTCCGGCAATCGCGTCGCTTGGCTCCGGGCCTTTTGTGGCATGGCAGGAAAATAATCCCATGGCCACGCCGGACACAAAAGTGGTTTTCGTCAAACAATGGATAGAACCTACACCGACTCCTTCCCCGACAGCTTCTTTTACATCCACTCCATTGCCGTATTTAAGCCCCCCCTCAACATCCACGCCGAATATAAATTCCATTGTGGAGGCGGATGAAGTTCAAGCCTATCCCATCCCCGCTTCAGATAGAGTTAATTTCGCATTTAAATCCTTGGATACCAGTGGCGAGGTTAAAATACGTGTTTATAATACCAACTACCGCCTGGTAACGGAATTAACCGGCCAGGCGCCAGGCGGCGAGGGTGTGATTACCTGGGATGTTTCCGGCATTGCTCCGGGAATTTATCTCTACCAGGTGAGGATTGGAGATAAAAAATTATCTATGAAAAAGTTGGTGATTGCCCGATGAAACCGATATTTATTTCAACGCTTTTAACCGCGATTCTAGGAGCAGGGGTTTGCGCTTTGTCCGCTGACACGAATGTGGCTGCGCCATTTATGCAGAAGGGCGCAGGCAGCCGCGCTTCAGCCATGGGAGAGTGCTATACAGCCGTGGCGCAAGGGCCTTTTGGTCATTTATATAATCCGGCCGGATTAGGCTCTATCCAGTCAGGTAATTTTGGGCTTGAACACGAAAATCTTGGCCTGGGCATAAGCCATGAGGGAGTAGGGGCCGCTATTCCGCTGGGAACGGGCGGGCTAGGGGCTTTAATCAATTATTTCAGTTATGGGAGCATCGCCAAGGTAGATGAGACCGGACAGCCGACCGGCGAAGAACTTACTCCTTCGGATACTTTAATTAACCTGGGTTATGGATTCTCACTAGCCGGAGATTGGCGTCTGGGAGCAAATCTGGGATTGTATTCCATGAACCTGGGAACGGTCAAGCAAGGCGGTATGGTCATGGATATCGGAGCGGCCTGGGACGCGGCCCCGGACTGGTCATTGGCGGCAGTAATAAAAAATTTGGGCAGCCCGGTGGGAGATTACAAATTGCCGGCCAGCCTTCGTCTGGCCGGCGGATTTTGGGGATTTAATCGGCGGTTGCTCGTGGATACGGAGCTGGATATACCTTTTACGAGAGATGTTTCGGACTTTGGCATAGGAGCGGAATTCAGAATCTGGAATTGGCTGGATGTACGGGCCGGGTTTAAAACCATGATGAAGCAAAGTGATACCTCAATGGAATCATTAATGCTGGGAATTGGTTTTAATTTTATGAATTTTGGCTTGGATCTGGCGATTACCGGCCGGGAAGGTCTGGATATGCAAAGCAGTTTAACCTTAGGCTATGGTTTCCAAGGGCTAAGAGCCCAGCCCTTGAAAGCGTCTAAACCCACTGCTCAGCCCACATCCGCGGTTTCGCAGAAAGAGGCTCTGGTGCAAGAGCTGGAGAAAGTGAAAAAAGCAGCAAAGCTGCGAGCCGGTCCGGATATAACGGAGCAAGCCGGGTTTCATTATCAGGCCGGCCAAGAGTATGAGAAATACGGTAAAACCATCGATGCCATTGTCGAATATCAAGCTGCGCTTAAAGTCCGGCCGGATTATCCAGAAGCCCAGGCGGCCCTGACAGCTGCCCGGCGTCAAGCCAGGGTAGAAGAGCAACAGTCCAAAGCGAAAAAAACCCAGAAAGCCCGGCCGGCCGGATCGCTTCAGAAATTGATCCGCAAATATTATGAACGGGGGTTGGCGGCTTATAAAAAAAAGGATTATAGTACTGCGATTAAGCAGCTCCAACTGGTACTGGAAATGACTTCGCAGCATCAGCAGGCTACCAATTTGCTAAACAAAGCCAAGGAAGCCTTGGACCATGAGCAAGCAGTCTTGCGCCGGCAGGCGAAACAAGCCGGGATAAAGGGCGATCTAGCCGGGGAGATCGAGGCCTACCGGAAAATGCAGGATTTAGATCCTGGGAATAAACTAATAAAAACCAAACTCGACCAGGCGGTAAAGAAGATTCCCATAACAGTAGAACGGCTGTACAAAGAAGGGCTGGATGCTTACGCGCAAGGCCGATTCCGCCCGGCGCTTAAATCTTTTGAAACCCTCCTTAAGATACAGCCGGACCATGTCAAGGCCCGGGACGCGGTAAGAAATATCAAGGAAAAACTGATACAGACCGGGCAGTAAGCTGGGCCGGCCGGACCTCGCGGGGAGATAGTATGGCAAAGAATACGCGTGAAATCAATGAACGCATCAAGCACCAGAGTGGTCTGATTGGAGACATACTCTCCGAGATCGATAAGGTGATTGTCGGTCAAAGGAATATGCTCGAACGCATGGTGATCGGCCTGCTGGCGGATGGGCATCTGCTGATTGAAGGCGTGCCCGGGTTGGCTAAAACTCTGGCGGTTAAAACTATGGCCGCGGCGCTGAGTACTTCTTTTCAGCGAATACAGTTCACGCCTGATCTGCTGCCGGCGGATATAATCGGCACGCTGATTTTCGATCAAAAGCAGCAGGAATTTATTCCGAAACACGGCCCGATATTCGCCAACCTGATACTGGCCGATGAAATCAACCGTGCGCCGGCTAAAGTTCAGAGCGCTCTCCTGGAAGCCATGCAGGAGCGGCAGGTAACGATTGGAGAGACTACATATCCCTTGCCCGCGCCTTTCCTGGTTATGGCCACGCAGAATCCGATTGAACAGGAAGGAACGTATCCCTTGCCTGAAGCGCAGATCGACCGCTTTATGCTTAAAATCAAAGTGGATTATCCTCTTGCCGCCGAAGAGCTCGACATAGTCCGCCGGCATTCCCGGCCCCAGTCGGGAACGGCTGCGGTTATCCCGCGAGCCACGCCGGAGCAGATTATCCAGATCCGGCAACTGTTGGAACAGATTTACACTGATGAAAAAATCGAGCAATACATTGTCAATTTGGTTATAGCTACCCGCCGGCCGGCGGAGTTTGGCATGCCGGAATTAAGCCCGCGAATTCAGTACGGCGCTTCGCCGCGGGCTTCTCTATATTTGGCGCAGGCGGGCAGAGCGCATGCCTTTTTGCACGGACGGGAATATGTCGCGCCGGAAGACGTACAGGCGATAGCGCTGGACGTACTTCGCCATCGGATTATTTTGACCTACGAGGCCGAGGCTGAGGAAATCAGTTCCGAAGAAATTATTCAGCATATCCTGGAAAAGGTAGAGATTCCTTGAACCAGTGCCCGTCCCCGGCCTTGACCTCGCCTCAGGAACTGTTAAAACATGCCCGGCGGATAGAAATTGCCACCCGGGCCATAGTGAACAATGTTTTTTCCGGCGCTTATCACAGCGTCTTTAAAGGGCAAGGCATGGAATTTACGGACCTTAGGCCGTACCAGCGCGGGGATGATATCCGTACGATTGACTGGAATATTACGGCCCGTACGGGAAGTCTGCATGTCCGGCGTTACCGCGAGGAACGCGAGCGTACCATGATGCTGGTAGTGGATAGATCAGCCTCCATGGCCTTCGGCTCCAAAAATCAAAGCAAAGCCGAGCTGGCGGCCGAACTCTCGGCCCTGCTGGCTTTTTCCGCGATAACCAACAATGACCGCGTAGGGTTATTGCTTTTTTCCAATCGCCGCGAGAAAGTGGTTCCACCGCGCAAGGGACGGAAGCACGCCTTGCGCATCATTACCGAGGTTTTGGCACAGGGCCCGGCGGTCCGGGGGACGGATTTAAACTGTGCCTTGGAATTTCTCGCCCGTGCTATACACCGTCACAGCATTGTATTCCTGATATCAGATTTTTTTTCTCCGGATTTTACCGCGGCCCTGAATGTCGCCAAGCGTAAGCATGATTGTGTAGCCCTGATTTTAAACGATGAACGCGAATACCGGCTTCCGCCGCTCGGATGGATCAGTGTAACGGATTCCGAGACCGGGCAGGATCTGGAGGTGAATACGCGGAATAAGCGGGTCCGGGAAGAACACACAGCTTTAATCCAGGCCCGGGCCCGAGCGCGGTTGAATTATTTTGCCGCGCAAAAAGTAGATGCCGTGGATCTTTTCACCGGAACATCCTATGTCTGGCCGCTGATCAATTTTTTCCACAGCCGGAAGCAGAAGCAACGAGGCTGAAGATTGGCTTTATGAAGAACGTAGCGTATGTGATTTTCCTGGCAGGATATTTCGGAATGGTACAAATCGCGGCAGCGGAGCCAAATTCTTTCTGGGTGGAGGCTGCGGTCAATACCCGGGTAGTGAACATGGGGGAGCAATTCCGTCTGGTGCTGACAGCCGGGGCGCGCCAGGCCTGGGTGCGCCTTCCGGGCAAGAACGTGGTTCTGCCGGGATGCCGGATTCTAACTTATCACGAGCAGGATGTAAGTTCCCGGCATGAAGGTTATATCGCGCACCGGGGAAGTTATGACTTGGCCGCTTTTTCCAATAAAGAAATCATTATTCCTTCCTTGCCGGTGCTTTTCCAATGGCCCCAGGGAAACACGGCCGCGTCCCAATCTCTTCCCATTGAGATTACTGTGCGTAGCATGCGTCCTAAGCCGGGACTGAAGCTTAGAGCGCCTCGGCCGCCCCGTTCCGCGGGTTATGCCGGAGAAATCATTATACTTGGTCTTAGCCTGGCAGCAATCCTGGCTTTCGTTATTTATCAAATCCGCCGGAAGCGCATCCGGAAGCGAAAACCGCCGTTACCCGCCCATTTAACCGCGCTTCATCGGTTGGAAATTTTGGGAAAATCACAGTTAGCCGCCGAAGGCCGGCCGGGGGCTTATTTTATCGAACTTTCAAGAATTTTGCGTCAATACCTGGCGGCCCGCTACCAATTTCCAGCCATGGAAGTATCGCGCCTGGCAATTATCCGCGAATTAGAACAGCAGCATATCGAAGCTAAACGCCGGGAGATGATAAACCGTCTTTTGAAAGAAGCGGATATTGTCAAGTTCGCCCCCGGCCGGCTGTCCGGCCCGGAGGCAATTACCCGGATGGCCCAAGCCCGGGACCGGGCGCGTGAAATAATCGAACTTACTCGTAAAAGGGACGTTGGGGAAGGGAAGGTTTAATGCGTTTTCTGCGCAGACGTGTGTCGGGGCGGGGAAAAGCGTCAAACCAGACATAAAATTGATAGTTGCCCACAACTGCGCGACATGATTACATTGGGGAAAACAGTGTGATGTTCATCATATGTTCAGGAAGGGAAAAATGGATAAAACCAAAGTCTCGGTAATCATACCCAATTACAATCACGCGAAATTCCTGAAACAGCGTATTGAATCGGTGCTGGCACAAACCTACCAGGATTTTGAGATCATATTGTTGGATGATGCCTCGACCGACAAGAGTAATAAAATAATCAAGCAGTATGTGCGGCATCCCAAGGTTAAGCATATGGTTTTCAATCAGAAAAATTCGGGTGCAGCGTTTCGACAGTGGGTTGGCGGCATGGACCTCGCCTCCGGCCAATATCTTTGGATTGCCGAATCGGATGACTGGGCTGATTCCGGTTTTTTGGCGGCACTGGTTCCGGTGCTGGAGAAGAATCCTGAGGTCGGATTGGTCTACTGCAAATCATGGATTATTGACAGCCAAGGCAGGATGCTCGGCGATACGGGAGGCTGGACCGATGATCTGGATAAGGAACGGTGGCAAGCTGATTATATCAATGACGGACGGGATGAGATACGCAATTACTTGATGATCAAAAATATTATTCCCAGCGCGTCAGCCGTGGTCTTCCGGCGAGAGGTTTTGGAAAAAATAAAACCAATTGATACGGATTACAGACTTTGTGGTGATTGGATGCATTGGATAAAAATGTTGAGTTGTTCCGATGTTGCCTATGTTGCAGAAAAATTAAACTATTGGCGGGAAAATACGTCCCATGCCCGTATGGACAGCCCGGGGACGCTGGAATGGATGGAAGGAGAAGGTGTTCTGCGTAAGGCGGCGAAAATCGCCGGTTTAAATGAATGGGAAACCACTAAAGTTTTATTTGATTTTCTTAAAAGATGCTGGCAATGGCAGAAGGAATATATTGACGGTCTGTGTAAAAAATAATCCAAAACAGGTAAGATTAAATAAATAAAATTTGCAATACAAAGAAGTTTGCATAGCATTTGCGTGAGCAAACATGTGAAACATAAGAATGGGGCAACGAATTCTGTGGTGGAGGAATTATGGAAAAGATTTACCCTTATTTTCTTTATAATATCGATATCACTAACCAGTGTAACTTGCGCTGTCCAACGTGTCCCAATGCCCATTCTACTGATGTAGATCATCCACATGGGAATATGTCTTTTGAATTATTCTCGCAAATTTTGGATAAGATAGAGCAAGAATCACCCGGCCAGGCCACCTATCTCTGCCTATTCAATTGGGGAGAGCCCTTTATGCATCCGCAACTGCCGGAATTTGTGGCGCGGGCGCGCGAACGCGGAATGCCGGCACAGATTTCAACCAATCTAAATTTAGATAAAAACATCGAGGAGCTGGTTCGAGCGGAACCACAAAGCATTCGGATATCTTTGTCCGCCTGGGATCAGGAAAGCTATCATAAAACGCATTATCCGGGTGATATTAGCAAGGTCATGAGCAATGCGCGATTTCTTAGAGCGTGCTTGGACAAATATCATAGTGCGATACCAGTGCATTTTTATTATCACAAATATAAGCACAACCAGGGAGAAACATTATGGCGAGCGAAGCAATTCGCCGCGTCATTGGGGTTTGAATTCAAAACCATAAAGGCTTGTTTTGCGCCGATAGAAAAAGCGCTGGATATTTTTCAAGGAAAGATAACCAAGAAAGATGAAGAGGTTCTGGCAATGCTTTGTTTTTCCCTGGAGGAGGCTCGGGAAAAGTCTTTGCCATTGCGCGAAAAATATCCCGATTGTATACTGCGGCAGTATCAAACGACTATTGACTTTGATGGCAGTGTGGCTAATTGTTGTATTGCTTATGAGCGTAAACATTATTTGCATCCGAGTTTTTTAGACATCAAACATGCTGATTTGCAAACTAAAAAGTATAACAGTGAGCTATGTCATAGGTGTAGGGCGCAGGCAATTGATATTATTTGTTGTTCTTTCTTTTTATAAAATGTTTTGAATTATTTTTCGGGTTTAATGAGGGACACGGAGATTGATTTGAAGATATACCTGCCTGGTTTTTCTCCCGGATCTATTCGCAATCTGCCAATCAATTCATGATTGGGTAATAAAAAAAACAAGTTGTTATTTCCCGGGATTATTTTAGCGGTAAGATTAAAACCGTAGTGGGGTTGCGTGACGGTTTGCGGGAAGAGCCGGAAAAAAGTTTTCGCTGGACTAGTCATTTCTACTTGGACGACAAAATCATGCTTGCCCTGAGGAAAATCAAATTTTGGCAAGATGACAACCGGATCAATCATATTGGCGTTAATTTGCAAGGACGTATTCTCCCTGTCGGGATGGAGGGTGCAGGTGCGTCCTTGGAATAGATTTAAATTGTCAGGCTGTAGATTGAAAATAGGCGTGCCAATCGAGTTGTTTTTGCTGATTTTCCAAAATTCGAATATCGTCAAACCATCCGTATCAACAATTTGATGGACCAAAGTAGGCGCAAGACCCAATTGATCTAACAAAACAAAAAAACCGGGTCTGAGTTTTGGAAAAGCGGATGCAGCCGGACCATGGGTGACGAACAATTCGGCAGTATTAATATGCGTGTTGAAAAGGGGCGTTAAGGATTCGCGGAATCGGGGTGCGGGTAACAAGGTGGTGGCCAAGGTATGCATACCCCAATCCAAAAAAGTAAAATGAACCTGGGGGTGATTATTTAGATAGGCCAGGAAGGCATCATTGGTGGTCGTGCTAAAGATCCGTTCCCAATTTCTGGTGTGGGGCGGGGTGCGGGTGATTTTTTTATGCACGATTGAATTGATTAAAATTCCGTACAGCGCCATTCCGCTGATCAGAAGACATAGGAGTGTTTTATGCAGAAGGGTATGCCGTGCAATACATTGCAATAGATGTATCCAGCTAAAAATTAAAAAAAGTAGCAAGGAGGGGAACAAACAAAAGAAATGCCAAGGGTGAACGGCTGCCGGCGTGAAGATGATTTGCGCCAGCAGTAAGCCGGTGCTGCCAAGCAATAAAATGGCTATGAAATGTGATGCGTCGATCAGCCGCTTCGATAGACGGTATTGAAAAAGATACACGAAATAATAGATGCACCCTGAGAAGAAAGTGATGAGGTTGAAATAAAGGAAAGGCTTGCTGGGGAAAGGGACGGGCTGCTGTAGGAAATTATTATAAATACCAACGTTTTGGATGAGTGTAGAAATCCCGATGAATTTATTCTTGAGGTTTTGCCAGTACATGGTTAGATCATTATTGGCGGCAGGGTCCAGCTGATTGATTTTGTAAACGCCGACAAACCAAATAATTGCCAGCACCCAAGTGCCAAGCAGGATGCTGTAAGTTTTAAAGTTTTCTGTGAAAAAGGGTTTGCGCTCGGTTGGCTTGAGCAAGAAAAGTTGCAGCGCTATAAAAAGCGGCAAAATTGAGTTTAAAAACCAAATAAAACTAAGTTTGTTAAACATTCCTAAAATTGAAAAAACAACGAGCAGGCCCAAAGAACGCCGGGGATTTTTTTTTAAGGCAATTAGAGTCAAACTAAAAATAATCATACACCGGGCAAAGAACTCAAAGACGGTCGGTCCAACATCGAATTTTCCGTACATCAATAACGAGGGGTTAAAACATAAAAGAATTAAAATGATAAGTGCGGCTGTCTTGCCAAAAAGGGCAGCAATGACTCTGGCAAGGATGAAAATTGCCAGTGACATTAATAGCAGTGTCGGGATTCGAATTGAATAATAACTTGGATCGAAAAAATGAAAGATAATCAAATAAACATAACTTTTTAAAGCACCGATGTAGGGAAAGATCATCGTTGGGATTCCGAAAAAATGATTGAAGATAGGTAAGTTGCCAATGCGGCCTAAAGCAACATCCGCAAACATCAATTCATCATAATAAAATGAAGGCAAATTTATTTTATAAATTCCCCATAAGATAAATCCACTGAGAGAAAAAATAATCGAACTTATGTAAACCAGTTTGGGAGGGAAATTAGTCAATTTATTCAGAATGTTCCGAAAAGCCGGATTTAGGAAACTCACTGTTTTACCACCCATTTGCGCAGCCGGGATTGATCAAAATAAAAAATATCTGCATCTCGGGGAACACCGCCTGGGAAATGGATGGTGATCGCGTGCAAAGAAGTTTGGGTAATGGGGATTTCGGGAGTACCGGTTAGTTCCCGGAAGCGTGCCTGGGGATTTTCCAGACGAAGGATGAGGCGCTGGGATGTCTGGGTAACCGTGATCCGATCGCCCAGGGACAGCAAATCAAAGCGGGAGAGTATGTGAATCTGACGGGGTGTGATCGGAGAAGGTGTTTCGCTACCCCCGGAAAGAAGATTCGCATAATACGCATTTTGGAGATTATCCCACTTTTGAATAATACCGGTATCCAGGATGCGGGTATATTCCTTGTTCAGATTTTCGATTATTTTAAAACTAGCGCATTTTTGCATCTGCTGAGCCTCTTGTTGAAGTTTTTGCCATCGTTTTAGTTCTGGTGTTTGCAAACTTTGCTTATATTCCGAAAGCGTATCCTGGAAACGTTTGGAATCACCCCGAACTTTAATGTCATGGGCTTTTCGGTAAAGACGTTGGTTTCGTTTGAAAGCTGCGGTTTCTGAAAGCCGCTTCATATCGGCGTTTAAGTGTTGCCATTTCAGGCCTTCTTCTGATAGCAATAATTTTTGATAGTGATTGTCGATGCGGTGCCATTCTGAATATTCACGGCTTTTATACATGCGCAGCAAGGCGTGATGGGATTGGTGCAATGGAAGAGGATTTTCCTGCTCTGAAAAAAAAATGTCTATAACAGAAGACGAAGTGATTAATTTATAAAAAAAGCACATGGCTAAGGGACAGGCGACGCGGAACATGTAAGCACCTTGATAATTGTCCGGTAAATTCAGGAAGATCACCTTTTTATGCGATATGTCACTTAAACTTCGATGTATCTTCTGTATTTGATCGCCGGCAACCACCCAACGGTGGTTAATCACCTGCAAGACGGTACCATAACCTAAAAGCAAAATAAGCGTGACGATAATCCGGGTGCGTTTGGCCATCCCCCAAAAACGGCTGATGAAAAGGAGAATACCCATACTGACAAAAACCGTTGGAAAATAGATATAGCGCTCGCTATCTACGGCAAACAAAGAGACCGGACGCGTGGCCGTGGGAAGCAGCGTTAGCAAAAAGCATAGTAATAAGCAGAGAAAAAGCCAGGCTTCTGATTTGGCAGATGCAAATAATCGTCTAAAAAAGCAGCTGAGTGCGCCCAGAAGACCGAGGCTAAGTGGAATTGTAAAAAAGGGCGAGGCAATAAAAGCAAAATGGGCATAAGGAAGGGCCGGCATAAAACTCCGCCAAAGCGTTACGGCCAATGAACGCATGGTGTACAAATTAAAAATATTGAGATGGTGACTTGTGCCGTAGCCACCTAAAAATTGGCCGATTACCTGATCGCGGAGCACGAAATATCCAGCTAATAAAAGCAGGACAGACAAAATAGCCAAACCAATAGTGGTCGTGCTTTTTCTGCTCAATCCTTTGAACCAGATATAGCCGATGCTGAAAATGACGTAATAGCCTGAGAATACGATGGCGATCTCTTTTGATAAAAGTGCAGCAGCAAAACTTGTCAACATTGCCACCAGGAATAAAACTCCTGGTTTTAGTAAGTAGTGGCAATAGGCAATTAAAGACAGCAACATGAAAAAGGTTACGATCAGATCATTTCTGCCTGCGATCCAGGTGACTGCTTCTGTATGGTTAGGCATGGCCAGGAAAACGCAGGCTGCCGAAAAACAGAGCCATCCTGTAGGCCGGCGATTAGGTGCCAATAGCCGAAAACAAGCACGGCATAGATGAAATACCAAAAAAGCATTGCTCGCGTGGAAGAAAACATTGGTTACATGGTAACCCCAGGGATTGAACTTCCAAAGGCTTAGATCCAACCAATAACTAAGAACAATTAGAGGCCGGAAAAAGCTGTTATTCCAACTATGAAAAAACCCTTCATGGAAGAGTTTCCAAATATAGAGCATGTCATCGGAAAGGAAATAGATATTTAGTGTGCGCCAGTAGAGTATAAATCCCAATGCCAGAAACGCTGAATAAATCCAGAGATTAAATTTTAAAGAGTAGGGCTTTGCTTTAAAAACATCTACGAGGACTCGAAAACGAGCATTTTGTTTAAGCATCGGAAAAGGAAGAGTTTCCTTTCGAAATAGTGATTGTATTATCGTTAGAAAACATATTTACGGGGCGCATTATAAATAAGGGTAATTATAAAGAATCAGCAAAAGTTTACTAGGCAAACATTCATTATAAGCTAAAAAACTATTTTAAATGAAAATCATATATTGCGGCCAGTTTGGCAATGGCCTGGGCCTCTGCCATGAAATTGCCGTTCTTTAAAATTTGATGGGGCCGTGACCATTTGGAATTTTTGGGCGTGGCAATTGAGAAGCAATCGATCAAACAATCCGAAGGATTGGCCCAATTGACAAGTTCCTGGCTGATGCATTGCAAGTTCGCTTTTTGGGAAAATCCAACAAACTTAGCCGCCGTCATCGTGTTGTCGCGCCAGACTCGTTCAAAATCCGGATTATCTAATAAATCCAATCGACTGCCCAGATTGGAATGATGCATAAAAATCACCCCGTCTTTTTTTAATTTATGTGACAGTTGCATCAAGTAACCCTGTATGATTTTATCTTCAGCATGGACTAAAGAATCAAAACTGAATACAAAATCAAGGGAAGCATCTTCCAGCATATCTAAAGAATTTCCATCATTGACATGATAAGCGATGTTGGTGCTTTCGAAAAAACGGGTTTGACAGGCCTGAATACATTTTTCCGATAAATCGACATTTGAAATTTTTAGACATAAATCCTTGAGAAAATGAGTCCACCGTCCAAATCCGGGCGCGATTTCCAGGATAGTGCCGGTTGGAACAAAGGCTTGAATACGCGGGAGTAAGGTGGCGAACCATTCCATGCGAGGACTGCCCCAGGTTTGAGACCATTCGTTTTCTTGCTTTTCCCAATTATAAGTGTTTTGCCACATATTAAGATTTTCTTCTATTGACGGCATGCCGGCTATTCCCTTCCTGCCTGAAAATTTGAGCATATTATAACCTATAAAAGGATATCTGGCATTAATAAAAAGTTAATTGATTGACGCCGGTAGAATGAAAGCCTATAATTGTTTTCCGCGAAGTACCTGCCAGAGACGCCAAGCGCCTGAGCAATTAGTCGATTTTTTAGGTTGGCATTTCCGAATGCGCTTAAGATGAACGTCAATATTGTATTCTGCTCATCTCCATACTTGATCCCTGGACTAAACTATCCCCTGGACTAAAGCATCCAGGACGGGCAGGACGGGCGGGAATCCATACCCGCTTGCTCCATGCGGGTATGATAAAGCCGGCTAATTTCGCTGGTCTGCTATAGGAAACATGAGGATTGCGCTAAATGAAAATATTATTTATTCACTGCAATATCGAGACATATGTGTTGCCGCATTTTGTACCCGGCATTGCCAGTATCGCAGCAGTATTAAAAAAAGCCGGTCATCATACGGCATTCATGAGCCTCCAGGAGGAAATGGAGCCGGAAGTTTTTTTGGAAAAAGTCCGCGGCCAGGAACCTGACTTGGTGGGGTTTTCCACCCTGACCAATCAATGGTCGATTATCCGGCGTTATACCAAATTGATCAAAGCAGGATTGAATATTCCGATCATTCATGGCGGAATTCATGTGACCGTTGCACCGGAGGCATCGCTAGCTTGTCCGGAAATTGATTTGCTCTGTGTGGGTGAAGGGGAATATCCTGTACTGGAGCTGATGGGACGGCTGGAAAAAAGACAGCCCTATGATGATATTCAAAATCTCTGGATAAAAAAAGCCGACGGCCAAGTTATAAAAAATCCTCTGCGCCCCTTAATTGCGGACCTTGATACCTTGCCGTTTGTGGAAAGGGAAATGTTTGATTATCGCCGGATGTTACAGGAAAACCCCATGTACGCCACGATTTTTATGGTCGGTCGGGGATGTCCTTTTAAATGCAAGTATTGCGTGAATCATGTGTTGCAAAAAAGCTATCAGGGTTTGGGAAAATATGTTCGCGTACGCTCGGTGGAAAATGTATTGGAAGAAATGCGGCTTTTAAAAGAAGGGTATGGAATTAAAGAAATTCTTATTTATGATGATACCTTTACTTGTGATCATCAATGGCTGCGACAATTTTGTGAACGCTTTAAAAAAGAGATCAATATTCCTTTTACCGTTAATGTCAGAGTGGACACGGTCAATGAGAGTGTTTTAAATATGATGCAGGCTGCCGGGTGTGAACGAATCATTGCCGGGGTTGAATCCGGCAGCGAACGGATCCGGTCTGAAATTTTGGGACGCAAAATGAGCAATGAAAAAATCATTAATATTTATAAAAAAGCCGATGAGCTGGGCATGAAAACTACGGCCTATTTTATGATGGGACTGCCCTCAGAAACACCGGAAGAAGCGCGGGCCTCGATTGACCTGTGTAATATTATTAGACCGAATTATGCGCAATGTTCGATATTTTATCCTTATCCCGGAACCGAGCTCCATGCTTTATGTGAGCAAAAAGGCTATCTGACCCCAGAGGGCGTTGAGAGTACAAATTTCTTCAAAACCCATCAGCTGCTGAATTTACCCACCTTTTCTCAAACAGAGATTGAGCATTATTTTAATGATTTTTGGCGCCAGGGCAATAAAATTCGTTCTCAAAAAGAATCAAAGGGAGTGGTAGATTTTTTAGTGGACTTTGATAAAGCCCGGGTTAGAGCGCAAGCTGGTAATGTTCTATTTACCGAGATGGCCGTACACGGTGAAATCCGTTTGGTGCTTTTTGCCCATCCGGAATCAAAAATCAGTTATGATTTCGAATTGCCGGAAAATGCCGGATTAGCCTTTGGCATTACGCTGTCGCCTCAGGTCTGGTCTTCGGAAAAAGGCATAGGTGTGCTTTTCAAAATCATGCTTAATGATAATGATGAAGAAAAAGTTATATTTTCTCAATATATTGATCCTAAAAATAATCCGCTTGATCAAAAATGGCATGATATTAATATTGCGCTGAAAGCCTACGGTTCCGGGAGTAAAACAATTAATTTTATTACCACGACCAGAGGAAGACCGGGGTATTACTGTTGGGCCAATTGGTCACGGCCTTATATTTATTATATAAATGCTGGCAGAGAACAAGCCGGAGACAGGGCATGACGAATTTCTCGGAAGATAAAAATGCCTATGGAAAAAATGCCGGGCACTTATCTGTGCGGGAACTTTTTCATGCAGTATCAGATGAATTTTGGCATTGGTGTTTAACCAAAGGGACGGGAAAGGATGCATATTTAACGAGCTGTTTACCAAAGCATCCTGATGAAAACATTCAAAACGAGTATTATGACGGCAATAGTGATGAAGCCATGCAACAGGCTTATGAATTTTATAGGTTGTGCAAAAAGCAACTAAGCAGATTGAATAAATTTTTGAACGCGGATGCCAAAGTCTTGGACTTTGCATGTGGTTGGGGCGGGCTCCAGCGTTTTTTAATAAAAGATGTTTATGCTGTCAACCTGGTTGCAGTTGATCATTCAGCGGAAGCTATGCAAGCCTGTCATCAATCGAACCTGAGCAGCGAGTTTATTCAAATACCGGAAAAACCGCCCTTGCTGCTTTTTGCTGACCGAACTTTTGAGGTTATTTTTGCCTATTCCATATCAAGCCGGATAACCGAGAAAGACGCATGGGCCTGGATGCAGGAGTTTGAGCGGCTGCTAAAACCAGGCGGCGTGATATGTCTTAGCGCAGGAGAGCAGAAAGCGGATCAAGCATCACAAGCAAATCTGTCTTTGGCAACGCAAACCTCGCTTTATTCCGAAATCGGCATTAGAAAATATGGGCGCTTATTTAATACGGTTAATTATTATGCTGCCAATACCATGCCCCGGTTTAATCAACATTTAATCGTATTACAGAAAAGAGAAGCGCCTTCGTCCTCGGAAGTATTATCAGAGCCGGCCAGCGAGACGGTTATAGCGACTAAGCCTGGAGTTGCAGACTTTCCCTGGACCGGAGAACGATTGGTAACGCAACTGCGAGGGCCGATTGTGATTGAGCATTTGCACCGCTATGCCATGGCGGTTGAATTAGCAGCAGGTAAAAAGGTGCTCGATATTGCCTGCGGGGAAGGGTATGGCACAAAATTATTAGCCCGGCGCGCCGAGCATGTTTTGGGGGTTGATATTGACAAGGCGGTTATAAAACATGCCAAGGCGAAGTACCCTGCCGCTAATTGTGAATTTAAGGCCGGGTCCGCCGTTAAGATTCCGGTAGCAGATCATTCGATAGATCTCGCGGTTTCTTTTGAAACGATTGAACATGTCGAGGATTATAAACCTTTTTTAGCAGAACTGAAGCGATGCCTGAAACCGGATGGTGTATTGATCATTTCTTCACCGGATAAAGAACCATATAATAAACAGAATCCAGAATTAAACCATTTTCATATTCATGAGATGTCCCATGCTGAATTTACAGGACAATTGCAAGGGCAATTTAAAAATATCGTGACTGCCCGGCAGCGGATTGTGCAGCAAGCATCTTATATTGCTCCTGACAAACCTGATGCCACCGGCATTCGTTATGGCAATTTTATAGGTGGTTTTCACGAATCCGACTATACCCCCGGAATAGTTAACGGAATCTATTCCATCGCTGTTTGTTCTGATGCAATTATTGACAAGGTTTCCATGGGCGTGTTTGAAGGCGTGCCGGAAGTAAGTGAAGAAGTATATGCACAATTAGAGGAAGCGAAGCGAACGCGGAGCGCGTTGTTGCATGAGATTGAAATCAAAGAGAATATACTGAAACTGCTTAATGAATTTATAAGGGAAAAACATTCCCGGCTTATGGAATTAGATGATAAATTGCAGGCGGCCAGGCATTTACAGCAACAACTGCAAGCACAAAACAACATACTTTCCGAGGAATTAGGGCGTGCTCACGAGCAATCAGCTAAATTGAAGCAAGAAAATGCAGACTTGCAGTTACGACTGTCCGAACAATATCGAAAATATGAAGATGAGAAAAAGGCAGTTAATCATTTAAGCCTGGAAGTGGCGGAAAGCAAAAGATTAAATAAAGGCTGGGAAATAAAAAATGCGCAGGTGCAAAAACAAGCTCAAATACTAAGACAAAGAGTTTATAAAACTAAAAATGATCTGAAACAAACCTATAACCGGTTTTATAGTTTTCGCGGGGTGGTTGAAGGCGTGAAAAAAGCGGCCGCGCGTAAAGTCGTAAAGGTGAATCGGACGCTCGAACGGGAAATGCGGCAAGCCGCCGCCGGGGGTGGGTTGTTTCTAAAAATAGCCCGCAAGGTAACGGGTCGGATATTGAGAAAGTGGCAAGTGCGTAAGGAAAATATATTTATTATTGAGGGAAGTAATTTATTTGAGCAAGCGTATTACGCTGAACAATATCCCGGCGTGGATTTTAATAATACAAATCCTATTGTTCATTTTTTGAGCGAAGGAACAGCGGCCGGTAAAAATCCAAATAAATATTTTGATGGGAATTACTATTTGGCACAAAATGCGGATGTAGCAGAACTTGGTATCAATCCCTTCATACATTTTATAACCATGGGGGCAAGGCAGGAGCGCGATCCGGGACCGGGATTCAATACTTTGCATTATCTGGAAAACAATCCTGATGTGGCGCAGGCCGATATGGCGCCCTTTTTACATTATTACTTTTTTGGTAAAAATGAAAACCGGTCTCCTGTAATCGGAAACGGTTCCGGTACGCTGGCCGGCTATCAAATGCCTTTTGGCAGAGAAACACAGGATGTCCGGCGGTTTACGGATGATTGTTTTATTGAAAAAGATCCCGAGTGCTTCACGAAAAGAAGAAGGGCCGGTAAATGGCAGGATTTGGATATTGACTATCCAACTGATGTGCGACCAATTGCGTTTTATCTGCCGCAGTATCATCCGGTTCCGGAGAATGATGAGTGGTGGGGAGAGGGATTTACCGAATGGGAAAATGTAGCCAGAGCCAGACCATTATTTCCCGGTCATTACCAACCTCATCTTCCGGCAGATTTGGGTTTTTATGATTTGCGTATTCCGGAAGTGCGTGAAAAGCAGGCAGCTATGGCAAAGGCCTTTGGTATCCATGGATTTTGTTATTACTATTATTGGTTTAATGGAAGGCGCGTTTTGGAACGTCCCCTTCAGGAACTTTTAGAAAGCGGTCGGCCGGATTTCCCTTTTTGTATTTGTTGGGCCAATGAGAACTGGACGCGTGTCTGGGATGGTCAGGAAAAGCATGTTTTGTTGGGACAAAAGCATTCCTTGAAATCTGATATAGCGTTTATGCATGATGTATTACCCATCCTCAAAGACCCTCGTTATATTCGTTTTCAGGGCAAACCAGTGTTGTTGGTTTATCGTGCCGATAAACTGCATCACGCCAAGAAGACCACGGAGGCCTGGCGCGAAATATGTAGGCAAGAGGGGTTGGACGAGATTCATCTTTGTGCTATAAAATTTGAACCCTTTGAAGATCCGCGGCAATGGGGATTTGATGCTTTTGTGGAATTTCCGCCCAATAGTTTTTACTCACCTAATATTGCAGCACAAATTCCAGGATTGGAGGCAAAGTTTACCGGACGGATTGCGGATTACAATAATATGATTACCCACTCCTTGAATTATCCAAAAACAGAGTATACTTATCATCGCGGGACAATGCTAATGTGGGATAATACACCTCGCAGACGGTATCAAAGTATTCTTTATCATAATGCCGGGCCGGAAACTTACGAAAAATGGTTATCCGGGCTGGTAACTCAAGCACGAGCGAGTTCGGAAAAAGAGTCGCTGATTTTCATCAATGCCTGGAACGAATGGGGAGAAGGGACCCATCTGGAACCGGATCAGAAATATGGGTTTGCTTTTTTAGAAGCCACCAGCCGCGCTCTAATAAAACCACTGGCAGAATGTGATGAGCAGGCAAAACAAATTAATGGTGCCTTACCGGAAAAAACTAAAGATATTGGTTTAACCGACAGGAGAACGGATAGCCCGGAAGGCCTGGTACTTATAGTACATGATGCCCTGTATTATGGTGTGCAATTCCTCGCCCTCGCGATTGCAAAAATGGTTCGCCGAAAATTCAAAAGACCGCTATTTATAATTCTTAAAAACGGTGGGGATTTAGAATCAGAATTTCATAAAGCCGGGACAACCTTTAATTTAACGACGGAAACATCCCGGCAAGGATCAGAAGCCGCAGCCTTAGCCACGATATGGCAAAAACTGGAAACCGCAGGTGTCAAGCAAGCACTGGCATGCACTGTGGTAGCCGGTAATGTGGCGTTTTATTTAAAACAGCGAGGTATGGAAGTCATCACATTGGTAAATGAAATGCCTACAACTATTGAGTCTCGCGGTTATCAGACATTGACTGCCCAGACAATTCAAGCTTCTGATAAACTGGTATTTCCTTCACATTATGTAAGTGAGGCCTTTGCCCTATGTTTCGGAGGGGAGCCCCAGCAATCACTAATCAGACCCCAGGGGGTACTGGAACCCAATGGTTATCTTAAGCAGCGCGAGCAAGCCAAACAAGCGATAGCAAAAAAACACGAGCTGGGCGATCATCCCACAATTATTATGAATTGCGCTGCCGGCGGGATCCGCAAAGGGCCGGATATATTTCTGACAGTTGCCAACAAGGTGCTTGACCATGACGCGTTGGGAAATATCCATTTTATTTGGGTCGGAGAATTATCCCCTGAGGTGAAGTCCTGGTGCGAACATGATCTGGCTCAATTGGAAAATAAGGAGCGTATTCATTTTGTGGGATTTCAAAAGGACGTGGCAAAGTATATGGCTGCCAGTGAGCTGTTTTTATTAACCTCACGTGAAGATCCTTTCCCCAATGTCATGCTTTCGGCCATGGAAGCCGGCATGCCGGTAATAGCTTTTGAGAAAAGCGGCGGAGCTTCGGAATTATTACGGGATAACCAAGGACTATTGGTGCCCTTTTTAGATGTTGCCGCCATGGCCAATGAAGTTGTAAGTCTTTTACAGAAACCCGAAAAAAGAAAAAGTATTGGTCAAAATGCCAGGAGTATAATTGAGAAAGAATTTCAATTTGAGGATTATGTAGCGTTTTTATTAAAACCAGGACACTGATCATCAACGCACTAAATATACCTAAGGTTATTGTGAAGGGGTTAATGTGGTTTTCTCGTCAGTAACATTTTTATTTTATTTCTTGCCGATTGTATTATTGGTTTACTTTGCCGTGAAACCGGAGTTGCGCAATTTTGTTTTCATGTTGGCAGGCCTGGTTTTTTATCTTTGGGGAGCCGGCGGAGTTGTTTTAATCCTCATCAGTTCTATTATTTTAAATTGGTTGCTTGGTTTATTAGCTGGAAAAGCGATACATTCTTCCAAGCGGTGGGTGAGCAATCTGCCCATGGTGGGAACCGTGATCATTAATCTCGGGATTTTGGGCTATTATAAATATACCAATTTCATGATTAATCAGATTAATTTTGTGACAGAAAAATTAATTCCCGGATTTGAACCAATATTCATTTCTCAGATTATATTGCCAATTGGAGTATCTTTTTTCACTTTCCAAGCCATGAGTTATGTGTTTGATGTGGCCCGAGGAAGAGTTGCGCCGCTGCGTAATCCCGTAGATTTTTCCATGTATATTTGCATGTTTCCTCAGCTGATTGCCGGGCCGATTGTCCGGTATCATGAGATTGCCGGGCAAATTCATGAACGGACAGTGACCCTGGACCGGTTTGGTCAGGGCGCGGTGCGCTTCTGTCTTGGGTTATTTAAAAAAGTTGTGCTGGCTGATTCGATAGCCGTGCTGGCTGACCATATTTTTTCCATAGGCGGCGGCCTTTCGACCGGGCTCGCCTGGCTGGGATTACTCGCTTTTACCATTCAGGTGTATTTTGATTTTTCGGGTTATTCCGATATGGCAATCGGTTTAGGGCATTTATTCGGGTTTAAGTTGCCGGAAAATTTCAACCGCCCCTATTTGGCGATCAGTGTAACTGATTTTTGGCGGCGCTGGCATATAACACTCTCGCGTTGGTTTCGCGATTATGTATATATTCCCATGGGTGGTTCGCGGGTACCCGGCTGGAGGGTTTCCCTCAATCTTTTCACGGTTTTTATTTTGGTTGGTTTTTGGCACGGCGCCAACTGGACATTTATTGCGTTTGGTCTTTATCATGGTCTCTGGATGAGCGCGGAAAGATTTTTCGGTTACGGAAGGACAGAAAAACCGCAAAACCTATGGCTGCGCCGCAGGGCCACCTTTTTTGTGGTCATGCTTGGTATGGTTTTATTCCGGGCGGAGAATTTAACCCAGGCGGTCCACTACTATCAGACCCTTTTTGCATGGCAGGCAGGAACCGCATCGTTGACACCGGATTACGAAATGTTGCAAGGTGTGATTTGGCTGCTAATTGGTTTGGTGATTGTATTTTTATCAGGCAATCGGCCTCTCGGGGTCTTAATGGAAAAGACAGAAGGACGAAGAGTGAATTTGTTGAAAATAGGCATCGTGACCATGGGTATGCTGCTAGCCAGTATGATGATTGTAAGCAGAGATTTTAAGCCCTTTATATATTTCCGATTTTAATATGATAAAAAAAACGTCCGCCCTTATTACCGTTCTGTTTCTGGCCGGGAGTTGCGGCCATTTTTTTGCCGCGCCCTGGATGGGAAAGAGCAATGCTGATTTTATTCAAAAGGTTGAGAAACGGCAACCAAATGGATTTCCGGGGTTTGCCGCGTCCTCGGATTTAGTAAATCGTTATTTCTACCAGTGTTTTTCCGGGGCTTTGAGTGATCGCTTAGTTTTTCGAAGGGCTTTAATTGTTTTGCAAAGAAATATGGACTACTTCATATTTCGGCGCCGGGATTATGCATTTGTTGATATCGGAAAAGCAGGCTGGCTTTTCATCCGGGACGCCTATTTTATAAAAAACGAAACGCCCCAAGGGGTGGCGCGTGTTTTGGGCAGGATCGATAATTTTTTAAAAAAATATCCGGCCAATGAACCCGAGTTCTTGCTGGTTATTCCGCCGGACAAACATGCTATTTACCCGGAAATGCTAAGTGCTCTGTCGGGGAAGTATATCAGGCAGGGTAATCACCGCAGCGAGACATTGCGGCGGCATTTTGAAAAACGTCCTTTTGGGTGTGTGCTCCCACTTTGGGAAGCTTACGCCCAAGGGAAGCAAACTGCCTTGAAAAAAATTTTTTACCAGACCGATACGCACCACACTCCTGCCGGATCTCTAATCATGTGCCGCGAAATTCTCGAGAGATTGTACCCCGGGATTTGGCAAGCGGATGAGGTGGTGGACAACGGTGAGGACTTTTTTTGCGGGGATTTAACCTTGATGACGGGCATGAACCGGCGCAAGGAGCTTCGCCACTTGATCGATATTCGGCGCGCGAAGGTTGGGAAAACCAGCATGGAATATCTGGAACCAGAATTGGGTGTCAATGGTTTGTTGCGGTATGTATCGAAAAGCTCGGGGCCTCCGATGATAACGGGTAAGACACTATTTTTACATGACTCCATGGTAGCCTATTCGCGAGAAACCCTTCGCCAGTTTTTTACAGATATTACATTTGTTCATTATGACAGAATTTCTTCCGAAGGGCGGTTTGAGACGTTCACCCAAGGGTACGATCGCATCATTCTGGAGATTGGCGAGCGGATGGTTTTGCAAACCATGGATAGCCTGTTAGACAGCTATCATTTTGAAAAAATGTATGAACTGGACCAAGCCGACTTACCGTATATTTCCTCCAATGATGAAACTACTATGGCCATGCAGGCAGATGGCATGCACGTACGGGTTTTGGGAACCAATCCGATGATTTATTTGCCGGCGCAACAGTTGGATTATAGTGGGGAGTATCAGATAAGCGTGGTGATGGACTCGGCGATCAATACCGAAAGCCAGCTGTATTATCAGGACAGTCGTCATCAAACTTTTGATGAGCAACGCAGTCTGAGCAAACCAGTCAAGATGGGGAAAAATCATTTGAACTTTAATTTACCGGCCGAAAGTCTTTATTATAAAAAACGATTTGATCCTAGCACGCAGCCCGGTAATTTTGTCATTCATGCGTTTAGTTTGCGCCGTCTCGCTGATCAAGAAGAAAATAGTGGGAAGGAGTTTATGTTGAGGAAGAACCGGATTTGGCCCATTCTGGTGACGGGCGAGAAAGGACTGGTTTTGCCAGCCTGGGATCCCATGGCAGCCGGGAATCCCACAACGCAGTGTAAGCTTGTCCCGGGAGGGATGCTGATTGATGCTGAGGAAAATGATCCTTATTTTCTTTTGCCGCCACTTTCCGGTGATTTCGCCGGTTCTAAACCGAGGTTAATCCTTGATTTGGAGGTTCCGGCAGGCAGTTGCTGTCAGGTTTTTTATAAACATTCAGACATGGAAAAGTATGCAGAGCAAAAAAGCAAACAAAAATCAGTGACCACCGGAGGCAACCAGCTAAGTTTTGCATTGGAACCAGAGGTGCTTGCGTATCCCCTGCGGATTGATCCGGGAACGGAGAAAGGACGCTATTTTATTCATGCGGCTCGGATTGAGGGCCTGGGGACTGACCAGCAACAGTTGGCGGTATCAAAGCAAACCAGGGCAAAGGATTCTCAAGCAGCGATAGCGTATATGATTTATCCGAGTGTTCCGATCAAAGCATTGTCGCCCCAACAATTGGGAAAGGTCATTGTTCCTGAAAATGAGGTGGTCATTAGAAAAACGCCGAAGGCGGTGGAATTGAATGCTTTGGGCCCGGATTCGTATGTCTATTTGTCGCCGCAACTAAAACGCATTGAGCCAGGATATTATAAAATATTGATTAATTTGCAATCTTTTCGAAAAACAACCGCCCAGTTATTTTGGCGGGAAAAACACGAGCGCAATTATAGCGAGGCACAAAGTCAACGGGTTCGGGTTGAGACCGGAGAAAATCTATTTGTATTTTTAGTGACGGCTGAGGCATTCGAAAAGCCATTGCGTTTTGACATGGCTTCGCATGCCGGGCGGTATCAATTGCAGGGCATGGTCATTGAGCGGATTACCTTATCGAGTGAATATGAAGAAAACCGGCGGCAACATGTTCCAAAATGATGGTTATTGCATCTGCTGTGACCGGAGGGTCACGTTTTTATCACCCTATGAGTGGCTGCGCGATCATTACCGGTGCGGGCAGTGCCAATCAATACCCAAAGAACGCGCATTAATGTTGTGTTTGGAATTATATTTTCCCCATTGGCGAGATTTGAAGATTCATGAATCCTCGCCGGTTTGGACCGGGGCCAGCCGTAAAATAAGAGATGGTTGCAAAGATTATTTACCCAGCATGTATTATCCGGAAATTAAATGCGGTGAAATTAAAGCCGGGTTTCGGTGTGAAAATCTGGAAAAATTAACTTTTCCAGATGAAACGTTTGATTTGCATATTACCTCAGATGTATTCGAGCATGTTTTTTATCCGGGAAAAGCATTTCAGGAAATTGCCAGAACCTTAAAACCCGGGGGAGCCCATGTATTTACCGTGCCTTTGGTCAGGAGAAATAAAGCAACCCGGATTCGTGCGGTAAGGGACGAGCAGTTAAATGGCGTCCGCCATTTAGAGAACCAGGATTACCACGGCGAGCATCTGGTAGTCAGGGACTGGGGATATGATATTACACAGTATATATATGAACACAGCGGCATGGAGACAAAAATGATATTGATTGAAAATATCGACTTTGGATTGAAAGCCGAATATAATGAGGTTTTGATTTCAATTAAGCGGGGATGTCATTAAAATCGGATTGAGGGGAATGTGAAGAGAAAATATCTATATTTAATAGATT
Source organism: uncultured bacterium (assembly GCA_965371665.1). Lineage (GTDB taxonomy): Bacteria > Oederibacteriota > JAAXVQ01 > JAAXVQ01 > JAUVAV01 > JAUVAV01. Next base: position 28,059 of record CBDUZI010000007.1, read on the forward strand.
TAATCTTAGTGCTGACGCATAAAGATTTAAAAGTACGCTATAAAAACAGCATTTTAGGGTATTTTTGGTCCATTGCCAATCCCTTGGCTTTTGCCATTGTGTTCTTTGTTGCTTTTAAAATCATTATGAAAATCGATATGGAAAATTATGCCTTGTTTCTGATTATGGGTTTGTTCCCCTGGCAATGGATATCGAACTCTCTAGGCCTTGCGCCATCGATTTTTCTTTCTAATGCCAGTATTGTAAAAAAAGTTGATTTTCCCAGAAATGTTCTCCCGCTTACTATTGTGCTGCAGGATATGCTGCATTACATCCTCTCGGTTCCAGTGATTGTTTTATTCATGCTGTTTGAAAACAAGCCCTGTCATTTTTCATGGCTCTATGGTATTCCGCTGCTGCTGGTTATTCAATTAGTATTTGTTTACGGAATTACTTTAATGCTATCTTCGATAAACTTGTTTTTTAGAGATTTGGAGAGATTGGTGACCATTGCGTTAGTGTTTTCTTTTTATTTCACACCGATTATTTATCCGGTAGCAATGATACCTACGAAGTATCAGTATTTAATTCATTTTAATCCTTTTGCGCCTCTCGTTATTAGCTGGCGCAGTCTTTTTATGGATGGTCAATTAAATGGGTTTTATAGCTTGATCAGTTTTGGTTATAGTATCCTGGCTTTGGTTGTTGGACTCCTGGTATATAAAAAGCTATCCGGTAAATTTGCGGAGGTGGTATGAGTAAGCCGGTCATCATATTTGAGAAGGTTAGCAAAAGCTATCCGCATTATCATCACATAACCGGCGGCCTTAAGCGATTTCTATTCAACCTGCCCAAAGCACTCGTGGCGCTGAAAAAAACCCATTATGATTCGCTTATTGATATTGACGGTGAAATAATGGAAGGGGAAACATTTGGGATTATTGGTAAAAACGGGGCCGGTAAAAGCACGGCTTTGGGATTGATGGCCGGTGTTATAAAGCCCACCAGCGGAAGAGTAATTGTCAAAAAAAGAGTCTCGCCTTTATTGGAATTGGGATCAGGGTTTCATCATGAACTTACCGGCAGAGAAAACATTTACCTTAATGGCATATTATTGGGTATGACACGTTTTGAAGTAGATAAAAAAATTGCTGAAATAATAGAATTTTCAGAACTGGATGAATTTATTGAACAGCCCATTCGCATATACTCCAGTGGGATGTTGGCCCGGCTGGCGTTTTCCGTGGTGGCTTGCCTTGACCCGCAAATATTATTGGTGGATGAAATATTGTCAGTAGGAGACACTGAATTTCAAAAGAAATGTATTAACCGGATATTAGAGTTTAAAAAACAGGGCGTTACGATCATATTCGTCACCCATGATTTGAATCAGGTCGAAAAAATATGTGATCGTGCTGCTTGGTTGGATAACCACAGAATGAGAATAGGCGGGATACCGCGTGAGGTGGTAAAAGAATACCTAAAACATTAATGGCGCATAAGTGTTTAATGCGATGGCCGCGAAGTCCCCGCGTTTCAATTGTCGAAAAGGCAAAGCATATAGGGAATTTAATAGCAAAGGAAAGCAAATGAAAAAAGCTCAGCCCAAAGTAAGCGTGATTATTCCTTGTTATAATGACGGTGAATATATAGATAAAGCCGTTAATTCGGCATTGCAGCAAACTTATAAAAACATTGAAATTATCATTGTCAATGACGGTTCGACTGATGCCTACACCAACCAATTACTCGCCCAATATGTCAAACCGAAGCTCACGGTTTTGCGCATGCCTAACAGCGGTCCGGCAGCGGCCAGAAATGCGGGGATTGAAAATGCCTCGGGCAAATACATCCTGCCGCTGGATGCCGATGACAAGCTGGGAAAAAGGTACATTGCCGAGGCGGTCAAGGTGATGGAATCGGATAAAAAGGTCGGCATTGTCTACTGCCGCGGCCGTTATTTCGGAGGAGAAACCCAGGAAATAGAGCTGCCCGAATACTCCCTGGAAAATATTTTTTTGGACAATATGATATTCGTATCGGCGCTTTTCAGGAGAACATCATGGAAAAAAGCCGGGGGGTTCGACCCGCAAATGAGGGAGGGCATGGAGGATTACGATTTTTGGCTCTCCTTGATTGAAAAAGAGAAGTGCCGGGTCCACCGGATCAACAAAATCCTGTTTTATTGCCAGGTGCGGAAAAATTCGCGTACCACCCGGCTCAAGGCCGGCGGCAAAATGCCCGAGGTGTATACGCGGATATTCTACAACCACCGGGACTTGTTTTTGCGGGATAATAATATGCTGCATTATATCCGCCACCGTCAGAAGATGCAGCGGCAAATAAACCTGTACGGCGAGATCATCCGACATTCGCCGGCCCTGAAGGTGGAACTGCGGCTGCTCAAGTCCCCGGTTTTGAAAAAGATATACTTTTTAATATTTTCGCGGATCTACGGTTGGTTCAAAAAGTCCGGGGGCAAGGCTGAGGAAAATCATGATTTATAGCACGATTATATGCGCCAATTATTTGCCGCGGGCCAAGGTGCTGGCAGAGTCCATCAAGCAGCACGACCGGGAAGGGAAGTTCTGCCTGTGCATCGTGGAAAAGCAAATGCCCGAAGACGTCCGCGATTATCCTTTTGACCAAGTTGTTCTGGCCCAGGACCTGGGATTCGAGAATTACAACCGGTTTATTATAAAACACGAATTAATCGAGGGCGCCACTGCCATGAAGGCGCAATTGATGAAATATCTGTTGGCGCTATTCAAAACCGAAACCAATTTCGTCTATTTAGATCCCGACATCATGCTCTATTCGGGATTGGTTGAAGTGAAGCGGTTGCTGGCCCGGCATGCCATCATCCTGACGCCCCACTTGCTGACCCCGGGGAATCTGGAAATGGAAATGAGCTGCATGAATCATGGTATTTATAATATGGGTTTTTTAGCGTTCCGGCGCTCCCCGGAGGCCGTGCGCTTTCTCGATTGGTGGAATGAACGGATCAAGCATGCCTGCTATATTGACAAGAAGAACGGTATTTTCACTGACCAAAAATGGGTCGACCTGGCGCCCACTTTATTCAAGGTGCATCTTTTGAAGCACCCTGGTTATAACATCGCCATTTGGAATATAGACGGGAGACATTTGAAATATGCTAAACAGCGTCTGACCGTCAACCGCTATCCGGTGCGATTTATCCATTTTTCAGATATTGATAAAAAAATATTTGCTTGGGCCGTAGAAACCTGGGGGCAGGCAAGTGCAGGCGTGATGCAAAAATTGAGCAAGGGATACCGGGAGAGGCTGAAAAATAACGCGAACCGCCAACCCCTGCCCTGGAGCTATGATTATTTGGACAATGGAGAAATGATTACACGGGAAATTAGGGTCATTTTCAGAAATACCGGCATAATGCCCCGCGAGGATCCCTATCGCTTGGATTTGAAAAGGCTGAACAGACTGTGGCTGCTGCGAAAACGCCTGAAATATAAAATAAAACGGATTGTGAAAAAAATCCTGCGCAAACTGGAGGTACACATCTAGTGACATGTTTCTGAAATTCTGGCAACATGTCACCCCGGCATGATTTTAGCCGGGGACCATAACCGGCCGAGCGGCTTGGTCACGGAGGACGCGTGTTAACTTTTGGATATCCCTGGGTACTGCTGATATTGGCAGCCGTACCGCTAACTATATTTTTACGGCGTCACGGCTGGGGCCGGCCGGCAGCTATGTTTTATCCGGAAACCTCGGCCCTGCATAAAGCTTTTAAGGGAGGGCGGAGGCCGGGCAGCGGTATCCGGGAGCTGCTGCGCTTGGCGGCTTTAACCATACTTATTTTAGCGGCGGCTCAGCCCGGGATAATTCACCAGGTGCGTTTTCAAACCGCGAGCGGCCTGGATATTATACTGGCATTGGATATTTCCGGCAGTATGGCAGCGCGGGATTTCGAGCCTTTAAACCGGCTTCAATCCGCCAAAGCCGTACTGCGGGAAATCCTGGCTAAGGAGAGCCGCAACCGCCTGGGATTGATCGCTTTTGCCGCCCGCGCTTATATTGTTTGTCCCCTTACCCTGGATTATCAGGTGCTATTCACATTATTGGATCATCTGGAAATCGGCATGACAACAGATGGTACGGCTATCGGCATGGCCATAGCCACGGGTATCAATCGCTTAAAAAATTCCGAGGCCCGGTCCAAGGTAATCATCCTGCTTACCGATGGGCGAAATAATGCCGGCCAGGTGGATCCGATTACCGCCGCGGATATGGCCGCTGCCTTGGATATTCGAATATATACCATTGGCATGGGCCGGGCCCAGGGCGCGCCGATCATGGTTAAGGATGCGGTGAGAGGGGAAAGGGCTTTTTTAGGGCCGGACGGAAAGGTGCATATCGAGGCCATGGATGAAGAAACCCTTAAGCGCATCGCAAAAAAAACCCAGGGTGAATATTTTCGCGCGGACGATAGAAAAAAATTAGCGTCCATTTACTCGGAAATTCAGGAGCTGGAGCAAGCACGGCTAAAATCGAAGGTCTTCAAAGCACGGCGCGATATCGGACCGGTCTTTATTTGGCTGGCGTTTCTGCTCTTCGCCTCAGAGCTGATTATGGCCCAAACCCTGGAACGCCGCACGCCGTAAGGGTCGTGTTGGAGACTGTGTCGCAACTCTGTTTTTGAGCAATTTCACTAAGTTTGTCATTTCGCAGCGTAGCCCTGGACTAAACCATCCAGGACAGGCCGAGACATCTCCGGACGTCCTTTTAAATTAAGCGTTTTCGTGGAGATTCCTCACTGCGTTCGGAATGACAAAATAACACAATTGCCTCTAAAAACCAGTTATGATACAGTCTCGGGCGGGGGTTAGCGCTTGACTTTTCCAGCTGTTTTCACTACAGTCAATCTTGTGGTAAGACGATAATAAATCAGTAAGAACGCATCTTTCTGGCCGGCACAGTCGCTGGAACCGCCCGAGCCTCTGCCGTTTATCGACGAAGAGAGAGACACGATCCGTTTCGCGCCGGAGATGCCATAAATAACCATTGCAGAGGTTGTAGCCGACAGAAAACTAAAAAACTGAAAATAGAGAAATAAATGCTAACTCTCCAGGAGAGGCTAGGTTTCAACAGGCCTGGGAAAGCGACATCCGCCTCCTGGGCCTGAATTGCTTTATCCGATATCCGGTGGTCGGCGGGTTTATTCTGCAACGCATCCCCTTGACTGGAAAATACGTTTGCAAGGCCTAGAGAACGCAAAACCAATTACCCTGGGCAAGCATGTATGGATAGGCGGTGGAGTTGTGATTTGTCCCGGAGTATCTATAGGGGAGAGAACCATAATCGGTGCCGGAAGTGTTGTCACAAAAGATATTCCGGGCGACGTTGTCGCTGCTGGAAATCCCTGCAAAATAATTAATCAACTATGAAAAGATTAAACATTCAATTTCCCCGCATTACTATCCCGCTTCATCCCCGGCTTGAAATCCGGGGATGAAGCGGCTAACCGATTAAACCACAGGGGTAGGCTAACCCGGAATTTGACCGCATTATTTAAGAACGACCCGGACACGACCGGTTTTACGACCAAATACTCCGGATATGCTTATAGTTCAGAAGACGTGTGTCTTTTGTCAACAAAGCCGCATTTTCTTCACGGGCAGAGGCCACTATAATTTGATCGGCAGGATCATCATGGAAAGGTTGGGGTAAGGTTGTTGAGCGGCATACAATAACGGGAGTCAACGGCAACAACCGTAATTTCGGCATATCCAGGGCCTGTTCAATCCATTCCCCGGGGTCACAAGAAACAGCCAGGCGTTTCTTTTCCAGGAGTTTGCAAAATTCCCATACGGAAATTGCGGACAAAAGCAGCTCTTCATATCTCCGGGTATTGGAAATAACCGCTTTAACCTTACGCGAAAGCATTTGGGGATGAAGGTTCCACCAAATCCAGGTATGCGTATCCAGGAGATACTTCATTTACAGGCTTCCCATAAATTTTTGCCAAGCGGAGTAACAATATCTTTTTCAAAAATCAGTGTCGGGGCAAGCTTTCCCGGAACGGGCTTCTTCTTTAAAGAACGAAACGGAATGAGTTGGGCCAGCGCCTTTCCTCTTTTAGTAATAACCACACCCTCCTGAGACTTGGCAACCTGATCGATCACCTTAAGCGCGTAGGTTTTAAAGGTGCTAACCGCCATGGTTTTCATAGAGCTATCCCCCTTTTATTCGCTAACCTATTATAGTCAATTCAAATAGTCATGTCAAGAGTAAAGGCGTTTTATCAAGGCGTAGGCCTGATTGATGCGCATGGTCAAGCGATGAGCGTGTTCCTGCAATTCGCGGCTCAAGTGGCTGACTTTATCAGGATGGTTTTCCGCCATCCGGGCATGATAAGCTTTTTGCAAGTCTGCCGGTGAGCTTGCCGGCGAGACACCCAGAAGCCTATAAGCTTCCTGAGCAGACATAGCCGCCTGCTCCTTGGCCGGGCCTGATCCCGGGCGCGTGTCTCCCTGGTCATCTTTCCGAGTTCGCCTATAAGCCTCTCCAGCCGATTTGATCTTTTGAAGATAACGATAGAGTAAAAATACGTAAGTACCCAGTACCAGGAGATCGTCCCACAGGCCGGGATGGAGATCCCACGGCATAACCAGGTAGAGCACTACGATGATTAACCAAAAATAGTTTTGAAATTTTGACATGCCCAAGTTTCCTCGCGCTGCTGAGCTAAAGTCATAAAAAGGGGAAAACAAATGCTTTTTGATTGGCCTATTATCTCATGTTTTGCGATAATTAAAAGTACTTTTCCCTAACCCTATCCCAGAGGAGAGGGGATTTAAAAAAGCTAAGGACACGGCGTTTTATAAAGCCGGAAAGGAAAAGGCAGCATGTTTCGCTTTGCCAACCCGGAAGCACTGTATTTGCTGGGGCTTTGGCCGGTATTTATTGTGGGCTGGTGGTGGGCGGATCGCCGGGCCCGTCAACGCCTGCATGATTTTACCGGATCGCGATTAGCCGCGCAATTAACCACCGGGAACAGCCAGGTCAAGAAATTTATCAGCCGCTTGGCATTGCTGCTGGCTTTGACCAGCCTGATTTTTGGTTTGGCCCGGCCCCAGGCAGGGCTGATGCGCTCCGAAGTGAAAAGGCAGGGGCTGGACATTTTATTTTTAATGGATAACTCGCGCTCCATGGAGGCGCGGGATATTAAACCCAGCCGCCTGGGACGAACCAAACGGGCTTTGTTTTACCTGGTGGATCGTCTATCGGAAAACCGGATGGGTTTGGTGAATTTTGCCGGAGTTTCGTTCGTGCAGTGTCCCCTGACCCGCGACCTGGCTGCCTTGAAATTGCTGATCGATGCCATGGATACCATGAACCTGCCACTCGGAGGCACTAATCTGGGCAGCGCCCTCGATCAGGCGCTGGAAGCCTTTGCGCGGACCGGAGCGCGGCACCAAGTTATGGTCATTATCAGCGACGGCGAGAATTACGGCAAAATCTCTTTCCGGCGATTAAAGCAGGCTGTCGGCCAGGGAGTCAGAGTCTATTGCTTAGGCGTAGGAACCCCGGCAGGAGAAGCACTTCCCGGACCTACGGCAGCCGCGGCGGGGAAGCCGGCCCACCGGACCCGGTTGAATCAGGAATTATTGCAACGGCTGGCTAAACTGGGAGAAGGAATATATTTCCGTCTTTCGCCGGGGCAACGGGAGGTTGACGGACTGATCAAAGAACTAAATCGCCTGGAGCGCATGGAACTATTCTCCGAACGCTCTCAAATCTGGAAAGATTATTATTCCTGGCCCCTGGCCGCGGCCCTGGTCTTGCTCTGGTTTGAGTTACTCTTGGGAAGACGCCGCGGATTTAATTGGGCCTGGGGCCGGCGTTTTTTTAAGCGGGCCGGAAAGCCCGCCGTGTTAATAATATTATGCTGGGGGCTGGCAGTGCCCGGAGTCCGGGCCTCCACCCGGCAGATGATGAAAAAAGGCATGGAAGAGTATAAGAAAAATGATTTGATACGGGCTGAACAAAGTTTTGATCAGGCCCGGAAAAACCGGTCGGGCGATCCCCTGGCAGAATATAATCTGGGCTGCGTTTTACTGGCGCAGTATAAATATTTTACAGCCTACCAGGCCTTGGTCCGGTCCGAGAGCAAGGCCCAGAGATCATTATTACGTGATAGCTGGTATAATCGCGGCTATGCGGTGTTTAACCTCGGGATTAAACAAGCAACTAAAGAACGCTGGTGGGAGGCAGCGGAAGCGTTTAAACAAGTATTGCTCCTGGATCCCCACGATCTTGACGCGAGATATAACCTGGAATTGATTTTGCGGGAGATTAAAACAAGGACCACTAGTATGGCCCGGCGGGAAGAGAAAACCCTGGGGAATAAGCAGGGGACTTCGCCGGGCGGGGGAGCGGATAAACCGGGTTGGGACCGGGTTCGTACCCCGGGCCGGGAGAATGATCAGGCTAAGCCCGGAGAGGAGCAGGTTAGAACTACCCAGCGCCGGAATAAGGGGAGCCGGGCCAAAACCTCGGAAGATGAAAATGGAAAGCGGCGGCCCGGCATGTCCCGCGAAGATGCCATGCGTACGCTGCGGTCATTGGAGGCCGAGGAAAGCATGATTCAAAAAAACGCGGCCCATAGCAATACTGAAGAAAGTGGTTATCAAGGTCCGGACTGGTAAAATTATGCGGATTTTATTAATCAGCGTAGTAATAGTTGGGACCGCGGTTTTAAGCGCCGGCCTGGCCCGGGCGGAAACAGTGAGCCAGGAAGAGGAGTTAATCACAGAACCGATTTGGGAGAAAGCGGGTTGGAAAAAAGATAGGGATCCGCCAACGCTTACGCCCGTTCCGGAAGCAACCAAAAACCTGCCAAGCATAAAAAAATACAGTCTTTTCTCAGAAACAGGGAGCGCCGCCGGCCGCCGCCGTTTGTCCACCGGCCATAAGCTGAAGGCAGAGTCGGATTTTAGGGAAGAAGAGTTAATGACCGAACCGTTATGGGAGAGCGGGAAGGCCGGCGAAGACCAGGCTGAATCCCTGCGGTCTTTTACGGCCCGGCTTGATCGGCGTCAGGCGCATTTGGATGAAAGTTTTACCCTGACGCTGGAAATCATAGCCCCGGAGCTCAAGAAAATATCCTCCTGGGGACAGCCGCTTTTACCGGACTTTGATATCATTAATACTTATCAATCCGATGCTATGACTAATTTAGATGGCCGGATATGGAAAGTGCGAACCAAACGTACGGTTTTTCTGGCCCGCCAACCCGGAACATACAATATTCCACCGGTGAAAGTCCGCTACCGTGGGCAGTGGTACCGGACGCAGGAACTGAAAATTACGATTGAAGGGTCACGTTCCGGGTATGTCTATCAGCGACGCGGCTTAGGGCGGAAGTATAATCGGAGAGCCGTTAAATCCGCGGCTCCGGATATAGAGCGGCTGGGTGGTCAAGAACCTGGTTTTACAGCCAGGATATCCCACCAGGAGATATACGTTAATCAACAATTAATTTTAACCGTCAGCTGGCATTACAGCACCGGTGACAAGACGAGGATAAATTACCAACCGCCGAGCATGACCGGCTTTCTGATAGAAGCCCTGCCCCAGCGTAAGATCGAGGAAAGGACATCAGGAGTCAGTCAATGTTATATGGGACGGATTTATCGGACCGCGCTTTTTCCGGTACGGGCCGGGACGCTGGTGATCGGTCCCGCCAGGGTAACTTTAACTGAGCAGGGCAAAACGAGAGCGTATACAACGGAACCTCTGACAGTGGCGGTAAAACCGTTGCCGCGAGATCCGGCGCCGTTAAGGAGGGGAATAGGCAATGGATTGGTAGGGAACTATAAGCTGGAAGCCGAACTGGAAGCCGGCCGGACCGAAGTAGAAGTTCCCCTGGGATTGAAAGTGACGCTAAGCGGCCGGGGCAATGTGCGAATGGCGCCGGCTCCTTTCTTGAAGCAAGATACCCATTACCGTCTGTATCTGGAAGAAACCAGCGAGCGGATCAGCCGGGCGGATGACCAGTTGGAAGGTCAACGAACCTATGGCTACCAGGTAATATTCCCTTCTCCGGGAAGGGGAAGGTTGAGCAAAGCTGTCATGCGCTACTTCGACCCGGAACATGAGCAATGGTGCACTGCCACAGCCCGGATTCCGGAAATAGAGGTATTGCCGTTCTCCCAGGTTCAAGGTGGCGGGGAAAAATCTCAGCCGTTGGCCATGTATTTAAAACCCAACCGCAGCATTCCTGTCCGGCTCCGGCCCAGCCGGCCGGGTATGGTGGAGAGCCGGTTTTTCTGGCTGATACAGGCCATGGGACTGGGAGCAATTCTTCTGGTATGGGGAGGCCGGCGATTATACAGCCGGGCACAGCCTGATCCCAAGGTTCTGCGCATTCGGCGCGCCTATCCTAAAGCTAAGCAATCATTACGGCATCTCCGGCGATATATCCGGCAGGGCCGGGCAGACAAGTTCTATACAGGCTTGACCAGGATTACTTCTGAATATCTGGCGGCCAGGTTTGGATTTGCGTCCGCATATATCGGCGCAGAGCGGCTGCCGGAATTTTTTGAGAAATACAATATTCCGGTCCGCTTGCGTATGCGTTTTAAAACCGCCTTGACGGCTTGCGAGTATGTTCGCTACGCCGCGGTAACCCTGCCGGCCAAGGATATGCGCCTGCTGCATCGTGATTTAAAGCGGGCCATACGGGAATTCGAAAAGATATGGCGGACGACGCATAAAAATAATCACGGACTCCGAAAAAAAGTTAATTTAGCCGTAGGAATAACGCTTTTAGCCATGGGGCCGGTCTATGCCGGAGAGGCGGAAAAGCACTTTTTACGCGGAAATGCCCTGGCCCGGGAAGGCCGGTATCAGGAGGCTGAGACCGCGTACCGGAAAGTCTTGGAATCTAAAATCAAGCATCCTGCGCTGTATTATAACCTGGGCAACGCCTATCTTCGGCAGGGGAAAGCAGGCCCGGCGATCCTGGCTTATGAACGCGGATTGCACCGGGCGCCCCGGAATCGGGATATAAAGTATAATCTTAAACAGGCCGCGCGCTTGGCAAAAGAAAACGGCTTTAGCGGATCATGGTCCGGGCTTAAAAGACCTCTGATTTTCTTATATCGCAGTTTTACGGTCAATGAATTGGCCGTGACAGCGTCGCTTGGTTATTTTCTTGCAGTAATAATCATTAGCCTGATAATATTATGGCCCCGCCGATTTCGCAGTTGGCGCCCTTTATTATTGGTTTTTATGATTATATTCCTGACAGTCGGCCTCTGGGCCGGAGCTCGGTATGGAGAGAGATACTGGTGGAAAAGGGCGGTGATCATGATCCCGGAAGTCAAGCTGTTCGTCCGGCCTTATCGGGAGGCGGAAGCGATTTCCCTGCTGAGTGAAGGGACTCGCGTAGTAGCGCGGCGGGAAGAAGAAGCCTGGGTGGAAGTAAGGTTCGGCCGGCAGGGACACGGCTGGGTTCAGCGATGCACACTGGAGTTTATTAAATAAGGAGAAAATAATATGATCCGTGAGACAGAGGAAAAAGCATTAATGCAGGCGGCTGAGGCCATGGTGCTGGCAGCCGTTACCGCGCCCAAGGGGCGGGGGGAGGATAATCTGGAAATTGCCATCCTGGAAGAGAAAGATATTCAGGCTGTGGCGGACGAGATGGAGCGTTTGGGGCAGGAAAAAAACGTGCCTTCGTTTCTGCGCGATGCCAGGAATATCCGGCACCACGCCAAGCTGGCAGTATTAATTGGGACCTGTGTAAAACCGTTAAACTTGAAATATTGCGGGTTCTGTGGATTCGAAAATTGCGAAGCCAACCAGGCGGCCGGGGCGGTCTGTGCCTTCAATACCGGAGATTTGGGTATAGCCATAGGCTCGGCAGTCGCCGTAGCGGCCAGTCGGCATGCGGATAATCGCATTATGTACACTATGGGCATGGCGGCCTTGTCCCTGAAATTGCTGGGTGAGGGAGTCAAGATAGCCTATGGCATTCCCCTCTCGGCCGCCGGCAAAAATCCTTTTTTTGACCGGAAGTGAGCCTGTAATTCCAGGGATACTATAGAATGGCACTAACTTAGCATTTTTTCAGCGTTCAAGTAGGGGCACGGCGCGCCGTGCCCCGACGTGATATAGGGTTACATGATTCTGGGCTCGCCGGGCTCCAGCTCGGCAATAAATCCAACAAGATAACCGGTTGACGCCTGGTTTTTCAAAAACCCAGCAAAAAAAATGAAACTTTTTCCCTTTCCCAAGCGTATTATATACGCATAGTCAAAGTACTGTCTGGATATGATAAAAAAAGGTAGCCAACAAATGCAAAAAGGGATGCATAGAATTTTCCTAAGCAAACATTCTAATCTATAAATAGGCAGTTATATATGCGGGACAGAAGGAGGGGATGAAAGGGTGCGATATGTAAAAGGGATCTGTACCGGCTTCCTGGTATATGCCTTATTCCAAAATGCAGCAGCGGCTGAAATAACCAGTTGGGCCGATTATTTACAAGCCGCAAAAAAACACAATCCCGATTTTTTAGCCGCAGAAGCTGAACTGCAACAGACGCAAGCCGAGCTGACCAGCGCTTACAGCAATTGGTATCCTCAGGCGGATTTGAGTGCTTCGGTTAGAACCAGCTCAGGCAGCGAGAGCTATGCCACCGGCATATCGGTTCGGCAATTGATCTTTGACGGGTTCAAAACACCGGCTGCGGTAGGCAAAGCGCAAGCCCAACTGGAAAAAGCCAAGAGCCGTTTTGCCATCACTTCAGCATCCATCCGCTATCAACTTAAAGAAGCTTCTGTCGGTTTGCTAAAAAGCAGTGAACTAATAAAAATGACTGAGGTCATCGCGAAAAGAAGGAAACAAAATGTCGGTTTGGTCAAACTGCGCTATGCAGTCGGCCGCGAACATGCCGGTTCACTCTTGATCGCAGAGGCGGATTTGGCCCAAGCAGAATTTGAAGTCGAACAAGCCCGGAGAAATCATAAATTAGCCAAACAAAAACTGGCCAAAGTAATCGGGATTCCCAACACGCCGATCCAGGCGGTTGGTTCTTTTGAAGTGGAGCAGGATATTTCCCAAGCGCCTGATATTCCGGCATTGATGCTCAACACGCCTGAAGTGAAGGAATCACTGGCAAGCAAAGAAGCAATCCGTTGGTCCGTACAATCAGCCTATGCAGAACTTTATCCTTCGATTTCTCTCAGTGTCTCAGCTAGCCTGGAAGATGATCGTTTTTTCCCTGAAGAATCACGCGTGTCCGGCGGGATTAGCTTATCCCTGCCGCTCTTTGCCGGCGGCGCCAACCTGGCCGCAATCGCTAAAGCCAAATACGCACTCCGGCAGGCGGAGAACAATGTGCAAAGCCGGAAAGACGGTGTGCAATTTAATCTGGAACAAAAATGGAAAGACCTGCAAGATGCTGTGGGACAGATACGCGTACAGACGATGTATTTTCAAGCTGCGCAAGCGCGTGCCAAAATCGCCAATGCGCAGTATTCCAGCGGGTTGGCAGGGTTTGACGATTGGGCGATTATTGAAGACCGGTTGGTCTTAGCGCAAAAAGCATATTTGAATTCACAAGCTGAACTGCTACTGGCAGAAGCGCAATGGATTCAGACCAAGGGAGAGGGGTTGGAGCATGAATAAGAAAACACTTTTAATCGGTGCCGGTCTGCTCTTGGTACTGGTCTTGGGGCTTTGGAGCTCAAACCGCCCATCGGCGGCCGGGTGGAGAAAATATTGGTCAAAGAGGGAGACCGTGTAAGCACCGGACAAATCCTGGCGTTGCTGAGTTCCACCGAACGGGCGGCATTGCTGGATGCTGCGCGCATGAAAGACCCCGGAGAACTGCAGTATTGGGAGAATGCTTACAAGGCAACGCCCATTATTGCGCCGATTAACGGCAAAGTGATTGTCCGCAATATTGAACCGGGTCAAACGGTAAACGCTACGGATGCGCTCTTTGTGTTATCCGACCGGCTTATGCTCAATGCCAATGTGGATGAGACGGATGTCGGGAGTGTTGCGGTGGGACAAAAAGCGATTATCGAGTTGGATGCTTATCCGGAGGTGCGGGTTACCGGCAAGGTTGAGCATATCTCATATGAATCGACCGTGGTGAACAATGTGACCATCTATCACGTGGAGATTATTCCTGATCAGGTCCCGAATGTCTTTCGCTCGGGCATGAGTGCAAATATTGAAGTGATCCAAAAACAAAAAGAGAATGTGCTTAAAATTCCCGCTATTGCTGTTATGCAAAGAGAGGGGCGGCCTATTGTCATGGTAAAAAGCGAAGGGCAACGGCCCTTCCGGCCACAACCGGTCGAGCTGGGAATTTCCGATTTGACGCATGTGGAAATCACAAAGGGTTTGTCAATCAATGATATTGTGGTGCTGGTCTCAAAGAATCAGGAATGGAAAGGTGAAGAAAAAAGCAAAGATAAGAATAACCCCTTTATGCCCAACATGAGGAGAGGCCGGGGAGGGGGCCGGGGACGATGAAGACCCGGCAGGATGCGGTTATCCGGCTAAAAAATGTGTCCAAGACCTATTGCATTGGCAATAATGAGGTTCGTGCCATGCAGAATGTTTCCCTGGATATTCAATACAATGAGTTTGTGGCTATCATGGGGCCATCCGGATCAGGCAAATCGACAATGCTGCATATTTTGGGGCTGCTGGATCGTCCGGACTCAGGGACCTATCATTTAAACGGAAAAGATGTTTCGCGCTTAGACGATGATGACCTGGCTGCGATTCGCAATCACGATGCCGGCTTTGTGTTCCAGCAATTTCATCTATTGCCGCGCGTATCGGCCCTGGAAAACGTTGCCTTGCCCTTGATTTACAGCGGGCACAATAATATGCGCCGGATGGCCGAAGAAAAACTGGCGGGTGTCGGTCTGGGCGATAGACAGGAGCACAAACCCAATGAGCTGTCCGGCGGCCAACAGCAGCGGGTAGCCATAGCGCGTTCTTTGGTAAATGATCCCCTGGTAATGTTTGCGGATGAGCCGACCGGAAATCTGGATTCAAAAAGCGAGGAAGAAATATTCGCTATATTAAAAACCCTCCATCAACAAGGTAAGACCATCATCTTGGTTACGCATGAACAGGAGTTGGCCGAGCAGGCGGGCCGGATTATTTGGATGCGTGACGGCAAGATCATTTCCGATGAACGTGTGAAAAAATCCGCCCCCGGTGAAGCTAAGCCGGACCCGGCACCACACCAAGCCAGGGAGAAAGAAGCCTCTCGCCGGAACAAAATGGTTCTGGTTGAAATTGCGGAGAATCTGCGACAGGGATTTCAAGCGCTGGTTGCCAATAAAATGAGATCCTTTTTATCCATGCTGGGAATACTCATTGGCGTGGCTTCGGTTATCGCCATGCTGGCCCTGGGAAAAGGTGCGGAAAAATCGATGCAAGAGAGAATGTCGTCCTTAGGAACCAATCTTCTCAGCGTCCGCTCAGGCGGTTCGCATCGCGGCGGGGTTGCTCGTGAAGCCGGATCAGTCACACGCTTTACACTTAAGGATGCGGAAGCATTGGCTAGGGTGCCGCATATTAAACGGGTATCCGCCAATGTGCGGGGCAGAGGGCAGGCAGTGTACGGCAACAAAAACTGGAACACCTCGATCTATGGTCAGGGTCTGGATTATGCCGCAATGCGTTCAGCGGCACCTGTGGCCGGCCGGTATTTTATGGCAAGTGAAATGAGTAAACGACAGCGAGTGGCTTTGCTCGGCAAGACCGTGAGGGCCGAACTTTTCGGAGAGGAAGATCCGGTTGGGAAAAGGATAAAAGTCAACCGGATTCAGTTTCAGGTGATTGGTGTGCTGCCGGAAAAAGGGTCGGGTTTTGGCGGGGATCAGGATGATATGATTGTGATGCCGGTAACCACGGCCATGTATCGCATCCTGGGCAAGAAGTACGTCGATGCCATTGATGTGGAAATCGATGATCTTAAGTTCATGGAACCGGCTGAGCAGGCGATTCGGAATCTCCTGGTAAAACGCCATAATGTGAAGGCAGAGAATGCGGAAGATGCTTTCTCGATCCGCAATATGGCGGAGATTCAGGAAGCCTTGGAGAGTATGACCAAAACCATGACCATGCTCTTAGGCTGTATTGCCGCCATCTCATTACTCGTCGGTGGAATTGGTATTATGAATATCATGCTGGTCTCAGTAACCGAACGGACGCGCGAGATCGGTTTGCGCAAAGCTATTGGAGCGCGCAAAAAAGACATTATGCTCCAGTTCCTGATTGAAGCGATAGTGATGACCTTTTGCGGCGGTATTTTAGGAATAGCCAGCGGCGTGGGGATTGCAGTGCTGTTAACGACATTCACCGGCTGGGCGATCAGCATATCGGGGTCATCGGTGATGATGGTGACCATGTTTTCAGTGATTATCGGCTTGGTTTTCGGCTTGTGGCCTGCCAAAAAAGCGGCGGAACTCAATCCGATCGAAGCCTTGCGATATGAGTAAGGCGCGGTAGAATAGAGGGATAATGACCGGAAGTAAGCAGTAAGGCTTTACAGTTCTTTTTCCGGAACGGCGTTCTCTTCGGGAATTTGGCCGCTCAGGGGTTGGTTCTGCAGGCAGGAATCCTCGGAAATATCCTGTTGCTGGTCGCGGGAATAACCGGGACATAAGCTTATGTCATTGAGCAGAATCTTGCTGTGCGCGACATCCACGGGATCGGATTTCAAGCGATAAGGCAGGGAGAAGACCATATTCAAAAGCTCCCGGCCTTTTTCGATATCATTATCATTCTTTTTGTGCAATCCCCGGGTAATCAGGCTGATGCCGTATTCTTTTACAATCTCAATCCGGGTGGGATCCAGTTGAAAGGCTTTTTTACAGTAGTCCACCGACTTGTCGAGGTCGCCGCTGATGCCAAAAACCAGGGTCAGCAGGAAAAAAGCGGGACAGAGACGGTAATATGAACCCAAGGCCAGGTGACTGGAAGCAAACAGATTCTCGCCGTTGGGAGTGACATACTCGCAAGGGTATTGCAGGGACTTGAGCCAGTCCTGTTCAATCCCTTTAGCCATGAATAAACTATATATAATACCGTTGGTCGTGGAGAGCCGGGCATGCGCCAATCCGCGCATGAAATAACATTCCCCGCGGAGCGGGGAATGTTTTATACCAGCTTCCGCAATTTTAGCCATTTGGTTATAGGTGCGTTTTTTCTCTGCGCTCTCTTCGCTGATTTTAACATTCAACTGCTCGGCTAGCTCGTAATAATTAAGACACATCAGGGCACGGACCAAGGAATCTTCGGGCTGGCATTTCAGTGCCAATTCGCAATATTTAAGCGCTTTTTCAAATTCGTATTTACCGAGATAATAATCAGCCAGTTTGAAATACTTATCATACTCGGTCTGGTTTTTCGGGGCGGTCAGAGCGGAAGGGAGGTTATCCCGGAGGCTGGATTCACTAAATACGGCAGGGAGAGTCCACAGCAGTAAGGCGAGTAAAACGCTGCCGGAGAAAATTAATGATACAAATTTTTGCATAATTTATTACCTCGCCTATTCCTTTTTCTTAAACGAGTTCAGCCAATTCTTGAACGCCGCTTTTTTCTCATCTTGGGCGGAATTTTTATAGGCCTCGCCGGGGATGGTCACTTTGGTTTTGATAATCTCCTTGACTTGGGCGGCGTATTTTTTAGTGACCTGCACATTTTGGAAAATATTTCCTCGCTCCTCGGCCTTAAACTTATCCTCGGGCAAGTAATGTGAATTTATCCGGCCGGCAAAGACAATCGCCGCCATCATACCGACTTTACCCGTGGCGCGGCTTTTCCCGGCGACCTGCTTGGGATACACATTGGTAAAAACCGAAATATCGGCGGCCACCTGAGGTGCTTTTTTTCGCGTGCGAGAACGGCCCGGCTTGATGGATTTTTGCGCTGAATCGACCACTTTTTGATCCACCAAACGAATGATGGAGTCCTGCTCAAACTCCTTTCGGAGCTGCTGGAAAAGTTTGGCCTGGTCAATGGATTTTTTAAGTTTATCGCCAATAGTGGGTTTGAAAAGCGCCACCACGATGGGGTCGGTAGGTTTTCTTTTCTCCGCTTTTCTGATGTTTTCAATCCGGGCGGCGGCATATTCCTGTTTTTGCTGCTCTTTTTTTATGGTTTTAGCATCGCCGTAGACCGTGGTTTTGCCGCCGGCCGTAGTAGTGGACTTCCATTGCCCGCCGGCACAGCCCAGGAAGGCGGTCAGGACGAAAAGACCGACAAAGCTCATGAAAAACCGGGATTTACGGGAAGTCGTTTTACGCATGTGTTTCCTCCTGTAGAAAAATTATGCAGGCATGCTCAAAAATGAAAGCAGCCAAACTCCAGCGAATAGTTTACCCCAGGGGGACAAAAGGTGCAAAGGTTTATATGCAGGGGGCGGGTTTTTTCATGCTTGCTTGGAAGCAAACCTTGCGTCATAATAAGCGCTTCCCGGGGAGGAAAGCCGGGAATGACCGGCGCCGGGAGCGGTTTTGGGGTGAAAAAGAGGAAGTGGATTTATGGAAAAGATAGTCAAATTTTTTATCCATCGCCCGCTGATGGTTTATTTAATCTCTATTTTGGTGGTGGCCATAGGTTTTATGGCCATGACCGGTCTGCGGCGCCAGGTATATCCGGACGTGAGCCTGGACCAAACACACGTCCAGACTATCTATCCCGCCGCCTCGGCCCGGGATGTGGAGGTTAACGTAACCATACCGCTGGAGGAAAAAATCATGGAAGTGGACGGGCTGGAGAAAATCCGTTCCGTCTCCATGGAAAATTATTCCTATATCAGAATTTGGATAGATCCGGACGACGAAGATAAAGATAAGGTCAAGGATGATATCCGCCGCGCGGTCGATCAGGTTACAGACCTGCCGCGGGAGATTCAGGAACGGCCGCGTATTTTCGAGATGCATACTTCCTGGGTGCCGGTTATGGTTCTGGGTTTGTCCGGGCCGGACCTTTCCGAGACAGAGCTTAGGGCCGCGGCCCTGCGCATGGAGAAGGAGATAGAGGCGATTCCCGGTATTGCCCGCGTGGATAAACTCGGGTACCGGGACCGGGAAATCCGGGTGCAGGTCAGCCCGGAAAAATTACAGGACTATTACCTGGCGCTCCCGGACATCGCGGCTGCGATCAAAGCCCGCAATATCCGGCTGACCGGGGGTTCGCTGGAATCTTTCGCGGATGAGACCACAGTGCTGACCCTGGCGGAATTCAACCGGCCGCGGGAAGTGGGGGAAGTTATTGTCCGTTCGAACTTCGAGGGGCAGCGCATAAAAGTTTCGCACCTGGGCACTCTGGAAGATGATTTCAAGCATGACCATTACCAATACCGGACCAACGGCATACCCGGGATCGGGCTCCGCGTTCACAAGAAGGTCTCGGCCGATACAATCCGGGTTATGCAGCGGATCAAAAAATACCTCGGGAAGAACCGGCAGACATTTCCGCCGGGATTGAAAATCCAGATGGTCCGGGACAACACTAAACTGACGACCCGCCGCTTGGACATCCTGGGAAAGAATGCCCTTATTGGTTTTGTGCTGGTACTAGCCGTACTGGTTATGTTCTTGAATCTACGAACGGCCTTGTGGACCGCCCTGGGCATCCCGATCTCCCTGGCTTTCGGGATTATGGCGCACGCGTGGACCGGAGGAAGCATTAATTCCGTGGCACTTACGGCGTTTATCCTGGTAATGGGCATGCTGGTGGATGATGCCATTGTAGTTGCGGAAAATATTCATCGCCACCAGGAGGAGGGCTTGCCGCCGGTTCAGGCGGCGCTTAAAGGCGTAGGCCAGGTGGCAGCCCCCATTACCGCGACTATCAGCACTACGATTGTGGCCTTTCTGCCCTTGCTTTCATTGGGAGGGATGCTGGGACTTTTTGTGACCATGATACCCATAATCGTGAGCGGGACTCTGCTGGGATCGCTGATAGAGTCATTTTTTATTTTGCCGAGCCACTTGGCCGCCGACGGGAATAAGATACCAAAATGGCGGGAGCGCGGCGCTATAGTTGATCCTTGGTTCAAGCCTGTCAGGCGGAGTTATCGCAACCTGCTGGAAAAAGCCCTGCAAAGGCGTTATGTAGTGGTTATCCTGGGAATCGGCATACTGCTCGCCACAGCCTATGTGGCCGCAAATCACATGAAATTTGTGCTGTTTCCCCAGGAAGGCGCGGAAAATTTTTTCATTCATATTGAAACTTCCCGGAGCAGTTCTTACCCTGCCACTATGAAAAAAGTGGACGAAATAGAGAAACTGGTGAAAGTGCTCCCCCCGGAAGAGCTGGATTATTATGAGACCTGGGTCGGCCTGGATGCAAGCCACGGCGGAGATGAAATCCACGGAGATAACCTTGGAATGATAAGCGTGGGATTGACTTCGGATCGCGCGAGGGAGAGGGAGGCCGTGGAAATCATAGAGGCGCTCAGGGAGCAAGCCGTGAATATCCCGGGAATTAGAAGCGTAAATTTCGAACTGGATACCGGCGGTCCGCCGGTGGGGCGGCCCGTGGAATTAAATATTATAAGCGAGGATTTCGAACTTCAGAAACAAGCAGTGGATGAAATGCTCGGTTATTTAAGCGGTCTTCCCGGAGTGCTGGACCCTGGTTCGGATTTAAAATACACCAAGGATGAAGAGATTATACATATGGATTACGCCAAATTGGCGAGCCTGAACCTGACAGTGGCAGATGTAGCCGGCACAGTGCGCCTGGCGTTTGAGGGCGAGGTCGTTACCAGCGTGCGCTTCCAGCAGGAGGATGTGGATATCCGCGTGCAGTTGGATACTTCCGGCTGGAAGAAGAAACAACTTTTAAATGATTTAGTGGTAAAGAACCGCAGGGGAAAGTTAATTCCCTTGAGGAAATTTATCCGCCTGGAACGCAAGCCGGCCTTGCAGGGCATACGGCATTTTCAGGGCCAACGGGTGGTAACCATTACGGCGGATGTGGATACTAAAATAATCACATCCACGGAAGTACATAAAAAAATCATGCAGCATTATGCAGAGGTTGCCCAGCGTTTTCCCGGCATCCGGATGGTAACCGGTGGAGAAGCCGAAGAATCCGCTAAAGCCATGGCCGGCATGTGGAAAGCCGGGATCCTGGCGATCCTGGCGATTTATTTTATTCTGGTATTGCTGCTCAATTCCCTGTCCCAGCCATTGATTATTTTATGCACGATATTTTTCGGGGTAATCGGGGTTTTTCTGGCGTTTTGGTTCCAGGGGATGGCGATAGGATTTCTGGCCATGGTCGGCATGCTGGGCATGAGCGGCGTAGTGATAAATGACGCCCTGATTATCCTGAGTTTCATCAATCATTTAGGACGGGAGAGAGAGGAAACCGGCAGGTGTACCCATCGCACTATTCTGGACGCGTCCCAGACCAGGCTGCGGCCGGTAGTGCTGACAACCCTGACCACCTCGGCGGCCTTACTGCCCACAGCATATGGTTTCGGCGGAGCAGATCCTTTTGTAGTGCCCATGGTTATGGCCATGCTCTGGGGAATAGTATTTGCGACCACCCTGACCCTGTTCTGGGTTCCGACCCTGTATGCTATTGGCCAGGATATTAAATTACTCCGCCCTGAAGGGCGGAGAATTTGATCCGAGCGGAGATCCCGACCACAAGCAGTATCCGGATTTCACGGAATCGCCGGGTGTATCAAAATGTTTTTAGAATGTTCCTCTTAGGCTCGTTGCCCTAGGAGCCTGTCGGACTTTAGTCATTCTCCCCCTTTTGTAAAGGGGGCAGGGGGATTTAATC
>CBDUZI010000008.1:0-47342 GCA_965371665.1 uncultured bacterium
CCCCTGCCCCCTTTACAAAAGGGGGAGAATGACTTAAGTCCGACAGACTCCTAGCACTAATAGCACAAAAGCTCGTCACCCCGGACTTGATCCCTGGACCAGATCATCCAGGACGGGCAGGACGGGCCGAGGTCCAGAAAATACTTTATTTATTAGCATAAGTCCTGGATTCCGGCTAAAGGATTGCCGGAATGACGACCTAAAAACATCCTTAAATTCTGAATATTACTCAGTGCCTGTTATTAGGCTAACTTATAACTTACAAACTGTTGCACTTGTGGTTACAATTCACCCATTTTTATCACTTTTACTTTGTAATATCATCGCATAGCCTCTATGGTGCCCCCCCGTAATTGTCTCTTGGTTTTGCCAGGGCAGGTATACCCCTCTGGGGTAAGTGATACGCCGAGAATAGCTCCCGCGGTATCATGTCCCTGAATTAGAGAGTCTCCAACCAGGCCGGGAAATCCAGCACAGCTATTTTTTGTGTGGGATCAAATAAAAAAGGCTCAACATCTTTAGCCAGAAGTTTAAAATTCATATCTTTTATTTTGGTTTTAAATATATTTTTAAGTTCACGTTTCGAATTAATCTTTAATTTAATGCTTAAAAACTCAAAATCAGGCTGGGTTTTTGACATAAGATATATCACATCAAAAAAATCCCTGCCTTTGGCTCTTTTTCTGTTTAAAGCAGCAACAATTTTTTGCGAGAGCAGCAGTTGAATGGGCGCGGCATTTATATAGCGAAAAAACCCGAATTTATTTAAAAGGCATTTATCCGGAAGATAATTATATTTTTGCGGCTCTGTATCCAACCGGATAAGAATTCTTTCTTCCTTATAACCGGATAATTTGTTTTGATAAAGAACGCCGGGAAATTTAATGTGGCAGTGAAAAGCATTTTTGAACACATTTTTCATCTCAATCGTATAACCATTAAGCTCCAATTGTCTTTTTATGACTCGGGATAATTGATTAAAATCAGTTGCGCTAATTGCCAGGTTATCAAAATCAAGATCCTCGGAAAATCTTACGCTGTTATGGATTATTCTAATTGCTGTGCCTCCCATAAAGACAAGTTTTTCTCCGAACCCGGTTGAAAAGATAATATCCAGAATTTTATGCTGCAAATATTCTTTGAGTATATTTTCTTTGAAAACTTGTAATCTTTTCGGGTAGTATGATAATACATCATTAAAATTTAACATTTAACACCTGCAGTAATTTGTTTAAAGATTTTGATAGACGGTGATGTTTGAAAACATTCAGATATTTTTCCAAGGTTGTTGGATTTATTTTTTTTTGCATTTCTTCACGATTTAATCTGAGCTCTCTAAAAGAATATCTGTCATCCAGGCTAGGATTTAGATATAGGTAATCAAGTATGGTTTTTTCCGGGTCAGCGAGAAAAAAAGAATGTGAATTTGCCGTAATTACATTATATCCCCAAAAAAGATGTTTTTGAATTGACCGGTAATTAAAATTTGCGACACTGGTTTTAATATTTCTGGTTTTGCGAGAAGTAACACTGGTTATCTGAAAAACAGCTTCCGGTATAAGTCCATAATATGAAAGCGCTGATTCCAGGCTGATATATGAAGGCGAATAAATTTTATTTGCGAGCATGCGCAGCATGTTGTCATTTATCTCGGCATCGGCAAAAATATAATAGTTGTTACTCAGCCTTTGAATATAACCCTTTTTTTGCCACTCATACAATCTTCTTTTATCCAAACCATTAAAAAGGTTTATTATATTTCTGACATCTATAAGTTGACTGGTATTGAATTTTAATTTTATATCTATAAATCGCATAATATTTCCATTTATAGTTAATAATAACTAATAATAGCATTATTATCCGATTGTGTCAATACGCAGTCAGGGCGAAGCGGAATTTCCCCATACTTTATTTATTTGAATATAGACTATCCAGCCATTCTGCCATTCCGGTAATATTAATGCCGCGAATTTCTTTTTCGCGCTTTAGATTTTTAACTAATTGTATTGATACTTCCGGTTTTACGCGGGTATGCAGATATTCCAGATGCGGGCTGAGTTTATCCTCGCTGCTTTTGACCTCGATACACCACAGTACCTTCCGGTTTTTGGTTACCACAAAATCCACTTCCCGCTTTTCCCTGTCTCTAAAATAATATAGTTCTGTCTGACGACCGAAAGCATCCCGCTGAAAATGGCAATACTTAAGCAGCGCGCAGGCTACGGCATTTTCGAGAATCGCTCCCTCATCCTTGTCCGCATAGGCCGCTGCGCAGTCGTAGAAATATATTTTCGGCTCCCGGCGCAGACTGCGGGCCAATCCCCTGGAATAAGGCGGCACTAGAAAGATGATATAAAGCTTCTCCAGCAAATCAACCCACGCCTTGACCGTATTGGGAGCAACGTTGATATCCTGGGCCAGGTTGGCATAATTCAAATTGCTCCCCACGCGTTCGCGCAAGAGTTCTATCAGCAATTTCAAATCTTTGACCGAATTGGTTTTGCTCAAATCCCGCAGATCTTCCTGGACTACCAGGTCAAAACGATCATTGCGCAGTTTTTCAGCCTTTTCCGGTTTCAGGAAAGCTTCCGGGAACCCCCCCGTCTGCAACAGGCGGGCTAACCGCTTTTGCGCAGACGTGTTTTTCATGAATACCCGAGCCTCCGCCACATCGATAGGATGCAAGCAGTACTGGTAATACCGGCCGGTTAGGGCATCGCCGGCGTGCCGAAAAGCTTCCAGGCGGGCGCTGCCGGCCACCAATAGGGGCGGCTTATTATTGAACTCGTCCGCAATGCCTTTTAAGAAATTTTTCCATTTCCGATATTTGTGCAGTTCATCCAAGACCACCAGCGAGGATGTCTTGGGCCAGGCAATTTCCCTGATACTTCTTTGGTCCTTGCGCACATCCCAATTTAAATAGACGCCCTTGCTTTGGCACAAATACCTCGCGAGCCAGGTTTTACCCGTCTGCCTGGGACCAGAAAGCATTACCATTTTTTCCCTGAGGTCATTTTCTAAAGAGCCGGTCAGGTACCGCATATCTCCTCCAAAACCGCGTCTTCAATAATATGACAATAGCGCACTCAATTGCTTTTATGTCATGACCATTATGCAATTGAGTGCGCTATTGTCAAGTCCTTTTCCTCCCCGTCCCCTGCGACCCAGATTTGGTAAACAGCAGGATGCAAAGCGGGGGAGGGGAATGACTTTAAAAGCATTCGTTCTATGTCAGTCATGACCCGTGAACGGTTACAAAATATTTTTTAACCCCTTTACAAATTTAAATGTTTTGCTATACTTATATTAGACCCTGCTGGAATGAAATCTGACGTTATGCGTCAGACGCTATGTAGTTCCAGTGGGGTTTTTTGTTTTCCACCTTTTTGTTTTACTTTCCTTATATTCTGAATTTTTGGCTGTGAATTTCCAGTGAGAATATTGTAAATCCCATCTGCCTTTTTTACTGCCGGTTGTAATGCCAATATTAAAATTCGGATAGATTTCCCATATTTTCTTGTTGATTTGTTTATATAATTTTTCTTTAGCTACGGTTTTATTTCCTCTTCTTTTTTTACCAGGTAATTTTTCTTTATGTTTATCATTTAATCTAAAAGCCATTGCTCCTAAAACTATATCTAATCCTTGTAACAGTACATGCTTTTTAGAATCTACTTCAGTAATGTCTTCTTTGGCTATTTTTATATTAGCTGCTCGAAGCTTGGCGTTTTTTTGAAGGGCATGAATAAAACCTTTAAATTGTTCCACTTTCTCTTTGGTATGAGGAAACCTATCAAAGTATAATCTGATTTTCGTTCCTTTATCGTTTGCCTTGATCTCATTTAATCCAAAAGCATGTTTAATAAATTGGTAATAAAGCAGAAAATATTGATTATCTTTTTGCTCTTTGGTTAACTTGTTCGGCTTATATGCATTTTGCTGAAACATAATCCGGATTTTTATATTTGATTTCCCTATTTCTTTAAAAAAATATTCAATAAATTTTAAATATTTATCTAAATATCTCTCAGATACTTTTTTCCATTTGAGTTCCATAAATAAGTTCAGCTCGTTTTTAGCTTTATTTAATTTTTCTGTTATCTTTTGATATTGAGAAGCTCCTATAATCAATCCTCCATAAAAATTTGAATAATACTTCCCAATTTTTAATGATTCATCGCAAAAAATTAAATATTCTTTATCCATTTTATTTTTCCGTTTAGTAATTTTATACTGTTTACTTTAACAAAAACCTGCTTTTTAAGGCCCTTTAACTGATTATCTGTTGCGGAAAGTCCTTTTTAACGGAATTCCCACGCTTTGTCATTTCGATCGCAGCGAGGAATCTCCCAGGAAAATCTTATTTAAAAAGAATCCGTGGAGATTTCTCGGCTTCGCCTCGAAATGACAGGCTTAGGAAAATGTGCTTCCGCAACAGGAACTATTAATCATTTGTGCATCACAGCTAATATATTAAATACTTTTACGACTCATATCGGCAAAAACCAAGATTATTATCAGTACTTCCCCGCAAATCTCCTGATCCCCGCAATTACCGCGCGAATTTGCTCATCACTGATTTCGGGCGCAATCGGCAGGCAGAGCACCTGCCCAGCGGCTTGTTCGCTAACGGGAAATCTTCTTCGGGCCGAGGGAAGCCGGGCTAAAATCGGCTGGCGATGAAGCGGTATGGAATAATGAATACTGGTACCTATTCCCTGTTTCGCAAGATAATCCCGCAAGGCCTCGCGCTGCGGTGTTTGCAGAACATATTGGTGATAAACATGCTCCGCCCCGAGCCGGACCGAAGGAACTTTCACGCCCGTCTCCCGCAGTCCCCGGTCATAAGCCCCGGCCAAAGAACGCCGCCGCTCATTCCAGGCCGGCAAATAGGTAAGTTTTATCCGCAGGGCAGCGGCCTGGATTTCGTCCAGGCGGGAGTTGAAACCCAGCTCAGTATGAAAATATTTTTGATCCGCACCATGCTGACGAAGCCGGCGAAGCCGGGCGGCCAGGCGGGCATTATTAGTCAGCACCATGCCGGCATCGCCCAGGGCCCCGAGATTCTTGGTCGGGAAAAACGAGAGGCATCCCATATCCCCCAGGGCGCCCACGGGCCGGCCGCGCCAGCGCGCGCCTATAGCCTGAGCCGCATCCTCGATTAAAGCCAATTTGGCTGGGCGGGCTATTTTTAATAATGAAGTCACGTCAGCCGGCTGACCGTAAAGATGAACCGGAATAATAGCCCGGGTTTTTTTAGTAATGAGCCGGCTCACTTGCCTGGAGTCCAGATTAAAGGTGTCAGGTTCAATATCGGCCAATACCGGGGTGGCTCCGGCCAGGAGCACCGCGGTGGCAGTGGCAATAAAACTGAAATCCGGTATAATGACCTCATCCCCAGACCCAATATCCAAAGCCTTCATTGCGAGCACCAAAGCGTCAGTGCCGGAATTAACCCCGATACCGTAGCGGGCGCCGCAAAATTTCGCCACCTCTTGCTCCAACGCCTCGACCTCGCGCCCCAGAATAAACCTTGAGCTCTCCAGCACCCGGCCCATGGCTTGCAGCAAGGGCTTTTTTAAAGCCCTGTGCTGCGCGGGCAAGTCGAGGAAATTTACACCTTTTTTATTCGCCGCCGGCCGTACCGGCTTCCGGTTCTGCTTTTTTGTTAGTTTTTTCATGATTTTCCTTTTTTATTTAAAATATATTCATAAGTTTATAGCATAGATAATTTTGCTATTCAATGTTAGAAAATCGAGGTGATAGCTAAACCAGGGGTATCCTCATGCTCCAGGCGGCTGAGCATTTAGTCGATTTTGTCATATCCGCATGATATTTATATTCCCGTAGGGGCGGGTTTTAAACCCGCCCTTACAATTAATTCCTTTAAAATCAAAGCCTCTGGATTCCTGCCTGTCCTGCCCGTCCTGGATGATCTGGTCCAGGGGATGATTTAGTCCAGGGATAAAAGCATTCGGGAATGACAACCTAAAAAAGCGACTAGTTGCTCAAGCTCCTAGAAATCTACATAAATAAATTTTGAAGAGGAAAGATCTTGCGCGAAAATAAACAATAATAAAATCAGCAAAAAACACGCCAAGCCCAGGATCAAGGCTTTTAAATTTTCACTCCAACGACCTTTTAGCATTAGCCCTCCTGTTCCCCTCCAGAACTTCATCTGCCAACGCCTGAGCCAGCTTTTCATTATACCGGGGCAGCAGATGACAATGATCATAAAAAGCCGGTGCCGGATATTTCCCGGACCAATCGAAATACCTATACTTATTCGGCGCAGTATCATCCTGGAGGGTGTCTTGAATATATTTCATGTTTTTAGTAAACGCTTCTTCAGCATAAATTTCTTCAATAAATTCCATGTTTTGCGGGGTAAAAAAAACCATGTACTTTTGTTGCTGTATCCTCATCTGTTCCAAAAAAATGCTTAAAGCTTGCAGGGACACATTGCTTTCGTCCATGGCGGGTGTGAAATAATAGGGTTTGATTTTAAGTTTGAGCAGCATATCCTTATCTTCCGGTTCGCGTATCGCCCGGGCGGGCAACAGCATCCGCAGCCACTGATTAAATTTTTCTTCCCGGGTGGGAAAAAATATGCTGTTACGCAGGGCTTCGGAATATCGAAATAGCAAACTAACTTTTTGTGACTGCATTAAAATATGGTCCCCAACGGTAAAATCACATTTCAGGTCGAACGGGACTTCCGGCACATCTCCTTGCAGCCACATTCGGGAAAGCGCCTTGCTGCCCTCCTGATATTTCCGGGAGAACATCCGATAATTTATATCCAATATTACCCATTCCACTTTAAGCCGCCGGGATAGTTGATAGAGCGCCAGATAATCCAAGGGCAGCGAGCCGTCCATACTGATGTCAATAACCGTATAGTCTTCCAGCTTCTGGCTTAAAAACGCCGGAATGGTATGTTCCCGCCACTGCCGGACGCTATGCGCCTGCATGCCACTGCCATAGACTACACTATCCCCCATGATTAAAATAATTGGTTTGGTGCTTCGGGAATATGTTTTAATAATATCCTGCATTACTTCCCGGGAAGCGATTTGGTTATTGAATATTTTATAGAACTCCGGATTTTGCTTAAATACAAAGATGGCAAAACTGCTACCTAGGAAAAGCAGCGCACAAACCAAGATAGCTTTCAAATACAATTTATTTTCCAAGACCTATGCATCCTTGCCTAAAATGGTTCTTATTTTTGTTCCTTCTCGGGCAGCGACCGTAGAATTTCTTCATCGAGCTGCCATATAATTTCCGGCCGGGAAATTCCCGCGGCTTTAAATTTATCCGCCCGGAAGGTATAAGTATGCCACTTCTCTACGGCATCCCAACGGGGGCCGCCGTATTCATCCCGTTCATTAAAAACAATTATGTTTAATCGCGCTTCCGGATACTCCGGATGCTCTTGAAAACCATGAGCCCAGGCGATATACGCCGCATATCTCAAGGCCGTAAGGCGGTTGGTTTTTTTCTTGGGGTTGAACATTTTGCGATGAGCATAAACATCCCACAAAATAAAAAGGTACCCTTTTTTCTTGGAAATGATCAAGGCTTCGGGTTGAATAATTTCTCCCGGAGATTTAGGCATCTCTGGTTTAACCCTGGTTTTTAATTTTCGCTTTTTAAGACCGGCGACTTTACCGGCCGGCGACTTGGTCTCGGCTTTATTTTTATACCCGGTTTCGGAAGAGACCGGCTGCTTGCTTCCCGCGTAAACCGATAAGCCCGTAGTGAAGCAGAACCCCAATAATGCCGCACCTAAAACCCTGATTTTTTTTAAGCTTTGCATAGCAGCCTCCTAATGGCCTAAAAAATAAATAGACACTTGGTAAGCCGGACGGCTTCCTTTAAGGGGTAGAAAAACAACAGCCAACTATAGCATACAAATGCCAGAGTAATGCCCCAGGACACTATACCGGCAAATCCATATAATTTCACCCTAATAGTGCCCGGCTTGTGCAGTTGCTTATATAAGGCATGTATCCCCAGCCCCAAGCCGTGATAGATCCCCCAAATCATAAAATTCCAGGCCGCGCCGTGCCAGAGACCACATAACGCCATCACCAGCGCTAAATTGATGATTTTACGCGTGGGCGGCACACGTCCCCCGCCTAAAGGAATATATAAATAATCGCGGATCCAGCTGCTCAGGGAAATATGCCAGCGATTCCAGAATTCCGAAATGTTGCGGGCAATATAAGGAAAGTTGAAATTCATGGGCAGGCGAATACCCAACATCCGGGCAATGCCAATGGCAATGTCGCTGTAGCCGCTGAAATCAAACAAGATGCGAAATGAGAGCAAAATAATCAATAAAGCCACCGAATAAAAATTCCAGTTGGCTTGCCGCTCCAAGAGCTGGATCATTAAATAGGCGTTATCCGCAATAATCAGTTTTTTGGCAAAACCCAGGATCATTTGTCCCAACCCCAACATTATATCCACCGGCCGGGGCCGGGAAATACCCTGGGCAATTTGCGGCACAAATTGCTGATAACGTTTAATGGGCCCGGACACGATAGAAGGAAAAAAAATGGCAAACAGGGAAAAGTGGTAAAAATTCTTCAGGGGCCGATGGCCTTTTATTACATCCGTCAGGTAATGAATGAACTCAAAAGCAAAGAACGATATGGCTAAAGGCAAGGAGCCGAGTTTGAAAAAGGGTTCCAGGGTTTCCAGCCAGGAGGCTGGTAAAAATGAGAGGGAACTAAAAACAAAATAGCGGTATTTGTAATAAATTAAACCCAAGGCGGGAACCGCCAAGGCGGCCAAGACCATGCCGGGCGCACGCTGCCAGAGAGAACCCGCAGCCGGCCTCCGCTTATCCAGCATGATGCCAAAAAAATAGGTGGCCACTCCCATAACAATAATCGGAACTACTCCGGCGGGACCGGCAAAATGGGTGTGAAACACCGCGCTCGCCAATAGAATAAAATAAAACCGCACTCGCTTCCCCGGGACCAGCAAAAACAGGGGATAAATAACCAGCATAAAAATCAAGAACCAGGTGGTATTGAAAATCATTCAAAATATTCCAGCAACTGGCTCGCGGTTAAAAACGCGATCAAATCCGCTCCCCGGGCGGAGTAATGATAATTACCTTTTACAGAAAACAAAGGGAAAACCGAAGGTTCTATTATTTTTGCCATCTCAATGGTATCTTGAAATCCAATATTTTTACTTTGGCACCAGGTTTCAAGTTTAGCGTTTAAAAAATTGGGTGTGGTCTCTGCTCCCTGACGGAAACTGGTTAATATTTCATTATTGCTGATATTGGCTTGTACGGGTATCAGGTTTATAACCAAACCCACTTTTTTAGATTCTTTCTGATTATACTCCTTAATATATTTATGATACCGCTCTAATTCATTAGCCGCCAGTTTAAAAAAGATCTCCCGGTTTTCCTTAACCTGCAAAGCATCCATAGTATTCTGATCATTAGTTTTAATATGTGATTTGGCAAATTTGGCAAAGCTCCCTATCTTTTCAGGATAATTCATAATATAATCAAGCAATTTTTTGCCCAAATGATGCAGTTTACGTTCCCGAACCGGCGTTAAAAGAAATTCCGGATCATAACCATGGTGCTGCAACTTTCCATTAATGCAAGGATTTTTCAGATACCGCATGGCATCAAAAACCAGATCAAAATAAGTATAGTTATATAGCACCAGATCAATCTGTAAACCGGAAATTTTCCCAAAATTCGCAAAGGCATACGAAACTGAAGGGATAGAATAAAACATGGCCCCTCCAGCATAGATGACTTCATAACGTGCCGGATTATGCCGGGAAAGCGCCATAACATTCATCCAGTATTCAATGCGCTTGGATAGCGAGTCTGAAAATTCCAGATTGCGCTTTTTTTCATCCGGGCGGTCCGCAATATTATAATTCATGGAATTGCCAAAGAGCATAATGCGTTTAACTCCCGGTGGTTTTTGGGGCGGATAATATGTGCCTTTGGGGAAATCACCTCTCCGGTGCAAGCGAACGGCTATAATCCGGTGATTTTTTTCGTCCGCGATAAATATTTGCTCATTTAAGGAATGATAGGCCATCCCATTGGCCGCATGGTAGAGCCGATAGCGCTGCAGTGGTTGCGGCGGTTGGTTTTTCGCCTCCGGATTAATTTCAAGCTCTTGGCTGGGCAGCCACTTATGATAATCAATGGCCAAAGGTTCACTCATGGTGTAAAGGCTTAACATCTGCAGCGGTGATTCCTGACGGCCGAATTCCGGCTGCTTAAAACTGTAAAAAAGGCGATGGCCACAGGTAGTCAAGGCGGTAATCTCATTGTCCGGTAGTTGAAATACTTCGGCTTGTAATTTGTAGTCCTGCTGGTTTCCCGCGAAAGCTATAAGTTCGTTAATCGAAAGCCGCTGACCCGGGTTTAATCGAAATGTCCAAACCCCCGGTTTGTTTTTAAGGGCGGCAAATAACACACCTTTCGTATCAATAAAAAGATACTGAAATTCCATTTTAAGCAGGGAAGATTTAAACACCGTGTGAGTCTGCCCCGTAACCGTATCTATTAGCCGCAGGGCAGAATTCCCGGCATCGGCCACGAGCAGCTGTTTGCCGCGGCTTATATACAGCAGACCTTGGGGATTGTTAAACCTGGCTTCCTTGCCCTTGCCGTCCTGGAGTCCCGATTGCTTGTCCCCGCATAGGGTAGACAACCGGCCATGGGCAAGGTCTATTTTTTTAATCTGGTGATTTCCGGGATCAGTAACATAAATAGTTGAGGTGTTTTCTCCCCAAACCATCTGCGCCGGTGCTTGCAACTTGCCGGCGGAAAAAGACCCGTCCTGATTCCCATGTCCGCTTTTCCCGACCAGTGTGGAAACGCGGTTACCTTGATGCAGTTCAATCCTGCGAATCGCTCCGTTTTTTCCGTCAGCCACATATAAGATGTTCTGCTTTTCATCCAATAAAAGGCTGTTTAATCCCTCAAACTTCGCTTCATTGAAGTTGCCATCTTTATATCCCGGCGTACCATCCCCGGCAATTAGCATAACCGGCGCGTGCAAAGGCTGGAACGCCCAGGCGCTTCCCACCCCCAATATGACAAACAATATTATGTTTACGTGGGTTTTTATCAATATCTCCCTCTTCCTCTCTAACGCTCCTCGATTTCCCAGATATCCCAATGCCGGGCATTAAAGCGGTAATCATCACCTTTACTCTCTTCCACTGTTGCGGTGGAATAAAAAATAACCTGGGTCGCCTTGGTCAAGGACATGAATCCGTTGGCATACCCTGGTGGAATATACAAAATGCCGGGTTTTCCCGCCGCGAGAACATATTTCTCCGGTTGAGCGTCCTGTGACGGATTGGTCCAATCATCGATTTTTACAGCCCCCAGCAAAGCGGCCCCCTTGACCACCGTCACATATTTGCCCTCCCGCTTATGCCCGTGCCAGGCCCGCACAAAACCGCTCTTATGATTAGCTACCATATAAAACCGTTTGACCCCGTTAAAATTAAACTCATTTACAAAACTCACGCTGCCTCTGTCATCTACGGCTATTCCACCGGGAATCATGGTTGGCTTCTCCAATTTATTTGCCTCCTGGTTTATATTCACAATCCATCTTCTCTATAAGAACGCTCCGTATTCAAATGGTAATCCTTTCTGCGATGTCCCCGGAAGCCATCCTCCTGATTCAGGCGCGCCAGCAAGTCGGCCGCGATTCGTTCGGAAGCTTTCCCGTCCCCCAGGGGATTTTCCCAAGTTTGGCCGTAAAGCCCTTCGAGCTTGCGGTAAATTTCTTTAAAATCGTATCGCCCGGCTTCATCCGGATCAAATTTAACGCTGGAACCGACATCGTAGACTTGCGGCCGCTCGGTGGCCTTGCGCATTTGCAGTGAGGGCACTTGCAGGACGCAGGTTTCCTCAACCACGGTGCCGGAATCCGTAATCACCCCGCGGCTATTCACCATCAAAACCAGCATCTCGGTATAACCAATCGGATCAACCATAATTACGTTTTTCGGCAGGGATAGACCATATTCTTGCAAGACTTTTTGGGTGCGATAACTGGCTGGGAAATATACTTTCCGGTCTGTTTTCCCTATCAAATCCACAATATTGTTTAACGCACCCCGATTTTGCACATTTTCCCGCCGATGGCACGTCATCAGGTAGTATTCATGCTTTTCCAGACCACGGTGTTTGAAAAATTCACAGGTTGCGATCTGGTCATAGATCGATCGCTTATCAAAATAGTATGTCTGGAGGACATCAACAATTAAATTGCCAGTCACCACAATCCGTTGGGGGCTAATCCCTTCGGCAATCCCTTGCTGCCGGTATTCATCAAAATAGGTATAAATGACGTCCGCCAGGTGATCAATGGTCGTTCGGTATTTTTCTTCCGGCATGCGCCAATCATAGGAACGCATGCACCCCTCAATATGGACAATCGGGATATTCAGCTGGGCGGCGGCCAAACATCCCATAACCGTGTTTGTGTCGCCTAGAAAAACCACCGCTTCCGGTTTGATATCCTCTAAGACCGGATAAAGCCGGGAGATAACCGAAGAAATTATTTCCGCGTCAGTCTCGCCGCCGGCCTTTAACTCTATATCAGGCGGTTGAACATTGAGCTCATGGAAAAAAACATCCTTTAAATTGTCGGAATAATGTTGCCCTGTCCAGATAAAGACCGCTTCAAATTCTTCGTTTTTTCTTAACAAATTTAATATCAAACTCGCCCGAATGATATCGGGACGAATTCCTAAGACAATTGCCATTTTTTTCTTTGTCATGATTTATTCCCCGGATTTCTTTGTTACTCGCCAGGTCATGCGGACGACCTTACTCATAACCCCATTGAACTTGATAGTCAGCCATCTCCGTAATCATCTCGGACACCGTAGGCGGATAATCATATCCGGCCGCCTGCCACAAGCTTTGATTCCTCTCCGGTTTATTCGTACGCAGGGTCCGATCAATTACTTGGGCTGTTTCTGTTTCTTTGATCGTAATGTCTTCGCGCTGGAAGACTTGGGCCAACGCTTTCAGCATATCCGCTTTTGACATCTTATCGCCGGGCACAATGTGCTGAAGGTGATTCAGTTGCAGATGGTTCTGGATAATCCCCTTTACGATCTTGGCGTATTGTAAGGTAGTCACACCATTCCATTGATGATTGATGAAACCATTTACCTGCGCCTGGCGTGGTTGCCGCTTCAACCATTCTGCGAAAAATTTATACTCCTTGGGTTCCGGTCCAATAATTGAACACCGCAAATGGTGGACGCCGTTGCGGATCACTTCGCCTAAGCTTTTTGTCTTGCCGTAGACGTCGAGCGCGTCATGCGTATCGGTCTCGTCATATTGGCCACGGCTGCCAGAATACACGCAATCCGTAGCAATTTGAATGACCCTGGCACCAATCGCTTCAGCTTGTTCCGCCAATTGGTAGGGAAAAAGAGCGTTAATGCGTATAGCGCGCTCCACCTCAAAGGCATTATCATCTCGAACTAAGGGTTTGGTTATGCCGATCGCATTGACGATCCAAGTATTCTCCCCGTCCGGCTGTCCCAGCGATAATAAATCCGGCGCGGCGGCATCAAATAATTGCCAGTTGACAGAAGGGTATCGGGTTGCCCCCTGGCCCCTGAGCTCTGGACTACGCACCGTGGCCGTTACCTGGAAATTATTATCCTTCGCCAGAACATCAGTAACCATGGCCCCCAGCATCCCGGAAGCTCCTAAAATAATTACTGGCATAGCAATATCTCCCTCCTTAAATTACCCCGCACTGAAGTGCGGGGAATTCGCGGTGACGTATTAAGCAGGCACTTTACAGGCTATCGCACAGAAAACCCCTGTCTACGCTAACGGATAAACAGGTGTTTGAAATATTTCCAATACGTATTGAGATCGTATTGAAAGGCAGTCTCTTTAGCTTGGTTGCTGCGGTTACCTAAGATATTTGGAATTTCTCCCATTTTTTTTGTATATTTACGCGCTTTCATTAATTCTTCCACGATAATGGAAAAATGATTTTCCTGCAAAGTAATCTTGCGCAATACCTCCGTTTTTACGGCTCGAAACCCATTGGTGATATCCGTAATTGGCAAACCGGTTATGAATTGACCAATGCGATTCCCCCATTTTGAAATGAATACCCTCTTCCAGGGCACGCCTTCGAAACCCCCTCCTTTAGCATAGCGAGTGGCTTTGATATAATCATATCCTTCTTCCATCTTGTGATAAAAATCTTTTAAATATTTAGGATGGTTAGTAAGATCACTGTCCATAAATATCACATAGTCATATCCCTGCTCAATTGCATACTGCGAACCCGTACGGTTAGCGGCGCCGTATCCGCGATTTGTGTTGTGGGAAATCAGACCCAGATGGTCGTCCGGCTGCTCTACGATTACTTGCTTGACAATGGCCTCAGTATTATCTCGGGAGCAGTCGTTTATGACTACCACCTTCGTCCGGGGTGGAAGTTTCCGGGTATAGGAAAGGATGGTTTCTAAACTTTTGCGGGCGATACGTTCCTCGTTGTACATGGGTATGATAATACAAACCTTCATAGCCCACCGCCCCTCAAAACCATAATAATCCCAGGCGGTGCAAAAATCCCCGCAAAATAACTAAAAAATACCCCAACCCTTCCCGGTGCAACTGGAAGGACGCGTTTCCCGCTGCCGGCCGCATAGCGGTAGAGATATACGCCACCTGGCCGCCGGCTAGCAAACTTTTAATCGTAATTTCAGGACAGATACTAAAACGATTCCGGGTTACTCCCAGGCTCTCGACAAATACCCGGTCGAACATCTTGAACCCATACGTAGAATCACTGATGTCCAAGCCAAGTAATACCCGTATGCAAAAGCGGTATATCATCTGATACCCTCTGAAGAGAAACTTGATCTGCTTGGCATCCTGGGGATTCATATACCGGGTAGCTTGCACCAACTGACGCCCCTTGCGGATAACATCCAGCATCTCGTGGATCTTACTCAAGTCATCTTCGCCATAAGGCGAGACCAACACCACATACTTACTGTTGGAATAGGCCATCCCGAACCGCACCAAAGCTCCGTAATTATGCACGCTGCCCGGGCCATACTTTTGCAGAACCCGGAATTGCATCCAGGGATAATTCTCCCGGACATACGCCATGCTGCTCTCGGGATTTTCCACCGTCTGATCCACAACCAGAATGATGTCCCTATCTCCCGGGTTCGCCTTTAAAAACCGGACCAAATCATCGATAAAGATCGGCAACTTCTCAAAACCGGCCAGCACCGGAATAATAATAGATAATTCATTCATAAACTTCCCCGTTCCCTGTTAGATATTCAGTTTTATCTCCCGGCCTAAGGGCGAGGGATGCTCCTCCATGAGATGCCGGAGATGCTCGTAATTGGAAAACCTTGCGAAGAAAGTGTTTTTTATTCTTTTCTGCGCCAGTAGTTCTTTCATTTCCTGAATGCCCTCCTCCAGGGTAACGCCCGGATTAAAACCCAGTTCCCTCCGGGCCTTGTCACTGGTGACACTGTAATTTCGCTTATCCGGAATATCCTGGGTTTTGTTTTCAATGATTACATCCGGGAAATATTTCTTGATTTTATGCGCAATATCCACAATTTTATAATTTTTATATTGCAGGTTAAAAATCCCGCGACGATCAGAGTCTAATGCCAGGATGACCGCAGGCGCAATGTCCCTGACATGCAGCAGGGGACGGTATTGTTCCCCGCCGAACACGGTAATCCGGCCGTGAAAAATGGCCCACATGACCAGGGTATTCACCACCAGGTCAAAGCGCACCCGTGAAAATTCATCGCCGAGCCCGAAAAGCGTGCCCAGGCGGAAACACAAAGTATTTGTGCCGGCCAAAATGTTTTCCGCCTCCAGCTTCGTGCGCGCGTATAAAGAGACCGGCCGCGTTTCGGAGTTCTCATCCAGCACGACGGTTCCGGCTCCATAAACCGAACAGGTCGAGATAAATATTTTACGTCCGGAAAAATTATCCTTTAGATATTTCACGGAGTCGCGATTTATTTCATAGGTGAGCGATTCCCGCAGCGCACAAGCCGGATCGCCTACAATGGCGGCCAGCCAGACCACGGCGTCGGCCCATTCCAGATATTTTTTTAATTTGTCATGGTCGCGGATATCGCCCAGAACAAAAGGCACTTTTTTTCGATACTGATCTTCGTATAAAAGAATATCATAGACCATAAAATCATGCCCGGTCTGCCTGAGATAATCCGTAATGGCGCCTCCCAGATACCCGGCGCCTCCGACTACCAAAATTTTCATGAATCCCTCTAAAAAATAATATATTTTGTGGCCGTACAATCACATTAAATTATATTGCATAATCGTATTTCGAACCCCCCGGGCGAAGCCCAGGGCACTACTACACAACCTCGCGTTGTACGCCAATTTGGCAGGCGACATCCTGCAACGCCTTTTGACACCTTCATCCCCAAACATGCCCGGGGCCTTCGGCGTTGCAGGATAAATACTTACTTCTTCGAACTTTCTTTATTAAAGCGTTTCTCTATCCTTAAGTGACGGATCGTGCCGGTTCCGGCAAGAAACACCAACCCGTCAGAATCAACCGTTATAATGCCACTATTGGAAAGGGGCGCTTGCAGGATCAATTTGCCATTGGTGGAGTAAATATACAATTGTTTATTGGCAAATGAGAATAAATAGATTTTATCGTTTTTCACATCAATATCCAATAAACCGAAAGGACTGAATTTAGGCGTGATTTTATTAATAACTCTGCCTTTCGAAGAAAAAACCATAACCCGCTTATTACCTCGATCAACAACATAAAGATTTCCCGCCTCATCGGTTGCCATTTTATCAGGTTGGCCTAACACATTCTTGCCAAAACGCTTTACTTCTTTTCCCTCTGGACTGAACTGGACTATTTCAGAAGTTTTATGATCCGTAATATATACTGTTCCCGCTTGATCTACCGTGATTCTATCTGAGGAAATAGTTTTCCATGAGTTTTTGACTTTGCCATCCGGCGAAAACATTGTTACCTCCGCGTGTTTTTTGTCTATAACATAAATATTCCCTTCTCCATCCATACCGGCGTCAATCGGTAAAAATTGTTTATCTACCGGGTTGCCTCCTGGAGACACTTGGTATGGTCCGTGCTTATCCACATCCCTCAAATGAGTATAATTTTGGATATCCCAATAACTGAGTTTTCCAAACATGCTTTCCACCAGGCATAAACGTTTTCGCTCATTGTCTATCAGAATCCTGCCAGCTCCCCAGAACTTCCCTATTTTATCCGGGGGCGCTCCTTGCTCACTAAAAGCCTGAAGCATTATAGTTTCAGCCTGAACCGCTACTTTTTTCTTCGTAATTAAAAATATTTCAGCCCCCACCAGAATAATAATCCCGGCAATAATAACTTGTACCCAAAATCTTTTTTGCTTAAATATAACCGGCTTGGAAACAGAAGGGGTTATTTCCGGACCAGGTTGCGACTGGACAGATTCCTCGATTGACATTGCAATCGGCTTTTTTACTGTTTTTTCGCTCACATCTTTATCAGCAGCAGATTTTCTTTTCTTCCCTGTCGTCGGGCTGGTCGAAGTCTCTGCGGCCGTAGCTTTTTTTCTGCTTTTTTTCATGTTTTTTCCTCCCCGCGAGATGTTTTGTTATTTAAAAATGCTCTGCTGTGAACATTTCAATAATTACGGAATTAATATAGGACAGGGCTAATATCCAGAGAAATACCGGCCGCCATCCGCCCCCCATTTCTGGCACCAACTTTGGCTTGGTTGGATTTAGCATGTAACGCAGAGGTTTCTTATCTTTCCATAATGCCAAAGCGGCCGTGGCAACAACCAGAATATTAAATATCATATATGCTCTTTCTGTTTCCTGCCGCGCAACTGCCAATACAAAAGGCACGAGCATGGTAATAATTCCTGCCCAGGGAAGGGCATCGTTCTTCCAGTCGCCTTTTAAAATCTCCAGCCAACGGACAATAAAAAACGCCGTAACTCCCACCCCCACAAAGATAAAATAATTTACCCAAGCCAGCCAAGAACCCACGAACCACGGATGCAGTGGAATACTGCCCTTATAGGCCGCATTCACGACATAACTCTGCATAGCTAAATAATCAAATTTCCAGTGAGTAGTCATCTCGATTATAAGGAAAGGCAGAGCAATCCCTGATAAAAAAAAGAAGGTTTTGAAAATCGCCGCTTTTCCCCAAGCCAGGGGTCCTTGTTCCGGTTTTCCCATCCTTCGCAGTCCCATTACCGCTATTATGAATAAAGCGGGAATAATAATCGGCGTACTATTAGGATAGTGGATAATATACACTGATATATATTGTATGATCAAGTAAATTCGATCTATCAACATCCTGGGATACCCCTGCTCCCACTTTGCGTTTTTCCTTATTGCTAAAGTTTTTAATTCCATGGTTGTA
Organism: uncultured bacterium; assembly: GCA_965371665.1. GTDB lineage: Bacteria > Oederibacteriota > JAAXVQ01 > JAAXVQ01 > JAUVAV01 > JAUVAV01. The sequence continues at coordinate 18,492 of CBDUZI010000008.1, forward strand.
GTCAAGTTTGCGGTAATGGCGTTGGGTAATACCCGGTAGTAAAGTATCCCTCACGGATATTTCCGAGCTTGGCCAGTCGCTGATGATCCCTATGTTCGCCTTAATCCAAACCTCCCGTTGTTGCGGCCGGCCGGTGGCCGACTCAGCAAGCTTGAGGGTATAAATAAAGTTCCCCGCTATAGCGCCACGTCTAACATTTTTGTTTAAACTATTTTAGACCCTTATGTTAGAATTAGCCAAAGGGTGCAAAGTCCCGCAAGCATCATCTGGGAGCTGATATGAAATGATTGATGGATCTTCTCGCAACGACTTTTACCCTGTTGGCAATCATGCGCAACAAGTTTTTTTGTTGATCACAGTCAATTACCGAAAATGCTGGCCGCTGGCGTGAGGAGCATTTTATGAAATCGTGTATCATTTTTGGCGGGAATGGATTTTTAGGTTCGCATTTGGCAGCCAATTTAGTCAGCAAGGATGTTGCTGTCAAGGTATTTGATATTGACTCAAAACCATCGTCATTTTTAATGCCTTTGATCAATAAAATAAATTACATACCTGGGGATTTTTTAAATACCTCTGATTATGAGCCTCATCTCGAAGGGGTAGATTCTGTATTTCATTATATATCAACCACCTCTCCTAAAACATCTAGTAAAAACCCCATTTATGACATTGAAACCAACTTAATGGGCTCAATTCAATTATTGAAGTCGTGTGTCAAAAAAAAGGTCATTAAAGTCATTTATCCATCTTCTGGGGGAACGATTTATGGATTAAATCCGGCTTTGCCCAGTTCAGAGCAATCTCCTGCAGATCCCCCCAATCCCTATGCCATAACAAAATTTGCGGTCGAAAATTACTTGAAATTATTTTATCACGATTATGGTTTGGATTATTTAGTTTTAAGATATTCAAATCCTTATGGGGAGGGTCAAAATCTTTTGAAGGAACAAGGGGTGGTTGCCTCTTTTTTAGAAAAACTATACCAGCAGCAACTCCCCGTTATTTTGGGAGATGGAACCAGTGTTCGTGATTATATCTATATTGATGATGCGATTGAAGCTACTGTTCGTCTCAGCCTCAAAAACACACGCGATAAAATATTTAACATTGGCTCAGGCACAGGGGTATCACTCAATGAGCTTTATGCTACCATCTTAACGGTTACTGGTAAAAAAATCACCCCTCAATATATAAAATCAAAAGCCCATGTTTATGTGCCAAAAATTTTCTTGGATATTTCCAGAGTTACACATGAGCTTGATTGGAAACCTGGTGTAAGTCTAGCGCAGGGATTACGCAAAACGTGGAATTGGATTCAAAGCACTCGTTAGATCAACTATTTCTTAAATAATTAAAGATGCGTATCATGAAATTTGGAAAAGGCAAGACCTTCAAGGCCAGGTACTGAGCCCACATATAAAACTTATCAAAAATCCCCATGGTATAGTATTGATTACAAGCATATTTTTTTCGAACCTTTAATGTCTGCGCAAACATTTGCTTAAACCTATCAGCGGTTATTGACGTTTGGGATATTCTGTATTTTAGCAGGACATCCGGTATATTTCTTAATTGGGAGTACATGCCGATTCTAAAATAGATTTCATAGTCATCTGAAGGACAAAACACTTTGTCATAAAGACCTGCCTTGTGCAACACGGTTTTGCGCATGATTATTAAAGGATGTGAAAAAGGGCTATACTTGAAAATGTTTTTTCGGATATCTCCATCGGATTCCCAATATTCTCTTTTTCCGAGCCCCTTTCCTTGGGTATTAATAATTTCCATGGTTCCACCCGAGACCCCCACTTCCGGATGATCTTCCATAAAGGCATATTGTTTTTCAAGCCTATCCGGCAAGGAGATATCATCATTGTCCATTCGAGCGATATATTTTGCTTTGGCCATTTTGATCACTTTATTGAGGGTTTGGGTTAATCCTAAATTCGTATCATTTTTTACTAAAACAATGCGTGAATCTTGCTTGGCAAAATATTCCATGATTTGAAAACTGCCATCTTGGGATGCGTCATCGATCAAAAGCAGCTCAAAATCCCGAAATGTTTGATTTAATATGCTGGTTATCGAATCTTTTAAATACACTTCGGCATTATAAACTGGTAAAACCACAGATACTTTTGGTTTTTCTCGCTTCGGCGTTTGCACCATTTACTTCCCTTTACCCTTTACAACCCCGATTTGATAGGTTACCAGGGATTACAAATTTGAATTCGCTCCAGTGTTTCTTCAAATAGTTCCAAAAGTCGCAAAATCCAGGCCGCCTCCCAGGGTAAGCAGCGGCTTTCTGCCAGGATATAGGAATAGTGCGGATCAGCCTGCTGTAAAAATTTGCGCAAAGCCTTTTGGGTATAATGTTGATGATCCCCTAAAAGCGTTAAGTGTATATAAAAAACCGGATTATACCGATTGGCTTCCACCACCACGATCGATCCCTCTGGGCGGGTAACCCTCTGCGACTCCGCCATGGCTTTTTCGGGATGCTCCATATGATGAAAAGCATCTTTTATTCAAACCGCATCAAAGCAGCCATTTGCAAAAGGAAGTTTTTCCGCTGAGGCTTGTTTAAACTTTATCCCCAAGCTGCCGCGCTTGGCCCACTCCTTAGTCTGAGGTTCAATATCAACTGCCGTTACCTGGCACCCTCGTTGTGCCAGTATTTCTGCCGGTAGTCCCTCGCCGCAACCTACATCCAACACGCGGCAGCCCAGCGGAAAGTGCTGATATACTTTACGCATTAATCTCCACATATATAGTTTTTCATTGTTGCGGATATCGCCCAGAACAAAAGGCACTTTTTTTCGGTACTGATCTTCGTATAAAAGAATATCACAGACCATAAAATCATGCCCGGTCTGCCTGAGATAATCCGTAATGGCGCCTCCCAGATACCCGGCGCCCCCGACTACTAGAATCTTCATAAATTCCCCGAATTAATTAATAAAATACATGGTGTTGCAAACTGGAAATGACTTTAGAAAACCCTCCTAGGAGTCTGAGCATTTAGTCGATTTTGTCATACCCGCATGTAGTAAGCGGGTATCCAGTGACTTTTAATTCCTTTAAAATCAAAGCCTCTGGATTCCCGATAAAAGCATTCGGGAATGACAACATAAAAAACCAGACTAAATGCTCAAGCTCCTAGCTACTCACACCTGTTTATAGTCTTGGGTAAATTTAAGCAACACCAACCCACATTTATTTTTTCACGGAGGTACAAACCGCGGTTAAATTAAGCCCCAGGTCGATAGTCCCCATTTGCACATCATTAAATTTGCCCACGCATAAGCGCGCGAGCTTTTTGCCGGTAAATTTACTGGGATGAACATCCGGCAGGTAGGGTTTGCAGGGACCGCCAAAAAACCGGTTATAGGTATGTTCAATCAGATGCAGCAAGGGATTATTATAATTGGGTGTGGTCAAAATTAAAACCCCGGTGGGTTTTAAAACCCGGCATATTTCCCTAAGCGCTTTTTCCGGCATTTTCACATGTTCAATAACCTCTCGCATGACCACGGCGTCAAAACCATCATTACCCAAAGAAAGTTGATAAAGATCCTCCAAATTATATTTTCTATGGGGGAAATTCCTTTGACAAAAAGCGACTGAATCTTTTTGATTATCAATCCCGAAATATTTAATCCCCTGCTCTATTTCCGGGGTCAGCCAAATACTCAATCCACAACCCCCGTCTAACACCTTTGCTTGGAGCGGTAGTTTTAATACTTCTTTTTGAATAAAGGAGTTTAAGTTTCTGTGGTGGGCGCCATGAATATTCCAGCGTTTATTCATCTTGCTTTGAATGGCTTGTAAATATGAACCATAGTACTCGCCCTTTAATTCGACCGGCATAATCGTTAATCTCCCCACCAAATAGTCTTGGCAGCTTATTTTTCTTTGTTAAAGCGTTTATCTATCCTTAAGTGAGAGATCGCGCCGGCTCCGGCAAGAAACACCAAACCATCAGAGTCAACCGCTATAATGCCACCATAGGCAATGGGCGCTTGCAGGATCAATTTGCCATTGGTGGAGTAAATATACAATTGTTTATTGGCAAATGAGAATAAATAGATTTTATCGTTTTTCACATCAATATCCAATAAACCGAAAGGACTGAATTTAGGCGTGATTTTATTAATAACTCTGCCTTTCGAAGAAAAAACCATAACCCGCTTATTACCTCGATCAACAACATAAAGATTTCCCGCCTCATCGGTTGCCATTTTATCAGGTTGGCCTAACACATTCTTGCCAAAACGCTTTACTTCTTTTCCCTCTGGACTGAACTGGACTATTTCAGAAGTTTTATGATCCGTAATATATACTGTTCCCGCTTGATCTACCGTGATTCTATCTGAGGAAATAGTTTTCCATGAGTTTTTGACTTTGCCATCCGGCGAAAACATTGTTACCTCCGCGTGTTTTTTGTCTATAACATAAATATTCCCTTCTCCATCCATACCGGCGTCAATCGGTAAAAATTGTTTATCTACCGGGTTGCCTCCTGGAGACACTTGGTATGGTCCGTGCTTATCCACATCCCTCAAATGAGTATAATTTTGGATATCCCAATAACTGAGTTTTCCAAACATGCTTTCCACCAGGCATAAACGTTTTCGCTCATTGTCTATCAGAATCCTGCCAGCTCCCCAGAACTTCCCTATTTTATCCGGGGGCGCTCCTTGCTCACTAAAAGCCTGAAGCATTATAGTTTCAGCCTGAACCGCTACTTTTTTCTTCGTAATTAAAAATATTTCAGCCCCCACCAGAATAATAATCCCGGCAATAATAACTTGTACCCAAAATCTTTTTTGCTTAAATATAACCGGCTTGGAAACCGAAGGGGTTATTTCCGGGCCAGGTTGTGACTGGACAGATTCCTCGATTGACATTGCAATCGGCTTTTTTACTGTTTTTTCGTTCACAGCTTTATCAGCAACAGATTTTCTTTTCTTCCCTGTCGTCGGGCTGGTCGAAGTCCCTGCGGCCGTAGTTGTTTTTCTGCTTTTTTCCATATTTTTTCCTCCCCGCGAGATGTTTTGTTATTTAAAAATGATCTACTGTGAGCATTTCAATAATTACGGAATTAATATAGGACAGGGCTAATATCCAGAGAAATACCGGCCGCCATCCGCCCCCCATTTCTGGCACCAACTTTGGCTTGGTTGGATTTAGCATGTAACGCAGAGGTTTCTTATCTTTCCATAATGCCAAAGCGGCCGTGGCAACAACCAGAATATTAAATATCATATATGCTCTTTCTGTTTCCTGCCGCGCAACTGCCAATACAAAAGGCACGAGCATGGTAATAATTCCTGCCCAGGGAAGGGCATCGTTCTTCCAGTCGCCTTTTAAAATCTCCAGCCAACGGACAATAAAAAACGCCGTAACTCCCACCCCCACAAAGATAAAATAATTTACCCAAGCCAGCCAAGAACCCACGAACCACGGATGCAGTGGAATACTACCCTTATAGGCCGCATTCACGACATAACTCTGCATGGCTAAATAATCAAAATTCCAGTGAGTCGTCATCTCGATTATAAGGAAAGGCAGCGCAATTCCTGACAGAAAAAAGAAGGTTTTGAAAATCGCCGCTTTTCCCCAAGCCAGGGATCCTTGTTCCGGTTTTCCCATCCTTCGCAGTCCCATTACCGCCACTACGAATAAAACCGGCAGAATGATGGGCATACTATAATGAGTTAAAGCAAATCCGGCCGCCGCCAATCCCCCCAGGAACATAAATCCATGCCCCTCTTTACGCGAACCGATTGCCACCAAGGCAATCGCCCAGGCAAAAAAGCAGGTTATCAAACCATCCAAGGCTATATGATTTATAATTAAAGTGTTTGGCAAAACAGCATACAAACCTGCCATATAATAACCAAATTCACGATTATATAATTCTCTTCCTATCAGGAACATCGGTACTATAGTGGTCCACGCGGCCGCCCCTAAAATTAGGGCTATTAAAATACGGCTGTCTCCCGTTATCTGGATTAAGATCCAATTCCATATGATATTAAGCGGCGGATGGCTCATGGGAAAAGAGTAATAGCGGTATATTTCCTGCGTGGCAAAAGTCTCCAACATCTGCCAGACTTCTTTGAAGGTTGCGTATTCTTTGGCCACCGTGTAAAAATGATAATATACTGATTTGACCTGCAGTGATAAACTCGGTAAACCATGCGAAGAAAGGTATACGATTGTGAGCCCGCCTATATTACCCAAAACATAAATAATTAACAGACTTTTCCAAACACCCAGCCGGTCTTGCTTATATAGTATTGTCCGGTAGGAAACCAGCAACGCTAGGAGGTATAAACCTGGCAGCCATAATCTTCCCCAGGTTTTAAATACCACCGAGGGTATATCGCCCAGTATTCCATGGTTGCGCAGCACGAAGAAAAAATTAATCACATTGCTAAAATCATAGGGGGCTAAATATTTCTTGGCCAGAATTATAACTAGAATCATTATAGTCAAAACCACCAGCATCCAAAGACCTATTCCAAGCAAGCGTTGCCTGGAAGAAATCTCATCAGGCAGACGTTCCTGACTATTTGCAATTAGCGGGGAATGAACGGCAAAGACCAGTATCGTCCCGGCTAAAACCGGAAGATATTTAATATAAACCTGGCTCATACACCAATTAGCAGATGTCCAATTAAGTACCCAATTATATGTTATTAAAGCGGCCGCCATAACCAGAGCTTTAAATATTGGGACTGTCCTTTGGGGGCGTCCTTTAAGGAAATAAGACACAATCAAAGCGGTAAACGTGCTATAAATCCCGAGAATTAATGCATTTTCCCTTAAAATATACCATTGTCCCAGTAAAAAGAACCCGGCTGCCAAACCTATGCAAATGAGCCAACCGGTTTTATCCAGATATTTTTTAACCAGATACATATGCTATTGCCTCCATCATTATTGGTGCTTATTCGCAAATAAATTCTCCCTGCAACAAGCTGCGGGGTGTCTAACTGGAAAAAAGTACTTACTTCTGTTAGCAAAAACAGTCCTAAACCGAAGTTTGCCCAGAACATTAGCACATTTTCATCAACAAAAACAAGCTATTTTCACCTTTTAGCTTTCACCAGTTCTCACGGCACTAAATGCATTATATCTTTCCAGTTTAAAAACATTGTTTATCCTTGCCTGGTTAATTCGAACAAGCCGCATCCAAAATAGCACGAGAAATTATTTTTTTTATCTGCTTCATTCCAGTTCTCAGAAACTATCAGATTTCCTTGATCATTAACATAAGCCAAAGAATCTAATTTATATTTTGCCTCAAATAGTTCAAATAAATATTTAATTGAAAACACACGATGAGCATCAAATTCTATCCGGGGCTTTCCTATGGGAACGGAAAAATAAAACTTCCCCCCGGGTTTTAATAATTTATATATATTTTCCCACCCTTTAAGATAACCATCGCAATCAAGTTTGTCGCCATATCTTCCCAGCCCCAAATGTTCCAGCACGCTTAAACAGGATATGGAATCACAATAATTTGTTTTATTTAAATCACCCTCCGTAATATCCTTTTTATGAAAAATCATGTTTTTTATTACCTGCTCTGTGGGCCGAATGTCAAATACTTCAATTTCCCGAAAGGCCGCTACCTGCGCCACAAAACCGTCAATCCGCGAACCGACATCAACATGTTTTTCAGGTTTATTGACAAATATTTTTTGAGCTGCCCAAAGATCTTGATGAAAATAATGTCCTTTGGTTGTTCCGCTTTTATCAAAACGATCGCCCAAACAAGGAAACGGTTTGCCTAGCTGGAATTTTTGCGGCCGGGATATATGTTTTAATAAAAAGCGAATAGCATTAAAAATATAGATTAATATGCCCCTAAAAAACCGACTTGCCTGGATTAAATCCAACCCCGATTGGCTTGTCAGATGATATAACCATTTAAATATTTGATACATATTTTCTCCAAACAATTTAGTGCCGTCTTTTATTTATTAAGCCTATATTTCCTCTTCAATAATATATTTCGGCTTTTGCTTAACTTCGGTATATATTTTTCCAATATATTCTCCAATCACTCCCAAGCTTATCAGCTGAATTCCACTTAAAAAATAAACCAGTAATAACACTGTCCCCAATCCGCCCGCGAAATCCCCGGCAAAATATTCCATCAAAAGATAAGCAAATCCCGCCATACTCGTGATTAAAATAAATAAGCCGGCCAGACTTACATAACGTATGGGACTAAAACTAAATGAAACAATTCCTTTTAAAGCAAAAGAGATCATCTTTCGTGTAGAATATTTTGAATACCCGGCATATCTGGGTTTCACTTCATGGTATACTATGGTCGATTTAAATCCCAGCAAGGGAAATATCCCGCGTAAAAACAACGTGCATTCTTTATGCTCCGCTAAAGCCGCTAATACTTTACTGGTTACCAGTCGATAATCAGCATGGTTCTTTATCATACGCACTCCCATAATGTGCATTATGTTATAGAAAAACTCTGCGGTAAAGCGTTTGAATACAGAATCTGATTTGCGGCTTTTCCGAACACCGTATACGATATCGCATCCTTCCTGGTACTTTGACAAGAATTCCGGAATAGCTCTTTCATCCTGTTGCAAATCGCCATCAATGGAAATCGCGCAGTCTGATATATTTCTCACTTTCATTAAACCCGCCAGGAGTGCATTTTGATGGCCAAAATTTCCGGACAGCTTGATCCCCAATACATGCTTATATTGTTGCTGTATCTTTTGGATCAGATGCCAGGTATTATCGTCGCTGCCGTCATCTATGAAGAGAATAAAACTTCCGGCATAAACCTTGTCTTGTTTTTTCAAGCGATTTAACACAGCAAATAATCGCTGAGCTGTATCCAGCAGCACCTCTCTTTCATTAAAACATGGCACGACTATCGCCAGCACCGGTTTTTTACGCACGTTTTCACCCCCTCTCAACAAGGTTGGTATTTCATTTGCCGGATTTTATAATGCGTCCTTTGTCAATCCCGCCGCTGCCGGCAATATATAGAAACCCATTAGCATCTACATCAATAACTGCCGGCCAATAAGCAGTGAGGTCCTTAACTATTTTTTTTCCCATAGCAGCAAAGACAAATATGCGCCGATTTTCAGGTTCACAAACATAGATTTTATCGTTAACTACTGCTATATCCGGATTCCTAAAAGGCTGAAACCGGGGGGCAAATCTGCCAAGCAGTTTCCCTTGGGAAGAAAAGATCAGGACTTTTTTTAAGCCACAATCAACCACATAGAGCCGCCCTTTTTCGTCGGTAGTCATAAACCTTGGATTTCTAAGTAGGTCTCTTCCAAAACGGTTTATTTCTTCTCCTTCAGAATTATAATGAACTAGCTCCTTGGTGTTTAAATCACTCAAATAGAATTGTCCTTCGCTGGTTACCGCGATGTTTTTGGCATTTACTGTTGCCCAAGCGGCTTTTAGCTGGTAATCCGGCGAAAAAACATACACTTCTGGTTTCTCAAAATCCACAACATACAGATTTCCCTTGCCGTCAAATCCTCCATCCCCGGGCACAAAACCTTTTTTCCGGGGCTGGCCTTGGGGATCTATTTGATGCCTGCCCTCTTTGTCCATATCTATGATATGTTTATCGCTGCGGATATCCCAGAAAATAATTTTAAAAAAGCTGGGATCAATAATACAAACCCGTTTATACTTCTCGTCAACTCTGATTCTGCCGGGAGCCCAAAATTTCCCTGTCACATCCGGCGGAGAGCCGCGCGTCCCCAGGATTCGAATGATTCGCAATTCGGCCTGTCTATTTATCTTCTCTTTGACAAGCACAAAAAATTCGACGCTAACTAAAACAATGATTGCCGCAATAATAGCTTTGGGCCACCATGCCTTTTTCTTGACCGCCTCGCCGGCAGCGAGCGCCGGAGTTGAAGACTTCGCAACTTCGCCGGTTATGCCTGCCGAAGGTTGTAATTGTGCCAACGGTATGCCGGCCTTCGGTTTTTTCACCTTGGCATCAGTTTGATGTTTAGGCGCGGAACCTGCAGTGGTGGTTTTATTTTTAGCGCGAGCTTTAGACGATGCAGAAGTATTTTTCTTTATTTTTTTCTTCATAATCCTTTCCTCCTAGTTTTTGCTGATGAAGCGGCTCCTTTATCTTAAAAACTACTCATATCGCTTTACTTTCGCCGGCCGGCAAGCTGGTTAAAAAGCCATATTTTAATGGAATATGGCATTATATAAACTGATATATATTGCAGCAGCCAGTAAATTCGGGCCCCCTGCGTCATGCGGTAGCCATATTCTTTAACCGCCTTTTTTCTGGCTACCAGGGTTTTCAATTCCATTTTTTTAGTAACCGAACTGGTGGTAGACCGGGGTAAAACCCGGTACCGCAGGGTTACGTCCGGAAGATTCCCAAAGGCGGCTATCCGTCCCATGCGAAAATACAGCTCATAATCTTCGGCATAATCAGAGGCGGGATCATAATAGCCGCATTTTTCCAGCACCGCCCGGCGCATAATAATAGTGGGATGCGCAAAGGGACTGTGTCGAAAAATACGGCGCCGGATTTCCGGGTCGGTTAAATAGTATGGCCGTTGACCGATGACCGCTCCGGCGGCATTGATCATCTGCATCTTCCCGCCGCAGACCCCTACCTCGGGGTGCTGATCCATATAGGCCGCTTGTTTTTCCAATCGATCGAGCGCGGAAACATCATCCGCATCCATGCGGGCGATATACTGCCCACGCGCGGCCTGGAGGCCGCGGTTTAAGGTGCGGCTGATTCTCAAATTTGGCTCATTGCGTAAAGCCACAATCCGGGGCTCGGCACGGGCATACTCTTGGATAATTTTCCAGCCGTCATCCGTACTGCCGTCATCCACTATAATGAATTCCCAGGCCGTAAACGTTTGCTTTAAAATGCTCTCTATGGCCTCAGGTAAAAAATGCTCCGCATTATATACCGGCATAATTACTGAAACCTTCGGCCTCCGGCCTCGGCTTCCTTCCATCGTCCTTATACTCCTTTTCCCCTGACTACTCCGATTTGATAAGTCAGCCAAAAATCAAACAATTTTGATTTTTCCATTATGTCTTCAAACCCTTCCAGCATATCTAACAGCCATTGCGCATCCCAGGGCAAACAGCGGCTTTCGGCGAGCTGCAATTGATAATCAGGATCAGCGGCTTGCAAAAAGCGCTTATAAACACGGCGGCTAAAATGCTCATGCCGCCCTAAAAGTGTCAAATGTACGTAAAATATGGGATTATACCGGTTAGCCTCAACCACCACGATCGCGCCCCCCGGTTTCGTAACCCGTTGTAATTCCGACATTCCACGCTCCGGATGCTCCATATGATGGAACACGTCTTTAACCCAAACGGCATCAAAACTGCCATTCTTAAAAGGCAATTCCTCAGCCGAAGCTTCTTGAAATGTGACACCCGCCGATTGGAATTTATGCCAAGACGCTTGATGCGGCTGAATATCCACACCCGTCACGCGGCAACCCAAGGCGGCCAGCACAGTTGCCGGTTGACCCTCTCCGCACCCCGCATCCAGCACCCGGCTGCCGGGTAAAAAGTATTGTTGTACCGGCCGCAAAAGCCGCCGAAGATATACGCGTTCGCTCGGACGAATATTGACTTGCTGCATAATTTGCCTTAATTTTTCATTATCGCGCATATCCCTATTTCTCCGGCCAACCTTGCAGGCGTGCAGAAAGGGTGTGTTGAAAAATCTTCACCCAATCTGTATCCTGGCTGAATTTAAGCGCTTCTTCGCGGCATTTTTCCCAAAACCTATTGTCCGTCATCAACTTTTGCGCCGCATCCGCCAACTGCCGGGCATCATAGTCGATGGCCAACCCCATGGGACGTTCCTCAATCTCTTTGGCGATCCACGGCACGCGGGTGATAACCACGGGGATCCCGCAAGCCAGATATTCTTTGGGCTTAGCTGAATCCGCATAATAGGAATAATTCGCCGGATCCGTTTGATAGGGCGCCAAGGCTACTCGGCTGCGAGATAAACGCGTAAATAAAGTTCGCCGGTCCACCATACCCAAAAATTCCACGCGTTCCGCGACTCCCAGCGCCTGCGCCCTTTGCCGGAGCGCTTCTCCATAGGGCCCTGTCCCAATAACTGTCAAACGCACCTCCGGCAAATATGGTAAAGCCTCCAGGCATAATTGCACACCTTTATTTTCAAAGAGCGCGCTGACGATCACCAGTTGTTGGGGAGCTATCTCCGCCAACGGCGCAATTTGAATTTCTGCGGCATGGATGCCAATGGGCACAAGTATGTTCTTCGCGGGCTCTGTCCCCCAGCTGAGATGAACTTGGCGTATGCGTTCAGAAATGTTCCATATCACATCTGCGTGCCGCGCCGCAAAACGGGCCACCCGCTGATACAGCCAATTTAACAGTCTTGAGGGAAACCGTTGCGGGGTATAATCGATCACATAATACACCACATAATTTCCCCGGCCCAGCCATCTCAGCAATATGCCGACCGCGGCATTTAAATTGTTGATCCCAATAAACGCTGATTTTTTGCTTAAAAGCCTCCGTCCACATATCCACACAAACCAGGCATCCCGAATCCAGCTGACGATTCCCCGGGTATTATTCCGATGCCCGCTCTCATGCCGTCTTAACTCTCCTCCCTGATAAACGGCCACTTCCGCCTTCGGGATTTTTGAGTAATCAAAAGGGCAAGCCGCATAGCCAAAATGCCACCCCTGCTTATGCAGGTACTCTTTTAAAACATGCTGGGGGCCATAGGCTTCCGCGACGTGCGTAGCAATCAACAGGTCTACGAATTCCCTTTCAGCACATTGCATAAATAATCACATCTTCCGGGGCAAAAACAAGAGCCCTCCGATAAATACCACAACGTGGTTTATGCCTACCACCAGAAGCACGGTCTCCAGCCGTGAATGAAACGCCATGAGTCCCATGCACATAAGTAGTACATCCCCCAACAACCAGGCAAGGAAACGCTTGTTATTCAATGCCAGGTTATATTGGAGCAGAATAAAGGTCAAGGCCAGGGGCGTGACGGCTAGTCCGAACCAGCGTACTAACCAAAGCGTTTCCGGCAATAAAAATTCCCGTCCGAAAAGTGTCAGGATGATGAGCGGCGCCAATAAATAAGCCAGGAGAACGCCGCCTCCCAATATCCCGGCTGTCAGCAAGAGACTTTTTATTAAAAGCTTCAGGGTGTTCTCCCCCGCGGCATGTTGTGCGCTCACTTTAGGAAACAGAACATTGGCGATGGCGAACGGCAGAAAAAGAAAAGCTTTGCCTACTATAGACCCGGCCGCGTAATAACCCGCAGCTTCAGGGGCAAACCAATGCTTGACTAAAATCACGTCTAAGGTGGAAATCACCAAAAAAGATCCGACTCCCACTAGCACGGATAAGGAGTATAGTTTTAGCCCGGAAAGGTCTATGGCCGGTACTTTATTCCGCACGGCGCGCCGCAGCTCCGGCATACCCCAAAGGGCCAAGACCGCGGCCAAGGCGCCGCCAATCGCGCTGGCTAGCACGCCGCCGGCCGCGTGGTAACCGAGCCAGAAGATAACCACTCCTGCGCCTATACGAATAAATCCGTCTACCAGAAAATTCACGCCCAAGGCATTGAAACGCTGCAAGCCTTGCAGTAGTCCTCTCATCACGGGAAGCATCAGCATTACCATGGTCGTAACACCTACTGCGATAATCGGCCAAGGGGAGGAGAGCTGAAAAAATTTCGCCAGCGGTCCGCTTGCCACGCTCAGGCCGAGCAGGCAAGCCGCTCCCAGCATAAGTATGCGCCGCATTACCCTGATAGTCAGCGCAGCGATGCGGTCATATCGTTTTCCCACTTCCTCGATTGCCGTCCCTTTAGCTACGACTGTCTGAATAGTTTGGCTCGTCACCGCCACCAGCGTCAGTAAAGCCAGCATGCTGACCAGAACGCCGTATTCCGAAGGCCCCAGTTTTCGGCTGGCTAAGGCGTGGAACGCGTAGTTACAAGCATTTGCCCCCATCATCATCAGAAATAACAGGCTGGAGGCCCGGACAAGGCCGGTTTTGACCTTTTGCGAGGGGGGTGTCATTCTGCCGCCGGGGAGAGTATCCAGGCGGGCACAAGTTCCCGCTCGCCTCCCGGCGGTATCCACCACAGCTTCATGACCCACCCATTGTGCGCCGACCACCGCATGAAAATAGGATACTCTCCTTTTTCAAGGTAGACAGGGTTGCGCAGGGGTGTTTTCTTTTTCCGGCCATCCGGTGGTTGGCCGGAGTGAAATACTGTCTTCCCGGCAATTTCCAACTCCATGAATCCGGCGTGTTGAATCTCGAATTTATAGTCTCCCGGCCGGTTAATTTTTATCTGTCCCCGCCAATCGGCAGAGAACGGCGGGGTAAAGCCGTGAGGCGTCCCGTGCCAATAAAAAAACGGCACCGGTTCCACGGTTTGCCGGAGGGGTTTCCCTTCCCAATTTTCATTGCCATAAAGCGTTTCTAAAAGACCGATGGGCTCGGGATAAGTGAAAAAATGCGTGGGGGGAACAGCTTGCTTGATGAAGCTTTTTTGATGCGGATCCCCATAAAGGTAACATGGTCCCTCCTGGTCGCAACTCCAGGCGAACAACACACGGTTCTGCGGCTGTAGATATTTAGCCTTCGCCCGCAATGTATGCAAGCCGCCGGCCAACCATACCCGCTGCCTGATTTCCCGCTTGTTTCCAGCTTGCAGCCGGATCTTCAAACCAACGCGCACATCGATGTAGTCCGTGGCATAAGCGTACAGAATATATTCCCCCTCATGGGGAATAAAAATCGTGCCTTCCCAAGCCACTGATCCCAAACCCGCCACCGGCCATGTTTCAGGGGTGAAATTAAATTCCAGGTTGGCGTCCTTACGGGTCAGCGCGGGCGAGCCGGCCCATGAGGAGTTGTCCCAATAGGAAGCCTTTAGTCCCCGCGTCCGTAGAATGTCCTCCTGCTTTACGCCCCAGGACTTAAATTGCAGACCATATTTCGGGTGAGTCTCCTCGCCTAAAACGCCCTGGGGATAGAACCATTGCACCACCGGCAGCAGCGGTGGATATTCCAAAATGAAGGTATACAACACATCTTGTTGCTTCTCCCGCCGAATCGGCGCTATCTCAGAAGACCGGTAGAAGAAATAACTTTCCACTCCCCGGGCGTACAACTTGAAGGGCGGATGGCCCATCCACAATCTAGCCGACATAACCACATGTAAGGCATCTTTCCATTCCGGTTTGCCCATGTTTTTAGCGGCAGCCGTACAATTGGTGTCAAAACCCGGAACCGCATTGAAGTATTTCTGGTAATTAATCTTGCCAATAAAAACCAGAAATACCAGAAAAATCAGGGTTCCGATGATAATACCCGGCCGGCCTAAAGTCTCCCTGAGCAGACGGCGGCTCCGATCGAGAAAAGCTCCAATAAAAATGATAACAGCGGGAAGCACCCCAAAAGCCCGGTGCGATTGAGGTGCCTCCAAAGCAAAAATGGAGGCCGCCATAAAACTAAAAAACCAAAGCAATGGCAGAAAATACCTCAATCTTTTCCAATAATAGATGGAAAAACCCATCCCCAAAACAAAAAGTATCGCCGTCCAAAAATCCACTACCGGTTCTCCGGAAAGACCTCCGTTGTGGCGCGTGCGGTAGTCGCCATGCCAATTCAGTTGCGTCAGAGTATGTTTGGTGCTTTCAATAAATCCCTGCAATACGTTATTGCGCGGCGCGTTTGGATCTTCTGAAAAAATAGAAACCTCATACACCCGTTGCGTTAGCAAGTGCGGCTTTTGGAGCCAAAAAAGATAGGTTCCCGCTCCCGCCAGCCAGACACCCAGCATAAGTGTTATTATTTGCTTCCAATAGCGTTTTAAAAATTGGGGATACGTAAAAAAGAAATAAACCAGCAGGATAAAGCACATTATGGGTACCATACGTGCCGCTGTTTCCGTCTGTATACTAAGCGAAAGCGCTATTCCGGCCAAGAGAAAATTAGCTTTCCGGTTTGAGGATAAGCCCTTGACAAGAAAGTAAAAACCGATCATAAGCAAAACAAGCATAAGCGTGTTGGCCCATCCAAAACGGGAGAAATGGATATGCCACCGGGATACGGCGAAAAGCGCTGCCATGGCCAAGCCAATCCGCGGACCAAAAAATTGACGTCCCATCAAATGCATCAGCAGAATGCCGAGCGTACCCCATACGACCGCGGCAAACCGCACACCAAGGTTGTAGGTGCCAAACAAAGCAAAGGAGACCACCTTGGGCCACAACATAAAAATCTGGCGGCCGCAGGGGTGGACGATGAAAGAATTGAACTTGCCTTCCAACACATCCAACGCCTCATACGCGGCCCCCGCTTCATCGCATTCTATACCGTAAGGCATGATATCCAATTTATAAAAGCGCAGCCAAAAACCGAGACCCAGCAGGAGCATGATCCCCAAGGCTTCCCAATACCATTTCAGGGGTTGCTCCTGCAGAGGATCCCTTGCTAAACGCGAGTCTGGCTCCCGCAAAGCAATCAGTACGGCGAGCACAGCTAGGGCAAAACGATACAGTCCGGGATAAAGTTGCGAGTGTGAAATCAGAAGCTGCCCCTGGTAACCCAGATACAGGGCCACGCCCAAAGCCGCTAAGCGAAGCAGTCTCACGCCGTAGACCAGGAGTATCTCCGGCGGCTTAGCCGACTCGTACCTTAACCTGCTCCAGGGGAAGGAAAAACCCAGAGCCGTGATGGCAGCCAAACTCAGGCAGACCTTGATGTTTAGACCAATAACCATCCTGGCTGCAAAAAACAAGCCTAAGCTTAATAACACTAATCCAACTTTTGTCAGGACTGCCAGCCGGCCCTTCGCCTCTCCGGTAACCTGGTCTAAGGGCGGGACATCTAAACTTTTGGTATCAGGAATCACACGCGGCAGCAACCTGTAGATCAGCAGGATGCCGATAGCGTTCAAGATAAGGCCTGCCCCTTCCTTGGCCATATTCATTTCCATATATTTCCATATGTAAATATGGCCGGCCAGGATTAAGCCGCTGCCTAAGAGACCGATTCCGCTCACTTTCAGCAGATCCGACAATTTTCCAAAGTTTAGACGATATTCATCAGAGATCAGGCTGGCCACCAGAAAAAAAAGCCCGGGGCCCAACAAGGCAATAGCCAGAATAAAATTCTCATTCGCCAGCAGCGGTTGGCTAGCTAGTACCAATATGCTGCCAATAATAATCAATATCCTGCGAGGCACCGTGAGGATTACCGGGGTCTCCAGGTTGGATCGTAGGGACACTTGGTTTTTCGCCTCACCGGATAGACACGGTTCAGCTGCCGGTGTTTCCCTCCCGCCATCCTGTCCGGATGGCACGGTGTCGCGCTCCTCTTCCAATAAAGGTTTCATGCTATCCGCTTCGGCCTGCCGGTGTCTGGACGACCGGTTGGCAAATTGCTCAAGTTTCTTAGCCAGTATCAGAAACACCGGCCGGCTAGCCGCGAAAACGTCCTCCCATATTTTATTCCCCGCGCGGCCGGCGAGCAATAGGAGTAAACCCACGCCGGTGAGCACGATACCTGACCCTAGTTTATGCTGGAAGAGGATGACTCCCTGGCCGACTACCAGCGCGATACCTCCACCGGCATACAAATAGGTAATGGGAAGATAAAGTAGTTTCTGAAGTCGCTCGCGAATCAGGCTGGTTTTTTGTGGAATTGTATGTATTTCCTTCATAATGATATATCCACTTGCTCCTTTAAATTTGGAAACGTATTTCTGTTATAATATCCGATTATTTTTTGGAAAAAAATGGTATAGGTTTTCCTTCCCTGGACAGCCTCTACGCTACCTCTGTAATCGGTTACCGGGTATACTTTATTTTTCTCTATAGGGAGCAATTTTTACAATCTCTCCCCTGGTCATATTGGAAACATACACAGCATCCTGGCTGTCAATGGTGATGCTCAGGGGTGAGGCGAAGATTTCCTTGCCCGGCTGGTTTCCCCAGCTTCCCAAATACTTGCCTTCCGAGTCGTAAATCCATACCATATTATTCTGTGCATCCGCGGCGTAAACCCGGCCCGCGGAATCCACGGCCAGCATGGGCCAGCTGACTCCGCTCTGCCAGCCCTTGACGCGGATTTCCTGAATAAATTTTCCGTCGTCCGTGAATATCTTTATTCTGCGGTTGCCGGCATCGCCTACGTATATCCGGTTCTTGGGACCCACGCATACGCCAAAAGTTTCCTGGAAGCGCTCTTTTCCCGGACCGTATTCTCCCCAGTGTTTGACCAGGTTGGCGTCCCCATCGAATTTTTTTATGCAGGAATTCCCGGTATCCGCCACGTAAATAAATCCCTTGGCACCCACGGCCGCATTCCGCGGAGAATAGAAGTTGCCGGCTTTGGCGGAAATTTCGCCGAGGTATTCGCCCTGACCCGTGAACTTCTGAATTCGTCCGTTCCAGGCATCAGCCACGTAGATCGCGCCCTGATTATCCACGCTAATTCCCGAAGGCTCATTGAATTCCCCGGCCGCCTTGCCCTTTTGGCCCCAGGTGTCAATTACCCGGCCGTCCGGACCTAATTTTACTACCCTATGATTTCCCAGGTCAGCTATATAAATACTTCCGTCCGGGCTGACCGCGATTCCCCGGGGAGAGGACAAGGGACCAACTGTGCTCTCTTCTAAGGAATAAGCTGCCAGTACCTTGGCCGGTATCAGCTTAGCCGGCGGACCCTGCCGAAGCCGGCCGATGACTGCGATTAAAATTACCACTCCCACGATTGCGCCGAAAATAATTAAACCGCGCGGCTTTGGTTTGCTTTTAGCGCGCCGGGAGGTTTTGGCCGGAGCCGGTCTGGAAACCTTGGTTGGCTTGGCCGCCGTTTCTTCCGGCTTGGTTTTCTCGTCCTGCTTGGCGGACATTATCGGCCGGCTGACTTTTTTTCCGGAAACCGTTTTTTTGATCGGCGCTGCTTTTTTCTTGGCTGCTTTCGTTCTTTTCTTTATGGCCATCTTCATCCTCCTCTTACGGTTTGAATTTATACAAACGGTTGGCGGACATATCCGTAACATAGAGCATGCCGGTCTCCTGGTTTATACCCACACCCAGGGGCGTGCCCAACGGCTCTCCGCTCTCCGGATCAGTCTCAATGAATCCCAAAAATTCTCCTTCACGCGTAAATTTATGCACCCGGTGTTTGGTCGGATCGGTTATATAAACCCGGTCCTGCTTGTCATCTATGGCAATATACGGCTCCATGTAAAACTGCTCTTTTTGCCACCCCTTAACCGGCCAGGAGCGCACCAGGCGGCCCTGGGTATCGCATACTTGTATTCTGAAGTTTAACCGGTCACAAATATACAGCATGTCCTTATCATCGACTTTAATTCCAAACGGTTCGTCATAATCTTCCGGCCCCGCTCCTTTTTGCCCCCATACGGCGATGAATTCTCCCTCGGCCGTGAATTTTTGAATCCTCCGATTACCGGTATCGGTCACATACACCAATCCCTGGGAATCCACCGCCACATCCCGGGGACCCCAGAAGCCTCCCTCGCCGAGCCATGTTTTGAGAAACCGTCCCTGGCTATCGAATTTCTGAATGCGGTGATTCCAGGTATCCGCGACATATATATTTCCCTCCGGGCCAATATCAATTCCTCCCGGAGTTTTAAATTCTCCCTCTCCCGCGCCCTCCTTGCCCCATTTGGCCATGAATTTACCGTCCGCAGTGAATTTTTGAATCCGGTGGTTGCCGGCATCCACTACATATACAAAGCCCCGGGCATCAACTACCACTCCCCGGGGATCCACCAACTGCCCGGGTCCCCGGCCCTTCTCGCCGGCTTTTTGCAAAACATTTATGTCCTCGCGGCCGCTCTCTTTATTCCCCCTGAGCCCTATGGCAATCGCGATTATCAAAACCAAAACGCTCGCGCCTAAAACCAGGGCCGCTACTTTTTCCTGCTTGCGCATAATGCGTCCTCCTTAGACTATTTTATTCCGCATGGCCCCAGTATAAATGCTCCAAATCCTTGCGGATGTAAACAATCATATCGTACGACCCCAGACCGTTCCAGGGTTCGCGGTACATGAATAATTTCCAGGCCTTTTTACATTTCCCGGCCCAAGTGTCATTTAAAAAAACATTACTGTCCGGACTCCACCAGACCCGGAGCTTATAGCGCTGGGCCGTGTAGTCCTCGGCCAGCAGTTCGGCTACCCGGTCATCATGTCCGGGCGCGGCTGCTTCTACTCCGGAAATGATAAGCGGATTTTTTTCTATCGAGCCTTCGGACTGGGTGGCAGTATACTTGGGATATCCGACATGCTTAAAGTCCCGCAAGTACCAGGCAAAGGGCCAGGAGCAGTAATCCTCACAAGTGATTTTCATGTCCAGTCCGCCGGTCAAACGCTTGGACATATTGGTGATCTGGCGCACCACCTGGGGAACATCGGTGGAGGACTGCACATAGACCAGCAGTTCTCTGGGATTGGCGCCCGCTTCGTAAAAATTCAGCAAGGAGGTATTATGCAGCATCATAGCTCCCAGGAGCACGAACCCGGTTAGCAGCCAGACGCGCCGCGGGCGGAAACGTTCCCAGAACTCGCCCAGCCAGGTTCCGGTCAGGAGTATCATGGGCAGCAGGGGATGCAGAATCAGCCAGGGCATGCGTTCCCCGGCAAAAGAGTAATCCGAAAAAGAAGCCAGGGTCCATACGATCAGAAAGGTTACAAAATTATTTTTTTCCTCAAAGGAAAAATAGGCCAGCAAGCCGGTTCCCAGCGAGATTAACAGGAGAGAAAAAATCAGGCCAAAGGTCTCGTTTCCATGGGCGGCAAAGAGCCACCAGGCCGCGCCCAGGACCAGGTAGGCCAGCAGACGCCAGACGCGGTTGGTCTGGGACTTGATAAAGCTGTAATAAACCAAGGCGGCCAGGGTGCCGATAAGCGCCAGGGTTTCATACAAGGGAATCAGACCGGCATAGAAATATACCGGCTGGCTTCCCCGCTGCACCTCGTGCTGGCCCAGCCAGTAGGAGATGGACTTGGTAAAAGCGTGCAGAAACCCCTGCGGATTGGTAAAAACCGTGGTATATAAAATCATGATAATGCCGAAGAAAACCAGGGTCGCGACTCCCAGAGGACGAAACATGAAATCCAGCACCTGCCCCAGGCTCCGGCGCCAGGGGCTCTCTTCCCTGCCCGGCGGAATCTTCTTCTCCCAGACGTTCCGCAGGGCCATTATCAATTGATGCTCCCCGGCCGGTCCGCTGGTATATTCCCATAACCAGCGAAAGAAAAGAAAGGATACAAAAATAGCGCCGGTAATATAGGTTACTTCCTTGGTGCAAAAAGACATGCTCAGCGCGGCTGCGCCCAGGTATAAATAATTCGGGCGCCGCGTATCAATATAGCGAAACAGGGCGTAGACCATAACCATGGTAAAGGCCGCAATATGAATGTCATTGCGGATAAAACGGCCGAAATAAGTAAATGAGGGCGAAATGGTAATCATGATGCCGGTAAAAATCGCGCCCACGCGGCCTAAATAGGGGCGGAGAAACCAGGCCATAACTACTGTTAACATGGCCAGAACCGCGGGTACGATGCGGCAGGTATAATCCGAGGCTCCGAAAAGGAAATATGCCAGGGCATTGAAGTGGAAAAGCAAAGGCCCGTGCATCATGGGGTTATAAGCATAACCCATGCCTTTAAAAAGCTCCCAGGAATAAAAGGCGTGCAGGCTTTCATCATGATGCAGCGGTTTTTCGCCCAGGGCGTAAAACCGCAGAAAGGCCGCCACTGCCAGGATAACCAGCCAGACCAGTTGCTCGCCCGTAAGCCACTTTAGCCCCGGAGAGCCAACCCGAACCTTCTCGGCAACTGGCGAGGCCGGGTGGGCTGCGGTAGGGGAAGAAACTTTCGGTTGGTTTTCCGTCTTTTTTTCTTTTTTAATCAGCTTGTTTCCACAGGTATCGCAGAAACGGTTCTGGCTGGGATTCTCAGCCCCGCATTTAGGACAATTCACAGCTTCCTCCTGTTGGTGTTTTCAATTATGCCTTGGGCAAGGCATGCCTTGCCCCTACATAAACCAGAATTTCATTACCGCTTTTTTAACCAGGGCACGGGGCCCCTACATAAACCGGAATTTCATTACCACCTTTTATAAATGGTTACTCCTCCGGCATTTTCATAGGCCTTTTCCATAAAGGCCGCGAATTTATTCAATCCCGGCCCGGGATACTTATTCCTCTCCAGCGTGCCCACAAATACATATTGAATATTATATTTATCTATCAATGTCCGGGCCTTTTCAATATCATTCCCGCCGTAAAGGGCATCTATATCCGGTATCCTCCGGCCCGGTTCATCATAATTGCCCCGCCATTGCAATTCATGACCGGCCCATCCCAGCACAGTGGGCAAGCCGGTAAAGGTGGAAACGCGGGCGAAATCCGTGTACTCTCCGCCCGCAGCTTCCAAAACCACGGGACACCCCCGGACATTCTGCCGCAGCCACTCAATTCCTTCACGATCCGCGGGGTAGTTATTTTTTAAATAATCGGAGCCGTCCAGGGTGGTGACATTTTTGAAATGATTGGTCTTAACCATGGCAGCGGCATAGGGATAGACCAGGGACGCGGCGATAAACAGAACCATTACCACCAGCCAGGCCGCTTTTAAATTGGCGTGGCGCAGGGAGTGTTTAAATGACCAATAAACTCCGTACACTCCGGCTATGCCTAAAAGAAACCAGGCCTGGTAATATAATTTAAAGACCGTGTTCATACGGTCCAGGGGCGGGTTGAAAGTATCATTAATATGCAGCACCTCGCATCCAAAAACCAGAAACCAGGCGGTAAACAGCAGGCTTAAAGCAAAAATCGTTTCCGGCCGGTCAATCCGGGTAAAAAGCAGAACCACAACTGCCAGAGCCAATAAGATAACCAGCCCCAGGAAAGCTGACTTGAAGCCTATCGCGGCCCCTGCCATGATTAAGACGGCCATTACTATAATCCCGGTCTTCCGGCCCTCGCTCCGGCGCCAGAACAAGACCGGCTGGAGAAGAAACATGAAAATATTGCGTACCTGGCCCGGCAGTTCGCCGGCCGTACCGGCCAAGGGGCTCTCTCCGTTGGTTCCGGAGGGACTTGGTGATATATGATGGCCGCATTGGCCGCAAATACGTTTGCCCTCCCGAACCAGCTTTCCGCACTGCGGGCAGTACGCGCCTTTCTTTCTTCCGGGCTCAGGTTTATTCCCGGCCGGAGACAACAAGACCAGGAACCAGGCATGATAACGCGCGGCCAGGAAGGTGATCGCCATAAAAGTAAAGGTTCCAAAAATCAGCAAGTAATCTTTTACGTTAGTATTCTGGGTGGTTAATCCCATGCCCTTAGCCTGGGTGCGGAAATGAATATAGAAAGGAAGGTAGGGAATAATTGCCACCGCGAGGATTACACCCAGGGCTGCCAGCATACCCTTCCACGGCATGGCCGGGACCCCTGACCGCAACCCGTATTGCTGAAAGAAAAAAGCCAGCAGGGCGATAAAAAAGGCGGTGGGCAGATCCCAACTGTTTATGAAGCCCAAAGCCCCGATCACAATCCCCCATAAAATATACCGCCCCAGTTGTTCCGGGCTTTTAAGGGTCAAGACCGGCTCTCGGGATTTAAGCTGGTTCAATCCCAGCCCCAGGCTCATTAAAAAATATGGCACCGCCAGCATGTGGGGATGCATATCACCCAGTAGAAAGGAAAAAAACGGGAATTCATTTATGGTATCCGGTATGATCCGCGAGGGCGTCCACCAGTTAAAATTTTCCAGAGAACGGGTCGTGAGAAACTGGCGAAATCCGTCCAGATTTCCCAGCATATAAATCATGGCCCATCCGCCGAATCCCACCAGCATCCGGCGGGTTAAATTATACAAAACCCCAAATAAAGCCGTACCGGAAAGCGCAAAAAGCATGCCTAACGCCAAATTAAACCCGATCGCGGCCGGAACTCCCGAAAGCTTGGTTAGGATACTCATTAATAAGTAGCCGAAATAATAATAACTGATATACAATTCCGGGCCCGCCATCCAGGGATCATATGGCGGGAAAGATGGAGCCCGCAGGATGGAGTGAAGAAAAGCCATATCCATAAATTTCTCGGTTCCCAGAATATCCGGATTGTACATCCGGAAAAACAGGAACAGCAGAAAGAGGGCCGCGAAAAACAATTCCACCACCAGGATATATCCCTTGCGTTCTTCCCAGGCACTGCGGATTTCCGCTTTATATTTAGCCCCCAGCCAAAAAGAGAATCCCGCTAACAAACCCAGGGCAATGATCAGGGTGAAAATCGAAAAACCGATAAAGCCCAAAAGCCAGGCCAGCAAGCCGGCCAGTAATAACCCCAACGGCTTGGTAAACGCATATCCCCGGTCGGGCAGAAAGGCAAAGGTTTTAAACGCTATGGGAATGGCGATTATTCCCATGGTAGAAATAATCAGCCACCAGCACAGTATTCCAAAAAACTGCATAAAATCTCCCGCTGCAATTAAGTTTTAAGTTATTAGAATCATAAAATACAGATTAGTTTCTGTTGCGCAAAGGCTGTTTTATTTTTCTGTCATTCCGAGGAAGCGAAGCGACCGAGGAATCTCCTTGAAACTTGGGTTGCTAGAGATTTCTCGCTGCGCTCGAAATGACAAACGCACGAAATCCGCAAAAAAGTATGTTCCGCAACAGATACTATAATAAAACTTGTGAAATTATAAAAGCGACCAAGGCGGTTGTCAATTTGTTTATCGCTTTAATATTTGACACTCCATCCTCTTTTTGCCATAATTTTTTAACTGGTTCCTGTTGCGGGAAGCGTATTTTTTTAAGTTTGTCATTCCGAACGTAGTGAGGAATCTCCACGGTAACGCCTGAAATGTCAGGTCTCTTGGAGATTCCTCGCTTCGCTCGGAATGACAAAGTATGAGAATTCCGTCAAAAAGGGCTTTCCGCAGCAGAAACTAATTAGAAACATTTGTATCCTCTGCATTCTTTATTTACAGGAGTAAGCGTTGGCCTTTTTATCCCGCCCAAACCCTTCCCAACCAAGCCCATTAATGTTGTTCTGGGACCTCGTACTGGCCATAGCGGCTTTCCTGCTTCCGCTGCTGGTATCCCTTCCCCTTCTGGGTAATGATTTAATCGCCGGCGAGTACGCCGAGTTTGTTTTAGGCGCTTGCTCTCTGGGCATAGTGCATTGTCCCGGCTATCCCCTGTATTTATTGTGCGCTAAATTCCTCTGCTGGCTGGTGCCCTGGGGCAGCGATATCTGGCGCATGAATTTCGCCGCCTTGGTATTTGGCTCCTGTTCATCCTTCATTATCTATTTAACCGGCCGGCGGCTTCGTTTTCCTCTGTTGGTCAGTCTGGCTGCGGCCTGGGCTTTATTCTTCTCGCCTTTTATTTGGCAGGCCTCCCTGCTTTCCCATCATTTTACTTTTCACCTCATGCTGCTCTGCCTTTGCCTCTACCTGACCCTGGGCATTATAAGCCCTCCTTTCCGGCTGCATTCCCAAAGCCGCTGGATGATCTGGGCGTTTTTATGCGGAATAACCGGCGGTCAATATCTGCCGCTCTTAACCTGGGCCATTACGGCCTTTATCCTGGGATTGGCCATCGGCCTGCCCCGGCATCCTGCCAATAAATTAAATTACGTCTGGATTTTTTTCTGCCTGATTTTGGGAATATTATTGCCATATTTATATCTTCTCGGGCGCATGCCGGCCTCCGGCGCTTTTCTGAATACTGATTTCGCATTCCATTATGCCGAACTTCGCCAAAACTTCTCTCCGATCAAGCTTGGTTCCTGGCTGCTTAGGTATGTAACCGCCGGATACCATAAATATTTTATTTATCAGCCTTTGAGTTCATCCCTGGTTCACGTGGGACAGACCATAATCAGCTTTGTCCGCGACCATTCCTTTATAGGCCTGATGATTATTCTCTGGGGATTGCTGCTGAATGTTCGTTATGCGGTTCTTCAGCGGCCGAAATGGTCGCATGACAGGCTGGATAATACCAGCCGGCTTATTGTCATGCTGCTTCCCCTGTTCGCCCTGATCGGCGGAGCGCTCCTGTTTCCCGGACACACTCCGGCCTTTCATATAGGCTTGTGCCTGGCCGGCGCTTATTGGACCTTAAGCGGACTGAATTATTGTTATTATCAACTCGGACGCGGGTCCCGCATCTCCAAATTCCTGTCTTTCCGCGCCACGGTGTTTGGTTTAATCGTAGTTCTGCTGGTACCCCTGTTTTCTATACTTCAGAGTTACCGCTCTCTGCGCACCCAGGTTCGGACCGCGTCCGCCAAGAATTCTAACCTCTCCCAAATGCGCAATTTTATCCAGACCCTGCCTCCCCAGGCCATCCTGGTCTTTCCCCAGGCGGACTTGGGCTATGTCGCCGTTTATCTGCAAGCGCACGAAAAATTACGGGCGGATATTTTATTGGCGCCTTTTTCCAGCCTCTGGCCGGATACTCCTTATACTAAACATCCGCCAGCCTCCCGGTTAAACTCCCGGCAATCATTCTCCCTGGCTTATAAATTGGATTTCTCCCGGTATTGGGTTGCCGGCTTAGCTGCCAGACTCTCCCCGGCGCATCCGGCTTATCTGGTCTCAAGACCTTGGGGCGCCCAGGTTCCGCTGGATTATATGGCGCAATCTTTTGATTTATCCGAGTCTTATCCCCCTCTGCGTATTTGGATTCAACCCGGAGAATCCTCCGAACTTTTCGTTCATCAAATCCGGCCTCTCCCCCGGTCTAAAAAATCCCGGCCGGCTTCTTTTCCGTAGTCGATACCGTGGCCCCCGCTTCTGCGCCGTTCATATCATCGCGGTTCTTTACTTCCGTCCCTTTGAAATAATGATCGAGTATTTCCTTATATGTAAATCCATGTTGCGCCATGCCGCGCGCGCCCCACTGACACATGCCCACAGCATGCCCCAACCCGCGGCCCTGGATGGCAAGCTTGTTGCCCTGTATCTTAAGGTCATAAAAACTGCTGAGAATCCGGTGTTGTACGAATATCCGGTTAACCAGACTGCGAAATTTCGGGCCCGGGACCCTATATTGGCGTTGGTTAGTGGTAATTAAAATACGTTTGACATGTCCGGACCGGTCTAAAAAATCAACCTCCACCTGCTCTAATTTTTCCTCTTGTCCGAGGGTGTGATTTTCCCTCATGGCCTGCTCCAGCCGGCGCAGCGAGAGACGGGCCTTCCAGCGCGCGTAAGGAGACCTTGCGCAATAAGGCCGGTAACCGGACTTCCAATGATCCTCTACCCGCGCCAGATAAGGCTGCGGACGGCTTTTCCATACCTCATCTACAAAAGCCGTATTGCCGCCGCAGGTGCTGTGGTAAAAAGCCTCGGCCAGACGGCCCTGATAAACCAACACCTCTCCCTTGGTCATCTTAACCGCTCTTTCGCAGCGCAGAGAGATGTCTTTGCGTCCCTGGTAAACTTGGCAATGCGGAGCGTCGCAAAAATTATAACCATAGCGTTGATGCCGCCGCAGGTTTTTCAAGGCCCAGGTACGCGCGACTACGGCCTGGGCTTTCAACGCTTCCAAGGTAAAATGGTTGGGGGCCATCTCTGCCGGCAGGACCCGCGATAAGTACATTTCCAGGGGCAGCGTATTGATTAAAGCCAGGCGGCCCCTTTTCACCGCTATCTGAAACTCCCGGCCTTCATACTGACGCCGGAACCGGATCTCGGGAACATGGAGCTTCGCAATACCTATGTGGTTATCTGCGGAGTGGAAACCCAGGCTGGGATACTTGGGTGCTTTTTTAGCAACGGTCCGCCCCGGCTTAAAAGCCAGAGCGACCTGGTCGCCTCGCTGGCGCAAATAGACCCGGCGTGCTCCCGGCGGCCAGGGAATTTCATGGCCCTGATGGTCCCTTATCTCGATCCCGCCTTCCGGCCATTCAAAAGTAGCGCGCGTAAATACTTTTTTTCGCAGAATGCGAACCTTGATATCCGGTCCGCTCTCCAGGGAAACCTTGGTCCATTTTCTATCCGCTAAGGCATTAAAACCTTTACAGCCGGATACGCCCAGCGCCAGCATGATTAAAATCATAACCGCCGGATAGCGGCAAGCTGAAAAGTCAGGCACTCTTTTTGCGGGAAACTTTCTCTGAGGATTTATTTTTAGGCCGGCGTTTGGCCGGGGATGAGGTTCGGCGGGCGCGCGAACCTTTAAGGGCATACTGTTTCACCTGGTTCAAGGGATGTAGTTGCAGCATTCCTTTCTCTTCCGGGGTGAGATCATTAAGAATAGTTGTGATCCGGATATTGCGGGCGATGGCCTGCAGCCGCCTGGCGATTTCATGCTCTTTTAAGGCCGGGCGGACGGCCTTTATTCGCAGCGCCGTCTTGGCGGCCAGCAAGACCGCATGCCCCATTCTTTCTACCGGATTCTGGTACAGGACTATTTTAAAACTCTCGGTAAAAGCTCCTATATATTCTTCCGTACTGCGCGCCGACTGATCTTCTTCCAGCGTCTCCAAATATTGCCGCATCATACCTCCCTGAAAATTCCTGCTTCCAACGGATGAATTATTTTACCCCGTATTCCCCATAAACACAATGCTTAAAACCTAAAAAGCACGTCTGCTTATCTTTCCGGCACTAGGAGTCTGTCGGACTTCGGCACAAAATCGGATTTTGAGCACTCTTCCCCCTTTGCAAAGGGGGATTGAGGGGGATTTTGCATATGAAAGCGGGCGTTTTATTGATTAAA
>CBDUZI010000009.1:0-46565 GCA_965371665.1 uncultured bacterium
AGTAAAGGGACTCTTTTTCATCCCGGTATGTTGCACTTGTGATTACAATTCACCGTTTTGCAGTAATTATCTTCTTTCTCCAGTAAGTTAATGTATCGCGAAGAGTCTGTTCCAGAGGAATGCCGGGCTGCCAGCCGGTATGGCGCCGGAACTTGGAGTAATCGCCATAAAAAGCGGAATTCTCGCCTTTTCTTACTCGGCCGGGCATACGATGAATTTTAATCTTCTTTTCGGAATATACCAGCAGCCCGTTTAACAAGCTTTTAACCATGATGGCTCTGCCCGACCCCAGATTATAAACCTCCCCGGCCCGGCCTTTTTGCAAGGCCAACCAATAGGCTTTGACGATATCGCGCACATCCGTAAAATCACGGCGGACTTCCAGATGACCGACCTGGATGACAGGCTCTTGCCGGCCGATTTCAATTTCGGCAATCTGGCGTGCGAAGGCAGCACACACAAAGGCCGGGGACTGGCGGGGCCCGATATGATTAAATGGCCGGACGCGGATTATATGAAGTTTGAAAGTTTTATGGTAATACTCTCCCATGATATCCTGGCAAACCTTTGAAACCGCATAGGGATTCCCGGGATTTAACGGCTGGGATTCCTTTATAGGCAAGTCCCTAGACCTGACCCGGCCGTACTCATTGGCCGAGCCCACTACCAAAACCTTTGGTGCCTGGCCGGCTGCTCTGCCGGCTTCCAGGATATTCAGGTTGCCGAGAATATTGACGGACAAGGTTTGTTCGGCCATCTCTGTACTGGCAAATACATTGCTTTGGCCGGCCAGATGAAAAATTCTTTCCGGACTCAGGCGCCGGATCAGCCGGCTGGTCCCGGAAGCTTCACGAATATCCAGCGGGTGGGTTTTAATCCCGCGCAAACCGGCCAGGTTGGTTCTGGCAGCGCCCGGAAATATGGTTCCATGAACTTCCGCTCCCTTGGCCAGGGCATACTCCGCCAGATGGCTGCCGACAAATCCTTCCATACCTGTAATTAAAATCCGCATGAATACCTCATACTGTTTTTCATTCCTTTAAAGATTGGGATATGCCACCCACGGGACGTAGGAGCTTGTCGGACTTGGGCACAAAAGCGAATTTTAATCACTCTTCCCCCTTTGAAAAAGGGGGATAAAGGGGGATTTTGTATATAAAAGCGGGCGTTTTATTGATTAAATCCCCCCTGCCCCCTTTACAAAAGGGGGAGAATGACTAAAGTCCGACAGGCTCTTAGCAAACGGCTAATATATTTTTTTAACCTGCATCATCCGACTGCCCGCCCGCTGTTTTGGCCGACACATCTTCTTCCGGATTTTCCGAATCCCGGTAAGCCTTGCTCATGGAAACATTCAACTGGATACTGAAAATCCAGCCCAGCGCCAGGGTTAGTACATATTGGAGCATGTGAAATGTAAAACCCACGCCCAGGGCGGTTTCTTTTTCCACCCCGTAAGGCGTCAAGGCCAGGATTACCATGAATTCAAATACCCCCAAGCCTCCGGGCGACGAGGGGATCATGAGACCAAAATTCAGCACTACAATCAAAAATATCGCGGCCCAAAACGAAAGCTCTAAACCCAGCGCTTTAAAACATATATAGGCAACACTTATCCAGCAAAACCAGGTCAGGAGCGCCAAGCCTATGCTTCGCGCAAATTGCCCCGGCGTTTCAATTAGTTTTAATCCTTCCAGAAACTTGCCCAGTTGAAGATGCAGCCACTCCCCCATCCGGCCGGGAAGCTTTCGCAGCGGCTTCTCCGCTAACTCTATTAAATGGCCGCCGTAGCGGTAGTTTAAGATCACTATCATGGCAAAGGTTATTCCTACCCCTGCCAGAATTAGTCCCGATAATTTCAACCAACCTTCGAAGGGGATGATAAACATCATCAGTATAAAATAAAAGAGCAGGGCGAATAAATCCATGCCCCGCTCAATAACCACAGTGGCTAAAGCCTGGCTGGCTGGCAGGTTTTCCCGCTTGCCCAGAAGCCAGGCCCGTATGATCTCTCCCAGTTTGAGAGGCAGAATATTATTCGCAAAATATCCGATGGTTATAATACGAAAGAGGTTCCATTGCCTGGTCGGGTATTTCCGAAGCAGCTGCTGCCAGAGGAGGGCGCGTAAATAATAGGTCAGTAAAATCAACATCCCGCCGGCTATTAGCCCGCCGGTTTTTATTTGTGAAAAAGTGTGCAACAACTTTTTGAAATCAATATTATGCAGCGCCAGTCCTATAAATAGCAGACTGACCAGAATGCCGATGGTTATTTTAACGCCCTTTTTTTTTATCATTGCATATCCTTATCCCTTAACCGGTCTTCATCTGGGCAATCGTATACTCCAGAGCCGTATCCAGATCCCAAAGTCTATGATTTTTCAGCACCGACTGGGCTTTCCCGGTTTTCAATCCCCCCACCAGCGGCCGCCGGGCTTTTTGCTTTAATGTCGCGGTCGTAACCGGCTTAACCACGTCCGGATTATAGCCAAGTTTATCCAGCACTTTTTTAGCAAAATCACACCGCCCAATCCGGGTCGTGCCGACCAGGTTGTATATCCCCGTACATCCGGATTCGATTAACTCGCCCAGAGCCTGCGCCAAGTTATGAGCCTGGGTCGGATTCCCGATTTGATCGTCCGGCACGGTGATGGGCTCTCCCCGGGAGGCCCGGTTAAATAATTGCATATAAAAATTAAGCGATCCGGGCAAATAGGAAAAAACCACGGTAGTCCGGATAATCAGGTGATTTTCCAGAAGGGCGGCCACTATTTTCTCGCCGGCCAGCTTGGTCCGGCCGTACACGGATTCCGGCTCCGGAGGATCCTCTTCACTGTACGGACCCGCCTCACCATTAAAAACATATTCCGATGAGAAGAACGTCAAACCCGCATCCGTTGCTTGGCAAGCCCGGGCGATATTTTCCGCTCCTTGCACGTTAATCGCCTCTGCCAGAGCAGGTTCTGTTTCGCACTGGTCTACCTTTGTCAGAGCAGCGGTCAGGACAACGTGCTGCGGACGCATTTCTGAAATATATTTATTGGTTGCCGCCACATCCCGGATGTCCAGGCGCGGCAGATTCCCCACCCCGTTCATTGATGTCCCGGACACCTGATGAGTAACCGCCAACTCCCGAATTAAAAATGTGCCGACTTGCCCTTCGGCGCCGATCACCAGAATTTTCATAAAATATTTCCTTTTATGCCGAGGCTAAAAATTCCCGGTTTCGCATCTCAATCCGCACGCGCTGCAGGTCGGCATCCACCATCATCTGGATCATTTTTTCAAAGGGGACTTCCGGTTTCCACTTCAACTCCCGCCGGGCTCTGCCCGCCTCTCCCAACAAGTGATCAACCTCCGCCGGCCGGATGAGGCGGGGATCAATCCGCACGTATTTCTTCCAATCCAGGCCGGCGTGCGCAAAGGCAATCCTGATCAGATCCTTGACCGAATGACTCACCCCTGTGGCAATAACATAATCCCGAGGTTTGGTCTGCTGCAACATTTTCCACATAGCCCGGACATAGTCCCCGGCATAACCCCAGTCCCGCTTGGCGTCCGTATTCCCGAGACGCAGTTCTTTCTGCAGCCCCATTTTAATCCGGGCCACGGCATCCGTCACCTTCCGCGTTACAAATTCTTTTCCGCGCCGGGGAGACTCGTGATTAAAAAGAATCCCGGAGACGGCAAACAGGTTATAGCTTTCGCGATAATTCACGGTGATAAAATGGCCGTACACCTTGGCTACTCCATACGGACTGCGCGGATAAAAAGGCGTGGTTTCATTCTGGGGAACAGTCTGTACCTTGCCGAACATTTCCGAAGAACTGGCCTGGTAAAAACGGATGCTGCGGTCGATTTCTCGGATTCCCTCCAGCATTCTGGTTACTCCCAACGCGGTAAATTGCCCGGTTAAGATGGGTTGTTCCCATGAAGTAGGCACAAAGGACTGGGCCGCCAGGTTATAAACCTCTCGGGGCCGCACTTTTTTCAGGGCCGTGAGAATGGACATTTGATCCAGCAGATCTACTTCCACCAGCTCTATCCGGTTTTTAATATGCTCAATCCGCTCAAAATTCTCAGTAGAATTCCGGCGAACCGTACCGAATACCCGATATCCCTGGGAAAGCAAAAAGTCCGCCAAATAGCTTCCGTCCTGGCCCGTAACCCCGGTGATTAAGACAACCGGTAATTTGCTTTTCTGTTTTTTTAAAACCATAGTATTGAAAGTCCTTTCAATTATTTATATTTATTTCACTTTATACCGTTCGTGATACTGCTTACGGTAATACTTCATATACTCGCCGGATTTCAAGGGCTGCCACCATTCGGGATGATCTTGATACCATTCTACCGTATCTTTTAAAGCTTGGGCAAAAGGCCGGGTCGGCTGCCAGCCTAATCCTTTTATTTTCCGGGTATTTAAGGCATAGCGGCGATCATGTCCCAAGCGGTCGGGCACGCGTTTGATTAATCCCATGGGTTTTTTCAGTAATTTCAAAATGATATGGGTAATCTCCAGGTTATTGCGGGTATTACCCGCGCCCAGATTATATATCTCTCCGAAAACACCTTTATCTAAAATACAATCCAGCCCCAAACAGTTATCCTCCACATAAAGCCAGTCACGGGTATTCAAACCATCCCCATAAAGTGGCAGGGGTTGGTCGGTCAGGGCATTGGTAACAAACAGCGGAATTAATTTTTCCGGATACTGCCGCGGCCCGAAATTATTGGACGAACGCGCAATTAAAACCGGCAAACCATAAGTGTGCCGGTATGCCAGTACCTGGAGATCACCTCCGGCCTTGGAAGCTGAATACGGGCTGGACGGCTTTAGGCTGTCAGTCTCGCGAAAGACTCCGCGTTCGATAGAACCATATACTTCGTCCGTGGAAATCTGCAAAAACCGCTTTATTTTATGCTTGCGAACAGCTTCCAGCAGAGTTTGAGTTCCCAGCACGTCCGTCCGGGCGAAATCTTCAGGGCTAAGGATGGAGCGGTCCACGTGAGTTTCAGCGGCAAAATTCACTATCACTTCAAGACGATATTTCCGAATTATTCGCTCCACGGTTCGGGCCTCGCAAATATCACCTTTTATAAATTTAAACCGCGGATTCCGGCGCGCTCCGGCCAGATTGGCCGGATTGCCGGCATAAGTTAATTTATCCAGCACTACTACCAGGTCGCGGGGATGCCGTTTCAGCCGAAG
Source organism: uncultured bacterium (assembly GCA_965371665.1). GTDB lineage: Bacteria > Oederibacteriota > JAAXVQ01 > JAAXVQ01 > JAUVAV01 > JAUVAV01. The sequence continues at coordinate 5,213 of CBDUZI010000009.1, forward strand.
ATCCACATAATGGGAACCTATAAACCCGGCTCCTCCGGTAATTAATAACCGCATGGTTTAAACCGCCTTTTGGGATTTATTCTTCTGCTCCCGCGCCATGATGTTGGCTTCAAACCAGGAATCAATTGATTCGCCCGCGTCCGCCCAATGCCCCTTAACTATTCCGTAAGTCATCTGCTTCCGCCGCAAATAGGCATTATTGACATCCGTGATTTCCAATTCCCCGCGCCCGGAAGGTTTTAGAGTTTTGATGATTTCAAAAACACTGGGATGATAAAAATAAATACCAATCACGGCGTACGGAGAGGTGGGACGGGAAGGCTTTTCAATAATTTTTTCTATGCGTGCTCCCTTAAACTTCGGTACGCCGTAGGCTGAAAGGTTTCCCACCTCTTTCAGAAGAATCATGCCACCCCGGTCCTGTTCTTGAAAAGATTTAACATAAGGCCTGAGCGATTCGGATATCAAGTTGTCGCCCAGATAAACCATAATGCGCTGGCCTTCGGCGAATTCTTCGGCCAGACCCAAAGCCTCGGCAATTCCGCCTTCTCCCTTCTGATAGGTGTACTGCAGCCGGCGAATGCCGTATTGCCGGCCGTCCCCCAGCAGGCGCAGGAAATCTCCCGCGTTATTGCCTCCGGTCACCAGCATGATCTCTTTAATGCCGGCCTTTACCATGCTCTCTATGGGATGCAAAATCATGGGACGATCATACACCGGAAGCAAATGCTTATTTGTTATATCCGTCAGGGGTTTCAAGCGAGTGCCTAATCCCCCGGCCAAAATAACGCCTTTTATGGTTGCTGTCATTTTCCTTGCTCCTCTTTTAATTAGTTCCTTATTTTCTTCCGACTCCCCGATAATTAAATCCCAGAGCTTTGACTCTATCCGGATCATAGATATTGCGGCCGTCAACAATGTTCGGTTCGCGCATCAAGGCCTTGACGCGTTCCAGGTCCATTTCCTTGAATTCATTCCACTCTGTAAAAACCACCAGGCAATGGGCACCTTCAGCCGCCGCGTAAGCATTTTCGGCGAATTTTATCCCGGGCAGAAGAACCCGGGCCGTTTCCATGGCTGCGGGATCATATGCTCTTATCCGTGCCCCGTTCTCCAGTAATAAATGAATTATCTCTACCGCCACCGCCTCCCGCAGATCGTCGGTATTAGGCTTGAACGCCAGACCGAGTACGCCGATTTGCTTGCCCTCCAGCGTACCTAATACTTCCTTGATCCGGGCGAGCATTGAGCGTTTCTGAAAGTCATTCGCCGCGATAACCGCCTTAAGAATTTTAAAATCATAGCCTTCCTTATCTGCTTTCTGCACCAGGGCGGAAACGTCTTTGGGAAAACAAGAACCGCCGTATCCGGCCCCGGCATTCAGAAAGGCGGAACCGATCCGTTTATCCAATCCCATGCCGTGCGCCACTTTAGCAACGTCCGCATTTACCCGCTCGCAAAGGTTGGCGATTTCATTTATAAAAGTAATCTTAGCCGCCAGAAAAGCATTGCTGGCGTATTTAATCATCTCAGCCGAACGTAAATCCGTGATCATAATCTCGGCTTCCAACGGCTGGTAGAGTTCGCTGACTTTTTCGGCCGCAGTCCGGTTGTTGGTCCCGATTAAAACCCGGTCCGGATTCATGAAATCGTGCACCGCCGATCCTTCTTTCAGAAATTCAGGATTGGAAACCACGTGGGCCCGGCCCGGCGAGCCGCAGTGTTCCTCGATAATGCTTTCCACCATATCTCCCATGCCTACCGGCACGGTGCTTTTATCCACCACAATTTTCGGTCCGTTTAAATGCTTTCCGATTCCAGCCGCCACCTCTTTCACGGCGGTTAGATCAGCTTCTCCTTTCTCATTGGGAGGCGTACCGACCGCGATGTAAATAAATTCCGATGATTGCACTCCCGCTTTTAAATCCGTCGTAAAGCTCAGGCGCTTGCCCAGATTACGGTCGATTAGTTCTTTCAGTCCCGGCTCAAAAATCGGGATAATATTATTATTAAGTTTATCAATCTTGGTTTGGTCAACATCCACGCCTATGACATTGTTTCCCAAATCCGCAAAACAGGCGCAGGTTACCAGCCCCACATATCCTGTTCCCACCACACAAATTTTCATAGTCCTTCGTCCTCCTTAAGCCTTGAAAAACGGGGGATTATAGCATTTATTCCTTCCGCCAACAAGCAGGAATATACGCTATTCCCCCACGGAGAAACCGTCAGTCCCTCCCATACCGGCCTTAACCTGGGGAAATGCTTTTAAATTTATCCCCAGACCGATGTTGGTTTTACCGTCCTCATAAACGGTAAAAGCCGCCTGCATATTCCAGCAGTGCAGATCACGCCCCAGTCCCAGGGTAAAATTATTCAGCCGACGGCCGCTAAAATCGTATTGGATCGAACTCCGGACCGATAGTCCGATTCCGGAATTATAAGTCCCTCCCAGGGTTCCATAAATCGCGTGCTCGGGATTAAAATTTTCCCTCCAGGAGTATGAGCCGGCCAGGGTCAGATTCCACTTTTTCCCGTAAGTGCCGGTCGAGAGATAGCCGCTGGTGATGCGTGCTTTTTCCCAGCCGTAGGTACCCTGCCAACTCAGAGAGAGAGGTTTAAGCAGTGAAGTCCGGCCGTTAAAGGTCAGCGGATCCATCCGGGCCTGCCAACCGGCCGTTTCATCCAACAAATCATAACCGGTTTGGGTTTGAGTGCTGAAAACGTTTCCCTGGTAATAGTCCAGCCCCAGCTTTAACCGATGGCTGTCTACCCCGGCCCGGGGCAGATACATTTCCTGGAGCAGTAAAATTTTCCGGCTGAACTCATGCGTAAACCGGCTCTGCATCAAGTGCGTGGGAGTAGTACGCTGATAGTTTACCCATTTATTCGTCAGAGTAACCTGCGTGGTATAGGCCGCATCCAGGCAGGTTTGAGGTGCGGCCGCATCCTCCCCGTAAGCGGGAATCAGAGTTTCCTTATGATTTCCGGTCATCGGCAATCCCAGCGAACCGGAAATGCTGGGTTGTGTCAGCACCCGCACCGGAAAGCTGTACGTCTGGGTAAAGATAGGGGTTAAATGTAAAACATCCCGGTACCGAAAACTCAGGTTTTGACCTTCTTCCACGCGTTGATAATAACGCCGCCAAGCGGAATTCAGGCTTAAATAAACCGGGCTGAAGGTTTCGAAGATTTTACGTGAGGAAAGAGAAAAATTAACATTAGGAAGTTCGCGTAAAGACGGTAAATATATATTCCGCTGGGGATCCAACGTTTCCACGTCCTGAATCCCGGCTCCGAGGTAATACCCCTCTCCCCGGCGGGAATATGCCAAGTAGGATTTCTGTTGATAAGAATCCACCAGGAAAGTGGAGAACTGCCGGTTAAAGTCCCGGTCGGAAAGATAATCCACGTTGAATTGCAACAAATCCCGCGCAGTAATTTCATAACGGTTTTCCAGCTTAGCGGTCCATCGTTCCCTGCCGAATTCTTCATCTTTCACGTAAAACACGGAAAAATCGCCTTCGCCGCTGCCATACCCGGTGTATTGAAAATGCTGGTCCAGTCCCAAACCCAGCCCTTTGCGCTCCATGAGATTAAATGTCAGGCTGCCGTAATTTTCGTCCCCCAGATAATAGTTCCAAAGCACCTCGGCATTAATCCCCTCGTAGTCATTATAGCCGACCTGGACTGAAAAAGGCGGACGGGAATCCCTAAGCGAACGGAAAAACCAGGGCAGATAAAAAAGCGGCGTGGTCCCGATATAAAATACGGCGTTATAGGCGGTCAATGATTTTTCCAACTCGATATCTATGCGTCCGGCGGTAAGGTGATAATGGGGATGCCGGGCATTGCAGGTAGTAAACAAGGGCTGTTCGATAAGTACCCGTTTGTCGCCCTGTTTTTCCACAGCTTGCCCCTGATAGTACCAGGGGCGGGCGGCAAACCGGATGCCCCTGGCATAGGCCGAGCCATCCCGCAAATCATAATCCAACCGGACGCAATGAATTTCCCGGCCGGATTCCACCAGTACTACCTCTCCCCGGGCCTGAACTTTCTGTTGGGCAATATCGGCATCAGCTTCTTCCGCCGTCAGCGTCATGTCCGCGTACCATAGACGCACCTCTCCCCGCGCGTAAATCGTGCCCGGTATTTCCTGGTAAGAGAGATAATCTGCGGATAAACTGACGTGTTGGGAAGTGGTTAGAGTATTTCCTTTTGCCTCAAAGGTTTCCGGGGGCACGTTCTCCTTGGCCTGTAAATCAACCGGTACAAACATACTGCCTAGGCAGATAAAAACCAGTGTTGCCCGTATGCCCTTTTCCCAAAGAAAGCGTGGTTTAAACCAACTGGCGGGATGATTGCGCATGAAAAAAAATAATAGGATATTTCAACTTAAATAATGGTTTGCTTGGTCTTTTCATTAAAATAATGAACCTTGCTCATATCAAAAACCAGATCAATATCCTGATTGACTCCCAGTTGTTCGTACGAATCCATCCGTGCAATAAATTGGTTTGTTCCCGTAGTAAAATAAATATGTGCTTCCGCCCCCAAGGGCTCAACTACTTCCACCGTTGCCGTGATGGTATTATCCGGTGAAGCGTTCGAGGCGTAGACTTTATCGTAAATATCCTCCGGCCGGATACCCATTTTGACTTCTTTTCCCTCCATCTCCTCCATAAACGGAATATGCCGCTCATGGATCTTAACCGTAAAATTTTCTTCGCAGAAATGGAGGTTATCCTTTTTCCGGGTAATACTTCCTTTTATAACATTCATACTGGGAGCGCCGATAAATTCGGCCACGAATTCATTACAGGGCTGGTCGTAAAGGGTAATCGGATCAGCTATCTGCTGAATATCCCCGTCCTTCATAACCACAATACGATCCCCCATGGTCATGGCCTCGATCTGATCATGGGTTACATAAATCATGGTGGCTTGAAGCTTGTTATGAATCCGGCTGATCTCGGCACGCATCTGTCCCCGGCGTTGGGCATCCAGATTGGAAAGAGGTTCATCAAAGAGAAAAACTTTCGGCTTGCGTACAATAGCGCGTCCCAGCGCCACCCGCTGACGTTCCCCGCCGGAAAGCACCTTGGGTTTTTTATGCAATAACTTTTTGATATCCAAAATATCGGCCGCTTCCGCGACACGCTCTTTTATGATATTAAGCGGCGTTTTCTTCAATTTCAACCCAAAAGCCATATTTTCGTAAGCGTTCATATGAGGATAGAGCGCATAATTTTGAAAAACCATGGCAATATCACGGTCTTTTGGCGGCATATCATTAACTAATTTGTCGTCAATGTAAATGTCGCCCTCGGTAATTTCCTCTAAACCGGCTATCAGACGAAGCGTGGTGGATTTCCCACACCCCGAGGGTCCGACCAGAACAATGAATTCCTTGTCTTCGCAGGTTAAATTAAAATCATTTACCGCGTTCACCGTTTTTCCGTGCTTGGGATCGGGAAAGCGTTTGCAAACATTTTTAAGAACTACGCGCGCCAAGGTAAACCTCCTAAACCGCTATAAATATTTAATCGCTTTAAAAACCAGGATCTTCCAAGCGGATTATGCTACATATTTTAGTATATAATACAAATTTTCCGGGGATAATGTCAATATTTATTTACTTTTAATACGTCACCGCTTCATCTCGGATCAAATTCTCCGCCCTTTCGGGCGAAATAATTTCATCTTTTTCCTCTGAAGAGCCGGCGTCGATGCCCGGCCATAACCGCCCGAACCCGGGCCGGGCCGGTCCCTCCCTGGGAAGATTTAGCGCCCACGGCCTGGGAAAGTTCCACATCCTGTTTAATTCCCGGCTGAAAGGCCGGATGAAATTTACGCCATTCCGCCAAACTCAGGTTTTCCAGTCCGAGGCCCTTTTGCGCCGCCGCAGTAACCGCACAGCCGACCGCGGCATGCGCCTCGCGAAAAGGCACCCCCTGCCGGACCAAATGATCAGCCGCCTCCGTCGCATTGGGATAACCGCGTCCGCAGGCCTGTTCCATACATGTTCGATTGAAACAGAGCGAGTTCAGCATGGGAGCCAGAATAAATAACGATTGCTTCAGGGTATCCACGCTGTCAAACACCGGCTCCTTGTCTTCCTGGAGATCCCGGTTATAAGTCAGAGGCAGACCCTTAAGCACCGTTAATAATGTTACCATGTTTCCGTTCAGGCGCCCGGCCCGGCCCCGCAGAAGCTCGGCAATATCAGGATTGCGTTTCTGCGGCATGATGGATGACCCCGTGGCAAATCTCTGGTCAACGGTTAAAAAATTAAATTCCGCGCTGGAAAAAATCACCAGTTCCTCCGCCAGCCGGGAAATATGTACTCCGCAAATAGCGGCCGAAGAAAGAACCTCCAGGCCAAAATCCCGGTCTCCTACTGTATCCATGGAATTCGCAGTCACCCGGGAAAATCCCAGGAGTTTCGCGCTCAATTTACGGTCTATGGGATGGCTGGTCCCGGCCAGAGCGGCCGCGCCCAAAGGAAGTTCATCCAGACTTCCTTTTAAAAGCTGCTGAAATCTTTTTTCATCACGGCTAAACGCTTCTAAATGTGCCAGCAACCAATGCGAAACCAGTACCGGCTGGGCTACCTGTAAATGGGTATATCCGGGCATAATCCAGTGAATATGTCTTTCCGCCAGTTTCAGCAGGACCTGTTGAACGCCTGACAGTCCTTGAATAAGCTTCGCAACTTCGTGCCGCAGATAGAGTTTGAAATCTGTAACTACCTGGTCATTGCGCGACCGGGCAGTATGTAATTTTCCCGCCGTGGCCCCGATTATTTCATGCAAACGGCGTTCCACTAACATGTGCACATCTTCATCCTGCCGGCAAGCTGCCAGCCGTCCGGTCTCCCATTCCTTCCATACTTGGTCCAGTCCGTTTAGTATTTCCCGGCCCTCCCCGGGCTGCAAGATTTTACAACGGACTAACATTTTGGTATGGGCTATGCTGCCCTGTATATCATATTCTAAAAGGCGCAAGTCTACTGCCAGGGAGGAGGTATAATCCTCAGCCCGGGGATCCGCAGATTTAGTGAAACGGCCTTCCCAAGCCTTGTTCAGCATTACTTTTTTTTGGCCTTTTTTATTATTCATCATATTGTTTTCCTGATATTTATTGGACCACGCATACTTGCCCCTACAACTTTTTCAAGCCAGCCCGGACTTTATTCGGCAATCCATAGAGAGCGATAAATCCAGTGGCATCGGACTGCCGGTAAACCTCATCCTGTCCAAAAGTGGCCAATTCCTTGGAAAAGAGTGAATTCCGCGAACGCCGCCCCACCGCCTGGGTCTGCCCCTTAAAAAGTTTCATACGCACTTCGCCGGTAGCTGGTTTCAGGATATTGTTCATAAAAGCATCCAGCGCTTCGCGCAAAGGCGTAAACCACTGGCCATTGTATACTATTTCCGCGTACTTAAGCGCCAACTGCGCCCGATAATGCATGCTTTCACGGTCCAAAATCAGGCTGGTCAGCTCATGCAGAGCCGCCACCAGGACCGTGCCGGCCGGGGTTTCATAGGCTCCCCGGGATTTCATACCTACTAATCTATTTTCCACCAGATCGGCTCTGCCCACTCCGTGCTGTCCGGCCAGTTTATTCAAGCGCTGAATCAGGGAAACCAAATTATATTTTACGCCATTTAAACTTATGGGCCGGCCCTCCTGAAAACCGATGATTACATAAGCGGGTTTATTCGGCGCCAGCCCGGGATCCTTGGTCAGCATCCAGACCCGCTTATCCGGCTCCTGCCAGGGGTATTCCAATTCTCCACCCTCATGGGAAAGATGCCAGAGATTCCGGTCCCGGGAATAGATTTTTTTTAGCGACTGGGTAACCGGAATACGTTTTTGCTTGGCATATTGCAGAGCGTCTTCCCGGGATTGGATAGTCCACCCGGCTTCCCGCCAAGGCGCGATGACTTTCAAGTGCGGCGCCAGTGCCTGGTAGGTCAGTTCAAACCGAACCTGATCATTACCCTTGCCGGTACAGCCGTGAGCCACGGCATCAGCGCCTTGTTGCAAAGCCACGGCAACCTGGTGTTTGGCAATTAAAGGCCGGGCAATCGCTGTCCCCAGCAGATATTTATTCTCATAGATTGCGCCCGATTTCAACAGCGGCAGTAAATAGGCTTCGGCAAATTCCTTTTTCAGATCCAGGACAAAACATTTTGCCGCCCCGGTCTGCCTGGCCTTGGCCGGAAGACCGTGCAATTCTTCTTCCTGGCCGATATCGGCCGCCATGGCTACTACTTCGCAATTAAAATTTTCCTTTATCCAGGGAATCATGATGGAAGTATCCAGCCCCCCGGAATAAGCCAGTACCACTTTGCGGATTCTCATATTATTTTTTCCTTCTTCCCATCAGCAGCGCCAGAATAGCTTTCTGAACATGTAATCGGTTCTCGGCCTGATCAAAAACAATCGACTGCGGCCCGTCCATAACTTCGTCCCTAACTTCCTGACCGCGATGCGCCGGAAGGCAGTGCATAAAAACGGCGTGCGGCGGCGCCTGGGCCATCAGCTTGGCATTAACCTGATATTTTTTAAATATTCGTACCCGCTCCGCCTGCTCTTTTTCATGCCCCATGGAAATCCAAACATCGGTATAAACAGCATCCGCTCGCTCAACCGCCCGGCCCGGATCCTGAGTTATAAAGATTTCCCCTCCGCTTTTCCGGCGGTCTTTTTCACTCAGTTCAATGGTATGCTTGTCCATTTCGTATTTGGGAGGCATAGCCAGAGCCAATTCTATCCCGGTTTTGGCGGCTCCAAAAATCAACGAACGAGCCACATTGTTCCCATCCCCGACATAAGCCAGACGCAGTCCTTTTAATTTTCCAAAACGCTCCTTAAGCGTGAATAGATCCGCCAGCGCCTGGCAAGGATGCGCGTAATCCGTAAGCGCGTTGACCACCGCAACCCCGGCGCAACGGGCCATATCGACCGCTTTACGATGGGTATCCGTGCGGATAATAATACAGTCCACGTAACGTGAGAGCACCTGCGCCGTATCCGCTATCGTCTCGCCGCGGCCCAGTTGCAGGTCGCGTCCGGCCAGGTAGATCATGGTCCCCCCCAGTTGATACATAGCCGTCTCAAAAGAGACGCGCGTGCGGGTGGAACTTTTTTCAAAAACCGCGGCCATAACCTTGCCTTTAAGCGGTTGGTTTTCTTTCCCCCGCCCGCGGGCAGCTTTAAATTCCGCCGCCGTGCGCAAGATCAGATCCACATCCTGGAAAGTCAGCTGGCTGATGCTCAGCAGACTGTTGACTGAGAGCGATTTCGTGGTTGTTTTTTTAGCAACTTTTGGTTTTAGTTTAACTGCCATTATGTTTTTAAAACTCCTTTTAATATTTTACAAGCCTCATCCACCTCGGCTCGTCCGATAGTAAGCGCGGGCAGAAAGCGCAGAACCTTGCCGGCCGTACAATTAATCACCAGTCCCCGTTCCAAGGCCCGTTGGACCGTTTCCGGCCCTTGATCTTTCATTTCCATGCCCCACATCATTCCTGCTCCCCGCACCCCGATAATTTTTTGCGGATAGGTTTTAGCCAAAGCGTCCAACTGCCCGCCCAGGTAAACTCCTATTTCTTTCACTCCTTCCAGAAATCCCGGTTCAGCTAATTCCGAGAGCAGCACGCATCCGGCCGCCGCGGCTGCGGGATTTCCTCCGAAAGTGCTGCCATGGTCGCCTACTTTCAGCACGGCGGCAATATCCTCGCGCGTAACCAGAGCCGAGATCGGCAATCCCCCGCCCAGGGGTTTTCCCAAAAGTAATACATCCGGGATTACACCGGTCATTTCATAGGCGTTTAAATAGCCGGTCCGCCCCAGACCGCACTGAACTTCATCAAATATTAAAAGCAGGTTGTTCCGGCGGCAAAGCTCCCTTAATTTCCGGAGATATTTCTTTTCCGCCGGGTAAATTCCACCTTCCCCTTGGATGGGTTCCAGCATTATAGCGCAGGTCCGGCTGGAAATGGCGGAAGCGGCCGCTACAAAATTATTCAAAGGCACATATTTAAAACCGGGAAGCATGGGGCCTATTTCTTGGTGATACTTATCCTGGCTCGTGGCGGATAAAGCGCCGTAAGTACGGCCGTGAAAAGAACCGCGCATAGTCAGGATTTCAAAACGGTCTTCCGTGGTTTTATCCTGCCGCGCCCATTTCCGGGAGATTTTTATTGCCAGCTCCACGATCTCAGCCCCGCTGTTGGCAAAAATAATTCGGTCCCCAAAAGTGGCCTGGACCAGACGCCGGGCCAGTTCCACCTGCGTCTCCATATAATATAAATTACCGGCATGGACCATCCGCTCCATTTGAGTGCGCATGGCATGGGATTGCGACGGGTGGGCATAACCCAGGTTCATTACCGCGTGTCCGGAAAAAAAATCCAGATACTTCCGGCCTTCGCGATCCCAAAGCCGGCAGCCTTCACCCCGCTCCCATACCACGGGAAAACGATTGGCAATCTTGGCCAGACAGGACATTCCGGTCCGAATAATTTCCGAACCGCTGATGACTTCTTTATTCACTCGCTCTTTTCCCTCCTGATCATCTCCGTGCCTATTCCCTGGTCCGTAAAAATTTCCAGGAGCAGGGCGTGTGAAACCCGGCCGTCGATAATATGGGTTTTGCGTACCCCGCCGTTAAGCGCCCGTTCACAGGCCCGCACTTTAGGCAGCATGCCTCCCTGGATGGCTCCCTGGCCTATCATGTCCTCTATCTCCTGTACTTTGATAGTTGAGAGCAAGGTATCCGGCTTTTGGGGATCCCGCATAATCCCGGCTACATTGGTAAGCAGCACCAGCTTGTCAGCCCGCAGGGTCAGGGCTATGGCCGCGGCCACATCATCGGCATTAATATTATAGGTATGGCCCTCATGATCTACTCCCACGGGCGCGATGACGGGAATAAATTTCTCCCGGTCTAAAATATTAATTATCTCGGCATGAACTTCCTGCACTTCGCCGACAAATCCCAGGTCCACGCCCGGCATTACGGCTTTGCGGACGGTTAAAAGGCCTCCGTCCTTGCCGGAGAGTCCTACGGCCCGGCCGCCATGCCGGTTCAGGCCCGCTACTATTTCCTGGTTAAGCTTCCCCACTAAAACCATTTCTATAATTCCCATGGTTTCCAGGTCAGTAACCCGGCGTCCCTGGACAAATTCCGTTTTTTTGCCCATCTGTTCCATGGCGCGGGTAATTTCATGCCCTCCGCCGTGGACGATTACCGGGTTCATGCCCACAAATTTCATTAATACGATATCCTGTAAAATTTCCTTTTTAATTACCTCGTCGGTCATGGCCGCTCCGCCATACTTAACTACCACGGTTCGCCCCCAAAACTCCTTGATATAGGGCAGGGCCTCGATTAGAACTTTAGCTTTGGAAATTAACGCTTCCATAAAAAACTCCTTATAAAATATACCGGCTCAAATCCTGGTCTTTCAGCAGATCTCCGATCCGCTCCTTAATATATTCCGGCGTTACCGTAACCGTGTTACCCGGCATCTCCGAAGCATTGAAGCTGACCTCCTCGAGAATCCTTTCCAGCACGGTATGCAGCCTCCGGGCGCCGATATCCTCGGCCATCTGGTTGGCACGAAAAGCCACCTCAGCCATTTCCGCGATGGCCGGCTCGGTAAATTCCAGGTTAACCCCCTCGGTTTCCATTAAAGCTTTATACTGCTTAGTCAGAGCCTGACGCGGTTCCGTCAATATGCGAATGAAATCCTCGGTTTTTAAGGAAGTTAGTTCAGCCCGCAAAGGAAAACGCCCCTGCAATTCCGGAATCAGGTCCGAGGGTTTGGAAACATGAAAAGCGCCGGCAGCGATAAAAAGGATATGATGCGTCCGTACCTCGCCATGCCGGGTATTCACGGTAGTGCCCTCCACAATAGGGAGCAGATCGCGCTGTACTCCCTCCCGGGAAACATCCGGCCCGCGATTTTGTTCCCGGCCGGCCACCTTATCCAGTTCATCAATAAAGACAATTCCCATCTCTTCCACTCGCTTCACCGCGTCAGCCTTAACTTCATTGATATCCACCAGGCGGCTGAGTTCTTCCTGCAACAGACGGCGTCTGGCTTCAGATACCTTGGTTTTACGCTTGCGAGACGGCCCTCCGCCACCGCCTCCGCCTCCCGGCATAATATTCTGTATCATATCCTGCAGGTTCATCCCGACTTCTTCCATATTGGTGCCGGAAAAAACCTCTATCATAGGCGCCGGCGCTTCCTTGATCTCTATCTCCACGTTCTCTTCCTCCAGCTCGCCGGCTTTCAATTGCTCGCAGACTTTCTCCCGTGCTTCCTGGTATTTCTGATTACGGATTCCCTGCGCTTCGTCCTGGTCCGAATCCGTCCCACCCCGGCGTTTTGATAACGGCGGCACTAAAATCTCGGTCAGCCGTTCATTCACGCGCGCCTCGGCTTTGGGCCGCACCTGGGCAAACCGTTCTTCGCGGACCATATTTACGGCCTGATGTACCAGATCACGTATCATGGATTCCACATCCCGTCCCACATATCCCACTTCGGTATATTTGGACGCTTCTACTTTAATAAAAGGGGCTCGTACCAAAGCAGCCAGGCGCCGGGCAATCTCGGTCTTGCCCACGCCGGTAGGCCCTATAAGAATAATGTTCTTGGGTGTAACCTCCTCCCGCATATTCTCAGTCAGCAGCCGGCGGCGCAACCGGTTGCGCAGGGCGATTGACACTATCCGCTTGGCCTGGGCCTGGCCCACAATATATTTATCCAGTTCCCGGACGATCCTGCGAGGCGCAAGTTCAGGCTCACAGATAGTTAAAGTATCGATTTTTTTCATAATTCTTCCACCCTTATTTCATTATTGGTATAAATACAGATATCCGCCGCGATTTTCATGGCCTCAACAGCTGTTTCTGAGGCGGATAATCCGGTATGGGCTAATAACGCTTTAGCCGCTGCCAAGGCATAAGAGCCCCCGGAACCAATAGCCGCGGCGTCTTCATCCGGCTCAATTACTTCCCCGGCACCGCTCACCACCAGGGTTTTCTCCCGGTCAGCCACGAGCAGGAGCGCTTCCAGCCTTCGCAGCACCTTATCCGTCCGCCAATCCTTGGCCAACTCCACAGCCGCCCGGGTAAGGTTGGCATGATACTGCCCGAGTTTCTCTTCAAAACGCTGGAAAAGCGTGAAGGCATCAGCCACCGAACCGGCAAATCCGGCTAAAACCCGGCCCTCGCCTAAGCGGCGTAATTTATCGGCTTTCCGCTTCATTAAAGTATCGCCGATAGTAACCTGGCCGTCACCGGCTAAGGCGACTTGGTCTCCGCGCCGGACCGCTAATATGGTAGTAGCTCTAAAAATTCCATCTGACATATGATGCCTGCCTTTCCAAATATTATCTGTTGTGGAAAACTATTTTTCTTATTACTGTAGTTATGTCATTCCCGCACGCCTTTAGCGGGAATCCAGAAAAGCATTGTAATATAAACAGTCTACGTCCTGGATTCCGGCTTTCGCCGGAATGACAACCTTAAAAAATTATTACACCAAAACTTCTTCCGCCGGTATGACGAGCTTAACTCATCTTTCCGCAATAGGAATTAATTAAGCCTATGGCTCACACCGAACAGCCAATATATTACAATTTATTGTCTTTGCTGTCTATAAAAGTGATGTCCGGATAATAATTTTGCTTTTTGCAAAGAAACACCTTGTAACCACTATCTTGAGCAAATTGACAGATCTTTGGAAAAAGAAGTAATTTCATTATTTTTGAGATAACTTTGGCATCAACAGATATTGTATAAATATTCTTTGCAATATCAATAAAAATATTTTCTGGATACCCACTTACAACTACATGCGAGGATGATAAACCAGACTAATTGCGCAGTCTCCCAGTTAAGTTTCTTATATACCAATCACCATCTAAGTGAATATCGGATTTATTTTCAGGCATAAGATTATTTGAAAACAGCAAATAATCGGCTTCTTCGGGAATCGACTGTAGACCATTTATAAAAGAATTAATCGGCATGATTTTTCGAGTTAATTTTTCTCCAAAAAGAGGATATTCATATGAATTCCCTCCCAAACAAACAGCTACAACCGCGGCAGAAGGAATGATGTTTTCATATTCAGACAATCTTTGCTTAAATTCTTCTCCATCCCGGGTAAGTTGTTCTATTCTATCTAGATGAAACACAGATCTTTTTGAAACTGATTTATAACTATACGAAAATATTGGGCTGTTGTCTCTAAAAAGCACTGAAGATATTGCCGAGATACAACCCAATGATATAATTATTATTATAAAAACGTACAATAAATTGCTTTTTATATGCTTTTCAAAAACAACCATTACCGGGGCGGCAAAAATCGCCCCGGTAATGAAGTATCGTCCCCGCCAGGGATCATAAGGCCCTGCCAATGCCTGAGTAAATAAATATAATATCGCAGCCATCGCAAATAACCTGGTCATCGGCGAACCTAATACTCTGAAAATAGTCAGAAACACTGCAACCCATATCAATCCAAATCCCATAATGCCCCAATATGCAGTATCTTCATCGGAACTGGGAAGACGTTCATATATAAAAGATGCACGGGTGCTGTTTTTCGACTCTAAATCAATACCCAGCAAACATATGATTTTCTTTATAACATGCTTAACCGATAATTGTTGTTTTTTTACTAAACTTTCCGGAAAACCGTCAAGCGATAAAAAATCCACAAAATATCTCATCACATTTTTAGCGCCGTTAATAACTTTATAACTTATCGCTTCCCCCTCAAAAGAATGCATTTTTCGCACCTTAGCCGGGCCGATCGGATGACCAAAAACAACCTGGTTCCTTATATATCCTGCCGGCAATGAAAACACAGAAATACCCATTCCTAAAAACATTAATAAAATCATTGCTTTCTTTGTCAGATTTTTATAATTTCGGGGACAGCCAACCAGTGCATTAAAAGAAATTATTATCAATGCCGGAAAAGCCAGTATGACCGAAGCTTTTACCCCCATAGCCAACCCCATGCTTATACCGGATAGCACAATATATTTCGTTTGGCTGGATTCTTTAAACGAAAGAATGAAATAAATGGCGGAAGCTAAATACGCAGTTAATATTATATCATTCTGGGTCGTTGTCGACTGCATCAGACATTCTGTCAATAGTGCAAAAACCAACGCGGCAACCATACTTATAAATTTATGGCCGCCTATCTTTCTTGAAATGCCGTATACACTAAATATAGAAATCCAATAAAATATGTATTGAACTATTTGGGTTAGATTTTCATTACGGCCTGAAATAAGATACGTATAAAGGAACAACAGCGTTGAATTAACCGGATGAACGACTTGAGCCCAATAATTAGCCGTGAAAGCGTCCAGATTTCCCGCTTGAAGATAATATGCCATTCTGGCCAAATGATATGTCATGCTGTCCCAATTATGGGGCGCCGAAAAAAGAATTATAATTAAATTTACTACTCCAAGAATAGCAGTGGTAAACAAAAGAGGAAATAGTATGATTTTTTCTCTGGGAGAAAGCATCCGAAACCAATCCCCAATAATCGCGATTCCCCGGAAGGGCTTTTTTGTTGTAAATATGCTTTTGTGCTCACCTCCCAAAACCCAAAAAACCATTATTGCCGTCAGCATAAGCAGGCTAAAGAGAAACCAAGAGAATAAATCATCCAACCGATTAAATTGCGATAATAAATATCCCATTAAAATTATCGGGCCGGTAAACGCTATGCAGTAAAAAAGAATAAAATCAATAATATTCGCCGGTTTTAAAAGCCGGGTTAGACTGAATCCTAAAATCAAAAAATTGGTTAATGATAATAACCCCAAAAAAATGTCCATATTACTGCCTCTTTTGATTTGGTCTTAAGGTTTCACGAAAGGGAGTGTATCAATACCAAATGTATACATCATAGATAACTTTCCCACCGCCTACGGCACTCTGATACAAATCAATTGAATTTTCGCCAATAATCCAATTCAAATCTTCAACATTAACTTTTAGGGCGTTGGTGGTATCAATATGACCGGTAATTTGTCCCGCTAATTGCGCACGCGACTCAACCGTACTGGTAATATCAACACCATTTAATTTAATCCTCAACTCACTTAAATAAATTTTAGCAGTATAACCGCCCTTCAGCGCAGGATATCCAAGATTTCCACCTGTAGCCTGAGCTGTAGTTGAAAAACTAAAATCATGCGCATGATTTGAATTATTATCGCCAACCCAACCATTCGTCATATGATCAGTGCCGCCAGAAACCAAAACATGCCAGCCGCTGCCGCCATGACCATAACCAGTATCTACTCGCAGCGCATGCTGATGAGGCGGGCTGTCATTCGCCGTAGTGCCGCTCGCACTCACCGCATGTTCGTGATAAGCAATCTCGCGATAATATATTTCATCAAATTTTTTCAAATGCAATGACAAGGTTATTACCTTCGGCACTCCAGTTAAAAGCACGTAAAAACTCCCTGATGAATATTCAGTAATATCCCTTTGACCGGAATGTACTTGCGGCGTGGTTACATGATTCGCATAATCCGCCCTCATGGCGTAAGGCGTGGTGACTATCTGCTGACGACCAAAGGGTTCGCCTTTAAACACAACCTCAAGCCAATAATTTTTATTAAAATCGGGAAATTCCGGATTAATACTTCCCAAAAAAATATTATATGCCCCGTTTCTTATCGGCACAGTTTGATCTTCACTCCAGAGTAATGTGCCTCCGGTTTCAGATGCATATAATCTAAAAGTCATATCATAGTTACTATTGGCTACTAAGTTGCCGGCCTTGTCTGTCAATTTCCCTGAATAACTTATCAACTTTGGCACTTCAGCCAACACTGCCGTGGAAAACATTATACTAAATACAAATAGCACTATATTGCGAATAACTTTTTTCATTTTCCCTCCCCTTAATCCCCTCCCATCAAGGATGGGACATTTGCTCTTTCCGCAACAGATACTAAATAACCTTCACGCCCGAGGATGAGCTTTACGATATACGGCTTTTAGCTTTTCAGCTGTGACATGCGTATAAATCTGGGTAGTGGAAAGATTTGCATGTCCCAGGAGTTCCTGAACCGAACGCAGGTCCGCGCCCTTATCCAGAAGATGGGTGGCAAAAGAATGCCGCAGACTATGAGGAGAAATCCCCGGCGGCATCCCGCCCGCCCGCCGAACATAATTATTTACCAAACGTTCAACGCTGCGCGAACTCAACCGGTTCCCGCGCCCATTCCGGAAAATCACCTCCCCGGGCCGGGGCGGATCGCTATCCAGATAGGCCCGCAAGGCGTCCCGGGCCGGCCGGCCCATGGGAAGAATGCGTTCCTTGCGGCGCTTTCCCATAACCTTAACCAGGCCGTCCGGGAAATCAATATCCTGATATCTAAGCTGGAGCAGTTCCGATAGCCGCATCCCGGTGGAATAAAATGTTTCCAGGATGGCACGGTCCCGCCGGCCCCAGCGGGAATCTATTTCCGGCTCCTGCATAAGCCGGGCGGCACACTCCGGGTCAAGAAACCGCGGTAAATTGTGTTCCCCTTTGGGCGTACTGACACCCTTAGCCGGATTATGGCTGATCTTTCCTTGCCGCTTCCAATACCGATAAAAAGCGCGCAAACCGGCCAGGCGGCGGGCTATACTGGAACGAGCACAGCCGCGTTCCTGAAGCCGGGCCAGATAAACCCGCAGCGTACGGTATGTAACTTGAAAAGGAAATTCCCGTCCGGCCACAGTTTTAAAATCTTTCAGGTCCTGAGCGTACGCCTTTATAGTATGCGGGGAAGCATTGCGTCCGCGCTTTAAATAATCTATAAATAACTGAACCGTATCATCCATTGGCCGCCCCGGGGTGAACTTTTTCCAGAATCCGCGAGAACTCGTAAATAAATTTAATAATCGTGAAATTACCCTGGTAAGCTTTTTTACTGGAAGTAATTTTATCCGCGATTCCGCGCAATCCTTGCTCAAATACCTGAGGCGGCAAAATATCCCGCATGACCTTTATCCTTAAAAACGCCAGTTCATTAATGCCGGTTAGAAATTCCTGTTCCTGCCGCAATTCGGGCAGAGTATTTTTGGCCTTTAATAAACGCTCAAAATTTATCGATCCCCCGGGCAGCCGGGTACCGTCCTCCCGCTCCTCTGTACCGCGGAAAATAGCCGGATATTTAAGCACTACCTGGTTGAAAGCTCCCTGGAACATAGCCTCAATTTCACGGGTTTCCATATATTTTGCGCTGGTTTGATACATAATGCGGAAAAGATCTTCATAAATAGCCACCAGGCAAAGATCCAGTATTTCGGATGTGAACTTAGCTTTTTCCTGCTCATCCGGGAGTTCATTCTCTAATATGACCGGGTCGGTCTGAACCGCATGTTCGTGGAGCTCTCCCTCTCCCACTGATTCGTAAACATTAATCTCGCCGTCTTCGTCCGCATTTTCGACCATCTCGGACATCAGCTTCACGGGAAACTTCATCTGTTCAGGTGAAACCTCACAGGAAAAATAACCCTCCCGGGTCTGGCCCCCGTAAAAAGTGAGATAATTAAGGGCGTTTTTCATTTTAAATTCCAAATACCCGGTAAAACGCTTGCGGATAAAAAGCGACAACAAGCTGTTAAAATTAATCTGCTTGGTTTTCAATCCGCTATGCGTCGGTTCAAACATGAAGGTCCCCATAATCACTATCATTACCAGCTTGGATATTTCATGAAAACCGATCACACCTTCTTTCTGGTTACGCAATTTCTCCAGGGCTTCGCCTACCGTTAAAATCTCCCGGCCGCTGGGATAAAAACGTCCGGCCTTGACGGCCTTGCCTCCGAGCAGGAAAATAATATCCTGCCCGTCCGGATAGCGAACATCTAAATAACTGGCTACCCGTCTCTGGCCTTCCACCAGTATTTTTTCCAGGTTGGCCGTCTCCAGGGGAATATTATCCACTACCATTCGAAAGGACGGCAGCTTAAAATGTTTCATGCCGGCTTGTTTCCTTCGTCTTCGGATTTTTCGGAACGGCTGTAATCGCAATTTTCTCCCGGACAAATAACCTGCAAACCCTGCTTTTTGGAATACTTTCGGGCTAGATACAAGTTACCGCACTTCGGACAAACTTCGGCCAGCGGTTTGTTCCAGGAAACAAAGTTGCAGCGGGGATAATTACTGCACCCGAAAAATGCCCGTCCCCGCTTGCTTTTACGTTCAATAATCTGCCCGCCGCACTCCGGCTGCGAACAGGAAACCCCGATCTCCTGGTTGATTGATTTCGTTGACTTGCAGTCCGGATAGCGGCTGCAGGCCATGAATTTTCCAAAGCGGCCGTATTTGATCTGCATGGGCCCGCCGCACTTTTCGCAAACTTCATCCACAGTTTCTTCCGGTTTAGCTACGATTCTGCCCTGATTGTCTTCTCCCATTTGCTTGGTATTGTGGCAAGCCGGATAATTGGAACAAGCGATAAATTTGCCATGCTTACCCCATTTAACCACCAGTTTGGCGCCGCATTTTTCACACACTTCTCCTTCCAGCTCCACTTCGACCTGGGATTTAATGTCCTCCATATCTTTTTGAGCCTTTTCTATTTCCCGCTTAAACGGTTCGTAAAATTCCTTTAAAACTTTGATCCAATTGGTCTCTCCTGTTTCGATCGCGTCCAGTGCATTTTCCAGATTAGCGGTAAACTCAATATTGAGAATATCCGGAAAATTCTCCACCAACAGATCATTAATAATTATTCCCAGTTCCGTGGGATGGAACCGGGCTTCTTTCCGTTCAACATATTTTCGCGTTAAAATAGTACCGATAACCGGCGCGTATGTGCTCGGCCGGCCTATATTATTTTCCTCCATGGCTTTAACCAGCGTGGCGTCATTATAACGAGCCGGCGGCAGCGTGAATTTCTGCTCCGGCCGGATTCCCTTGAGGAAAAGCGCTTGTTGCTCACTTAAGGGCGGAAGTAATTTGTTTTCCTCCGCAGCCGGCTCTCCTGGAGCCAAATTGTCTAAGGATTCGGTATAAGCCGCCATAAAACCCTGAAACCGCATAATTGAACCTCTTGCGCGCAATCCGTATTCTCCGGCCGCGACCTCGACCATGGTAGCGTCAAAAACCGCGGGCGTCATTTGGGATGCCAAAAAGCGCTGCCATATCAACCGGTATAATTTATACTGATCCGGGGTTAAATATTTTTTAAGGTTCTCCGGCGAACGGTTTTTCATTAGAGAAGTCGGATGCACGGCTTCATGGGCATCCTGAGCCTGCTTTTTCATCTTATATTGGGGCGGCTGCGCCGGAGCAAAATCCGGACCAAAGGTTTGAATAATTAATTCCCGGGCCTCAGCCTGTACCTCGGTATTGACCCTGACCGAATCCGTTCGCATGTAAGTAATCAAACCTACGGACCCCTCATCCCCGATCTCTAATCCCTCATAGAGCTGCTGAGCCACCATCATGGTTTTCTTGGCGGTAAAACGCAGTTTTGAGGACGCTTCCTGCTGGAGTTTGCTGGTAATAAATGGAGGCGCAGGATACCGGCGCTGCTCTTTCTTTTCAACTTTGGAGACAACATAGTCTGATACGCTTAGTGCCTTAACAATCTCCTGGGTCTCGGCCTCATTGGCTAATTCCAGTTTCTGCCCCTGTCTATGGGTTACCAGCGCCGTGAATATGTCTCCGGCCTCGGTCGCTAAATCCACTTCCAGCTTCCAGTATTCCCGGGATACAAATTTTTCGATTTCTCTTTCCCGGATTACCACTATCCTTACAGCCACGGATTGGACCCGGCCGGCAGAAAGCCCTTTTCGCACCTTCTTCCATAACAGGGGAGAGATAGAATATCCGACCAGGCGATCCAGAATGCGACGCGCCTGTTGAGCGTCCACCATATGCTGATTAATCCCCCGGGGCTGCTTTATGGCCTCCCCTATGGCCCGCCGGGTGATTTCATTAAACCTAACCCGGTATATTTTGCATTTACCGCTGTTTAGTTCATGTTTAAGGTGCCAGGAAATCGCCTCCCCTTCCCGGTCAGGATCCGGAGCCAGGTAGATATTTTCAACTTTTGCCGCTGCCTGTTTCAGTTCCTTCAACATTTTAGCGCGAGCTCGGATAGTAATATAATGGGGCTTAAAATCATTCTCTACATCTACCCCCAACCGGCTTTTGGGCAGATCCCGGACATGCCCCATAGAAGCCTTGACTATATAATCCTTGCCCAGGAATTTATTAATGGTCTTAGCCTTGGCCGGCGACTCAACTATTACCAGATTTTTCGGCATATTTAAAATTATTCCTCCAGAATTTTTCCACTGATTTAATCATAGCCCCTTATTAAAGTCAATAAAAAGCCCCTAAAACCGCAGAGTGAAATACCCGGTAAGCGTTCCGTACTTCATGGAAAACCGGGACAACTCCGGCAGGCCGGAAAAACCTGCCCAGCCGAAAGAATATAACAGAGCCAGACCCCATCCGGCGGAATCCCGATATTCCATTTGAACTCCGCCTTCCCAGTACTCACCCCGACCACTGGAATTATATGTGTGAATTGCATTGATCTCTGGTACCACATAAGTTTTTTGATAAACCTCAATATAAGCCGCCGGCGCATACGCCATTGACACTCCCAGCGTAAGATCCCGGCTGCTTATAAAAAGGCACTTGAGGTTTAAGTCATAGGCGCGGTTTCGGTATTCCAAATAAGTCCAATCATCCTGCGCAAAATAATGCCTTAGCGCATGGTCGGAAAAACGAACACCTACGCCCAAGAAGTCTAAAAAATAAAAATCCGCCTCTAAATTATACTTCTGCTGCCAGGCCCAATGAAAAGGTTCGGTTGAAAAAGGCAGAATGCCAGTACCTTCCCACTCACCGCTTACATTCCAATCTGACAGACCGCCGGAAAACTTCAAGACCCAAGGCCCTTCCTGCAGACGGCATTGGGCACAAGCCAGAGTGCTTTGAATCAGTGTGGAAAAATAACGGCCCAGATAATCTTCGGCTTGTATCTTTACTGTAAAATATTCCATTCCCCCGCCGAAATCCAATTCCATTGCCTCGGCACGAGGCGTCAGGCAGAACAGGGTTAAAAGTAATAACACCGAAAATTTGCTGTAAAATCTCCCTGAATCCCCCTTTTTCAAAGGTGGACTTTCAGCCCCCCCTTTTTCAGAGGTTGTGTCATAATCAAACTTTTTGCACTTTTCCGTCATTCCGGCGAAAGCCGGAATCCAGAAAAGCATTGCAGTAAAAGCAGTATGCATCCTGGATTCCGGCTTTCGCCGGAATGACACGCTTTTATGCACTTGTAATCTTATAGACAATCCCATAATCTCCATCCGTGTAAGCGACTGGTTTTGAACCCGCCCCTACATATTCACCCGAAAATACACCTGTCCGGGACTGCTATGGACCAGCCCCTTAAGTTCCATAATTAATAATTCCGTCAGCACCTGGTTAACCGGCAGTTTGCTAACCGCTGCCAACTGGTCCACATGCAGTTCCTCGGTTTCTAACGCCTGGAAGATGGCGCTTTGTCCGCTGTTTAATTCCGGCCGGATAAAATCCTCCGGCCGTCGGTTGGTATCCGGCGGGACATGCTGCGTAGGCAATTCATCTAATATGTCCTGGATGCCGGTTACCAATTTGGCTCCGTCCTGAATCAGGGCATGCGTACCCCGACAAAGCCAGGCATTATAGCTTCCCGGAACAGCAAAAACCTCACGCCCTTGTTCCCCGGCCCAGCGGGCGGTAATCAGTGCACCGGAAACCGGGCCGGCTTCTACCACCAGAACTCCCCTGGCTAATCCGCTGATAATCCGGTTGCGCCGGGGAAAATAGGCAGGCCGCGGATTAACTCCCAAGGGGAATTCCGAAACAATGGCGCCCTGCGTGATAAGCTGATCATGTAATTTCTTATTAGCTTCCGGATAGACCCGGTGTAAGCCGTGTGCCAGCACGGCCACGCTTCTGCCGCCCGCCTCCAGAGCGGTCCGATGTGCTATGGCATCAATCCCCCGCGCCAGTCCCGATACTATTATAAACCCGGCGTTTACCAGGTCTCTAACGATGGCCTTGGCGGCCGATAACCCGTACTGACTCGGGTTACGGCTTCCGACCACGGCCAGAGCTTGCCGGTCTTCAGGCTGGAATACTCCGCGAAGGTAAAGCACCGGGGGAGGAAACGCCAGTAAACGCAACATTTCCGGGTAATCTTTATCCTCCAGCGTAACCAAGCGGCACCCCAAGCGTTGAGCTTTTGCCAATTCCTTTTCCGCTGTCTCTTTCCAGTTAAAACTAGCCAACCTTTTTGCCAAGCTAACATCAATACCACGTTGCTGCGCGAGCTGGGAATCAGGGGCGGAAAAAACGGACGCGGGTGAACCAAAGACCTCTGCCAAACGGCGGGATAATACCGGCCCCACGCCGGGCATCAGGTTCAGGGCTATCCAGCCCAGCCGGTTGTCAGGCATGGATGCTTATTCGTAGGAAATTTCGACCTGGGCGCCGTCCTGTAACGGTGTGGTAAACCCGGCTTCTTTTCCATCAACTTTTATTTTAATCGGACCGGCCTCAGGCGGCGGATTTAAGTTCAACCCTTCCAAAACCCATGAGAGTATAGGCAAATGCTCCTTGGGCTGTTCAATCACTATGTCAGAGTTTTTAGGCACGTAATCATTCCTCTCCGCCGGCCGTCCGTCAATCAGGATCCGTCCGCCTCCGGCATCCAGGGTGCGCGTCTCGCCGTTAACCTTCACGGTAATTTGGCGGGACTGGGGTAATTCTTCTATCAGATCACGCAAGCAAATACCGGCTGAACCCTGACCGCGCCATTCAATCCGGTCATTGGCATGCGGGCGGTAGTTTTCATCCACCACATTATTATTCACTTTTATGGTCACGCCTTTTTCCTGAAAGTTGCGGACCTGGCCATTAATCCGAACCGCAAACTCCTCGTTTTCCGGGTAACGCTGGTTTAATTCCGTCACTAGTTCAGCCAGCGTGTGTTGGGAGAACCACTCAAGTTCAGCCCGGTCCGGAAGAATATTCCCCTCTTCCACCGGCGCTCCCTGGTAAAATAAAACCAATTCCAGGTCATGATGCTGATCATTTATGAGACACCCTGCCAGTCCGGAAGGCCGGGGCACCAGGTCCGGCAATAAAACCGCGTCCTCCCCATGCCGGGCTTCGATCAGTTCCACTTTGGCGCCTGAATGCAAGCACGTGTCCAGGCTGCCGGGACTGCCATCAACTATAATCCGGCCCGGCACTCCGGCAGTCCCGGGAAGCGTCATTAATTTCCCCCCTAGAGTATAGGTCATGGCTTTTCCGGGACGGGCATGCAAGCTTTTAAGTTCGCAGCCGGCTGAAAGCAGGGCGTCAAATACTGTCGGCAAGCCGGTCAGTCCCAGCATTTGCACGGACTGACCGTTTACTTCGGCATTTATAAACTTCAGCCCTTGCCCGCGCAGAGAGGTGAGGGCAATGCCCAAAGGCGTAACCCCTTCTATGCCTGCCAGTGCACCCGTGGTATTTTCTAAATCCAGAATAGTTTCCGGTCCCCGAATTCCTACCCGTCCAGGTTCAAGACCGAGTTCTTCGGCCAGCAAGGCGCCCAAACGGGGTGTCGCGCTTCCGCCGCCGACCATGATTACGGCGCGGGGGGCAGCAGCGTTCAAGCCCCGGATGGTATCCGCAATCTCTTTGGCCAGCTGTCTAATCCCGGGCAGCAGGGTTTGAAGAATTTCCTCTGCCAACAGACTGCGGCGTTGTCCAAAAATCGTGGTAAACTCCAGAGGTTCCTGCCCGGCCGTTTCGATCAAACGTTTAACCCGTTCCGCCTCAACAAAATTGAGAAGATAATGTTCGCATATGTTTTCGGTAATCTCATCCCCCGCCTGCGTGACCATGGCATAGGCGCATACTGCTCCTTCCCGGGTTATGGCAATATCCGAGGTCCCGGCTCCGACATCCACTAAAGCCAGATTCATCCGGCGCAAATCAGCCGGAATAACCGCCTCCATAGCGGCTATGGGTTCCAGGGTTAAAGTCCTGGCTGTAAGTCCGGCCCGGCGCAATACCGTCATGAGCGAATTCACTACCTGGCGGGGCAAAAAGGTGGTTAACATCTCTACGGATATTTCCCGTCCGCAATGACCTTCCAGGGAATCCAGTATCTCGTGGTCCAAAAAATAGCGGACCGGTGAAAATCCCACGCAATGAAGTTCTTTGTGATCTCCCGAAGCCCGCACGGATGCCTGGGCGGCCCGGGCGGCGATAAGTTCCAATTCCCGGATTTCATCGTGGGTAATTACGGTAGGATAAGGAAACCGCCGGGTCTGAACGGTAAATTCCGTCAGTAAGGCGCGGCCGGCAGCCGCCACCGCCGCTTCCATAAAAGAAAAACCGGTTATTTCTTCCAACTCCGCCTTGACCTGAACAACTACCTTTGCCACTGCTTCCACCTTGTGAACTTGCCCGTCCAGCATAGCCCGGTCCGGATGTTCCCGTACCCGGGCGGCCAGAACTTTAAGTCCGCGGCCGCTTGGTTCCACGACCACGCCGGCAACTTTGCGGGTTCCGATATCCAAGGCCAGCAAGGGAGTAATCGGCCTGCTCATGGCGACAACCTTATGGCCCGGAAAATAATATCCAGTGATTTCTTGTCGGGAACAAGCATAAAATAGCCGTCGATAATTCTATTCGATTCCATAAATTCAGTCTCAATGCAAATAACCTCGGTCTGGGGCGGAAATCCCTTGGAAAACTCCGCTACTACTGCCTCGGCCAAATCAAATACCAGCTGGGGAACGGATTGGAGTAATATGATGCCCAGAAATTCAGTCAGAGCGTTAAGATATGACCCTGCCAGAATATTGCCGGCCTCCTTGATGGCCGAGTGTTCCAGCACCGTGAGAACTTGCCGTTCGTCGGCCTCGTGTTTGGTCAATAAACTGGCCATCTGAATTGCGCTGCTCCTGGGCAGGATCAATACTATCTTGGCGGAAATATCGCCCAAGACATGCATGCTCACACCCGCGATCAAGGCCTGCGGTCCGCCTGCCAGATCAACGGTTTGCGATAACGGCAGGCAATGTGCCTTGGGAACCGTGATCATGATTTTCTTCCCTATCAACTGAGAAAGGGCCGTGGCGGCATGTCCCGCCCCAATATTTCCAACTTCCTTTATGGCATCCAATTGCTGTTCATTAAGACCCTTGTCGGACGGCAAGTTATCTCCCCCTTTAAAAATAATTTTTTCAAATCAAAGAAGGCACATCCAAGACCAGGGCGATACGCCCATCGCCTAAAATAGTCACCCCGGATAATCCTCTTACGCCTTTCAACATGATGCTCATCGATTTGATCGCTATTTCCTGCTGTCCCAGCACCTCATCGACTAATAAACCTATCTGCGTTTCTCCGGCCTCAACAACCAGGACAGCCCTTTCCGGCTCCGGCCGGTCTTCTTCCGGAGTATTTAGCACGCGATGCAGCCGCAGCAGCGGCAGTACTTTATCCCGATACATCACTACTTCTCCCTGCTGAACATGTTTCAACTGGATTTCCGAAAACACCAGGGCCTCCATGGTATTGATGACCGGAATGGCGTAAACTTCCCGGCTCACCCTTATCAGCAGCGCCTGGATAATCGCCAAAGTCATGGGCATGCGCAGCGTAAAGGCAGAGCCTTTTCCCAGTTTGCTCTCAATACGCAAATCACCGCCAAAGGATACTATTTTTGAGCGTACCGCGTCCACTCCCACTCCCCGGCCGCTGATCTCCGTGACTTCACCAACCGTAGTAAAACCAGGCAAAGAAATAAGGTTGATCGCCTCCTGATCAGTCAAGCGTTCGGCGTCCTCAAAATTCATAAATCCTTTCTCTACTGCGATCCGGCGGGTCTCCGCCGGATCGATACCCCGACCGTCATCGGTCACCTGGATAATCACATGATTTTTTTTGCGCGTCGCGGACAGCCGGATCAAGCCTTGCCGTTTTTTTCCGCTCTGGTGCCGGCTTTCCGCCTCCTCGATACCGTGATCAACCGCATTACGCAGCAGATGAACCAGCGGATCATTTATTTCATCCAAAACCGTCCGATCCAGCTCTATGTCTTTTCCTTCCATTTCCAGCTCAATTTCCTTGCCGCTTTCCTTGGCGATATCCCGGACCATACGCGGAAAGCGGTTGAAAACATGCTCCATGGGAACCATCCGAACTTCGGTTACCTCGTCTTGCAGCTCGCTGGTAACGCGGTCAAACTGGGTCAGGGCCTCTTTTAAATCCTTTAATTCATACTGCTTGGCAAGCTGGGTAAGCCGGATTTTATTAATAACCAATTCGCCGATCAGGTTTTGAAGATTATCCAGGCGCTCGACGCTTACCCGAATGCTCTGTATCAGACGGCCGGTTATCGGTTCTTTCCTTTGGTCTGCCTCCGGAGCCTTAACCGGCGCCGCGTTTCCGGCCACGGGCCTGAGCGCTCCGAAAAACTCTTTCATTTCACCGGACTCCAGGACTTTCAGCTCGAAAGATTCTATTTCGGAAACACTTTTCAAACCGCGATCCAGAAATTCTTCACCGCGCTGGGTTAAAACTACCAGAAGAAATTCACGTTCGAACATTCCCTCCTGCAGTTTCTGGGTAGCCGGAAAACTGGCAATCACCTCCCCGTGCGCGGCCAGGGTCTTATAAGCCATGAAAGCCCGGACACCTTTAAAAGAACAACTCTCTTCCAGCCGAACCTTAACCCCGTATGTCAAATAACCTTCCGTTCTGGCTTGCGCTCCCAGTTCTTCCAGATTATCAAGCAACATCACCGCGGCCGCGGCTTCGTCTTCTTTCGGGGAATTCCCAGCAGACAACCGGCAGGCTTGGTCATCGGCTTCCGCTTCCCGATTGCCGCTTTCCAGGATCTTTAATTTTTCCAGCAACTTATTTAATTCGATATTCTTTGGTTCCGCCGAAGAAATTTCCTCAATCAGCAGGCTCAGCGTATCCAGGCACTCAAAAAGCGCATCTATGGTTCCGGATAAAACATTCTGCCGGCCGGTCCGGAGTTTATCCAGTACACTTTCCATCTGATGTGTGAGTTCGGTAATTTGATCAAAACCCATGGTGGCGGCCATGCTTTTCAGGGTGTGGGAAGTACGAAATATCTCGTTTAATGAATTTTGATCTGAAGGATTTTTTTCCAGCACCAATAAATCCTGGTTAAGATGTTCCAGGTACTCTATGGCTTCGGAGATAAAAATATCTTTATATTGCAGTGTATCCATATTTACCCTATCTTCCCCTTCCCGGATGGACGGGGATAGAGAAGTGCCTGAGTGCCTGAGGATTTCAGAAGATGTTATCAGGAAAAACCGGGCCGCGCAACCCTCTTTTTACGCCGTTTTCCAAATCAGGCCGCCCGGTCCAGGGCGCGGGCCGGCTGGCGGCGCAGGGGCAGGAGTTCGCGCCGCTCCAACTTAAGCGGCAGGCGCAATTTTTCCAGCCGATCCAGCCAGAAACGCCTGTCATATCTCGTCTGCAAGAGAATTGCAGGAAGCGCTATTTTCCTGCTTACTCCCTTCGGCAGATGACCATCCAAATTGCCTACCTCAACTCCGTTTAACCCGGACAATCGGGAGCACAACCTGCTTAAAGTTGCCAGCGATTCCAGCGCTGGTTGAGAATCGCCCAGCTTCTCCACTTCTCCCAGCATAAGGCCCATCCATTTCCCGGTATTATCTCTATCCGGCTCAGCCACCCATTGCTCATAGGCCTGCCCGGCCGGGCTGTTTTTATTCAGCAACTGTTGCGCTAAAATGGACTTGTCATCTTTTAGCATCCAGGCTAAATATCCCTGGGGACCAAGCGCTAGCTGCCGGATTCTGTCTATGACGAGCTGTGGCCATTCAGGTTTAACCCGCAGCCTGGTCAGCGCGGTATCCACGCGGCTGGTGGAATAAAAACGCTCCAGATGATATTTCAGCATGATCCGTATAAAGAAATTTATTCCCGGGTCCCGGCTGTTAAGCAGCAAGGCATCCGGCACGTGGACCACCGGCTGACCGTTTTCATCCGGCCGCACCCGGCCCAGCGGGCTGAGTAAGCGTGAGATAAGAGCCAGGTCCGAACACGGCCTAACCTGGATATTAGGCCGGATAAAATCTCCGTATCCCTGCCGGGCAAAAATCTCCACTGCTGTTTTGTCAGCCTGGATTTCAACCAACAGCCGCTGTATGTCCGGCGTTTGCCCGGCTTGCCTCCCGGGTCCGGCCTTTCGCGTTATTGTCCACAACCACAAGGTTCCCGGTACAAGCAGCAGCGCTCCCCGGAAGAAGCTCACCAGGCCTTCCAGCGGCATGCGGACCCTTAGATTCCCGGTTTGGCTCAGACTCGGGCTGTATAGTATCCCGCTCAGGCAATAGAGCAAGACCTGCCGGCCCGGTGGTCGTTTACCGCGCCAACGCTGATTGGGCCTGACTTCTTTTGTTTGCTCTTTTACCGGCTGCCCCTCCCAGAAACCTTGAATCAAGACTTTACGGGATTCTTCGAAACGGGCGATTTTGGAATCACCCCATCCGGCATAACTTCTTATTGTATCCCCATCCGGTAACATATAGGCGCCGGTCTCGTAGACCACGCCGCTCACATCTCCTTCGGCCTTTTCATCGGGATTATGTAATGGAACCGGCTCTCCCAGGGGCTGCAAAGTCTCAGTGTCCAATAAAACCAGAACTGAACGGTAAATTTTATGCCAGCTGTCTTTTTTCTTGGCCTGATGAATTATGGCCATAATAAAGTTTTCTTTCTCTTTGTAAGGTAAAATAGTGCCCAGCCCGATTATGGGCCATTCTTCGGCAGCCCATAATATAGTGGATTCTTTTCCGGGATGCTCTTTCCAATATGCTTGCGGCGGATGCAGGGCGGTTTTTAAATCATTAAAAATATAAACCTGTATACCGGACGTCTCGTTCTTCTTTACATTAGCGCGATCTATGAGTGCATATTTACCGTTTGGCAGAGATATCAGGTGCGTGTTTTTACTGCTGATGCCCGGCTGGCCCAGTTTGATTGGTTTGGTTAGGAAATGTCCATACTCGTCAATAAACACCAGGTGGCAATTCCAACGTTTTCCTTTTTTTCCCACCTTTACATAAGTCATGGCCAGTTTTCCGTCTATGTACATAATCCGGGAATCCTCGGCATCCTTCACGATTACTTCTTCAAATTGGAATTTAAGACCTTTCTCGTCACGCGGATGCAGTCTGACAATATCACTGCGATGTTGTCGGCTGGCGTCATAATCTATAGAAATCCGGCGAGCCAGCAAATCACCAGTGGGCAGTATATCACCAGTGGGCAGCACTCCGGGATTGAGATATTTATAATAAATCCCGTCAGCCCCGGTTACAATGATTTCCTGGCCTGGGTCCAAACCGATCTGATCTGGGGTCCCGGCAACAGAAATCCCGGCCGGCTCCGGGCCCGACTCAGCTCCTTTAAATAACATTTGCAGGCCGGGCGCTATCATGGCCACGCCGCCTCCCAAGACCAGGGCGGACATTGGTCCGTGCCATCCCAGACTCAGCATCTCGGCAGTCAGGACTCCGCCTGTCCCTTGGCCGGCGCGCAATACTTCAGACTGCATATTCGTAGCCATGGCTGAATTCATCATCCGGATTTCATACTCTTGGTTCAGCGCTACAGTCATCAAGGGCTTGTTTCTGCTTTGGAAACCGCACGGACAAATCACGGCTGTAAAGCCCGCGGTTACCGGGCAAAAGCCCATCCGGCCTGCGAGTCTCACATTATCCCAATCCAAACCAATGCGGGAATTATTCTCCCGGTAGGCTGCGACTATATCCTGATAAGCCTGCTTTAAGGGAGCGAGCCCTTTTACTCCCTCGCGCATCAGGTGAACAACCAATCCCAGCTTCAGCGTCAGATCCAGCGTTTTTTCAAAGGCACTCACGTTTTCCGGCAGTATGTTTTCTACTCCAGCCGTTGTCCTGAGCTTGGTCCGGAAGCACGTGGCCAGGCTCAAAATATTCTGATTCTGCGCCAGTAGTTTTTCCAGAGGTGTGCGCCGGTTTTTCAAGAGAGAAAAATAAGGATTCACGATATCCGAATGTCTTAAATCCGGTTTTATGCATACATAGGATATATCCCGGCGTTGCAATTCCTTCAAGACTTCCTCACTGTGATAACCCCCGGTTACCAGCACGGCCAGCCGGGTCTGGTAATCAGCCATCCGGTTCAGAGTGTTTTCCACAAAACATAAACTCCGTTGGTCAGCCACCTGATAAAATATTTCCGCTTCTTTCAGGTATTCATCCAGCCGGTACACCTCATTATCCAGCCATACCTCACGCCCGGCCTCGCAGCTTAGGATGAAATCCCTAAAACCCCGGACGCGGAATTTCTCCGGCTGCCCCCGGTATGCTTCCAGTTCACCGGGCGGGATTGAGATATTAACCAGCTTCTCCATCACGTCCAGCCGATAGTGCAGATCATCCAGTTCCTGCTCCTGCTCGCTGCGGTAAAGTCCCAAACGCAGCTCACGCTCCATTCGCTCCATTTCTGTATAGAGCGCGTCGCTGTCCACGTTTACGGGCAATATGTTTCTGCGCCGGGATACATATCTTCCCAAGTGCGAAAAAATTCCCATATCCAACCCTGCACGCCGGCCCGCTTGGTATAAATATACGGCATAGCCCAGCAGCGATTGCTCTCCCTCGCGGAATCTGTTTCTCTGTCGGTCATGCTTGCTGAGCGCTTTACCATATACCCGGACCTTAAGCTCCGCCAGCATCTCCCGTAAATCGTATACATATCCCTGGCTCTCATTATTGAGAAACCGCTTTACTCCTTCCTGGTTGGCCTGGTAATACTTTTGGGTCTCTATGCCCTCTAAATGAATCTTATGTTTCCCCATGGCCGCGTAATATTCCGGACCCGTGATTTTTCCCTGCTGCATAAAGTATTTTCCGACCTCAGCCTTTACTTTTGGCTGAGGAAACCCGGATAATTTCGAGACGTCTATCTTGCTGCCGGCACCTTCCACGCCTACCATTTCCAGCCCGTACTTCCTGCCTAAATAATCAATAATGCCCGCGATATTGGTCTGCACTTCCTCATGGCAATGCAGATCCTGAATATAAACTATTAATTTATCCTGCCCTTGGTGGGATTTGGTTACTGCTCCGAATTTTCCGGGAATCGTAAGCGCCTGAGAATTGAAAAGAATTTTCCCCTGCCCGGCCGGGAAGGTGTCCTTTTCAAAAGCCCAGGCCAGATAAGGAAACACAAAACTGAGGGTTATTAGCAGTGAAATTGCTTTAGCAAAATGTTTTACCCTTGGTTTATGCCAAAATGAGAGCATTGCGGATACGCGATGGTTTTTATTTTTTATATCCTGAAGAGAAGTATACATTATAATATTAATATATCACATAATATCTAAAATATCCATTCATGCGGTTATTTAATGTTAAAACATATTATTAATTGTTGCGAAGTGTTAAATTGAAACATCAGGATTGCGAAAAGGAAAAACTAGGAGCTTGAGCAGTTAGTCCGTTTTTTAGGTTGTCATTCCCGAATGCTCGTATCCCTGGACTAAACCATCCAGGACAGGCGGGAATCCAGAAAAGCATTATTTTATAAGCATTGAAAAAATCCTGGATTCCGGCTTTAAGCATGCCGGAATGACAAAACACACTAATTGCTCAGGCTCCTAGGCTGCCAGGCAGGCTGCCGCAATAGCGTAAAAACGGTTGTCCAGGGTATCGGCTCGGGAATTCAATACCATAGGCACTTTGGCGCCTATGGCAACACCGGCCAGGGGCGCATCCGCCAGAAAAGTCTGAGACTTGGAGAGAATATTCCCGGCTTCAATGTTAGGCACCAGCAGTATATCCGCATCGCCCTGCACCGGCCCAATTACATTTTTCTCCCGGCATACCCAGGCCGAGAGCGCGTCATCCAGCGCCAGCGGACCGGCGACCTGCCCGTTAACAATTAGTCCCTGCTGAGCCATGGCTGCCAGTTGCGCGGCCTCTACCGTAGCCGGCATCTTCTCATTCACATATTCCACGGCTGCCAAAATAGCCGCCTTGGGATTGGTATATCCCAGGCCGCGTACAAAATCAATAGCGTTTTGCAGAATCCAGCGTTTACGCTGAAGGTCCGGCAAAATATTTATCGCTGAATCAGTAACAAAAAGCAGGCGGCCGCACACCCGGCTTTCCAGAACAAAGATATGCGAGATCGGTCTTTCGGTACGCAACCCGTAAGCTTTATCTAAGAACGCGCTGACAATGGTGCTGGTTTTAAGATTTCCTTTCATCAGTACTTGCGCTTGTCCCTCGGCAATAGATTTAACCGCCTCCTGGGCCGCGGTTTTTTCGTCCTTTACATCTATCAGCAGTTTTATAGGAAAATCCAGATTTAGTTCCGCCCGTATACTCTCGATTTTTTTCCGGTCACCGGCCAGAACCACTTCGGCGATCCCTTCCCGCCAGGCCCGGTCCAGAGCCTGGAGAATCTCTTTGGTCTCAGGCACTGCCACGGCCACTGCTTTATGGGGACCCGCTTTGGCCCGATTTACCAGTTCTTGGAAATTTTTAAACATTTATTGAATCCCCCATATTAAACCTAGCTAATATCTGGTCCGCAATTTCGGCCGGCGTACATTGGTTGGTATTACATGACCAGTCCGCCTGGGAATATGCCGCCTGGCGTTCCCTTAACAGCTTATCAATTCTGGTGCGCACTTCCTCCGGTGTTCCGGTCAGAAGCGGCCGGTCCACAGCGGTTCCGACACGCTGCCGGATAACTTCCGGATCAGCCCAGAGGCAGATTACACGGCCAAGGTTCCGTAATAAAGGCCAATTGTTTTCGGCCAGCACAATACCCCCGCCCGTGGAAATCACACGAGGCGCCGTATTACCAGCCATTAGAGCTTCCAACACACAGGTTTCCATTGCCCGAAAAGCCGGCTCGCCCTCCTCGGAAAAAATGCCGGAAATACTTTTCCCGGCACGGGTTATTATAAGATTATCGGTATCCAGCATATCCCACTGCAGCCGGGAAGCCAGTTCCCGGCCTACCACGGTTTTTCCCGTGCCCATGAAACCAACCAGAACAAACCCTTTCATCTTTCGGAGTACCGGCGCAGGCAGTTCTTCCAATTATTCCGCATTTCCGCCAGCGAGTCGCCGCCGAATTTTTCCTGCCAAACTTTAACTAATTCGATCGCCATTACAGCTTCACCCACCACAGCGGCCGCCGGAACCGCGCAAACATCCGAGCGTTCATATCCAGCTTTTAACGCGCGCTTGGTTAGCATATCTACTGAAGGCAGGGGATGGAGCAGGCTCGCAATCGGCTTCATAGCCGCGCGCAGCAACAGGGGCTCGCCCGTACTCATGCCCCCTTCCAAACCGCCGGCATGATTGGTCCGGCGCCCATATTTACCGCTCCGGCTATAGGTGATAATATCATGCACTTGGGATCCCGGCTTCCCGGCCCCGGCAAATCCCATCCCGAATTCCACTCCTTTAATCGCGGGAATACTCATTACCGCTCCGGCCAGGCGCATATCCAGACGGCGGTCCCATTGCACATGGCTTCCCAAACCCGGAGGCAATCCCCAGGCGGAAACTGTAAATATCCCGCCCAAAGTATCCCCAGCTTTGGCCGCCCGGTCAATCGCACGACACATGGCCTTGGCTGCGACTTCACTGGGACAACGCACATCTGATTTTTCAGCCTGACGGGTCAAGCGGGCCGGATTTCCCAAGACTAACCTGGTCCGTATCCCTCCAATGACTTCCACCCATGAACCGATCTTGATTTCAAAAACTTCCAGCAGGACCTTGGCTACTGCGCCGGCTGCTACGCGAGCCGCGGTCTCCCGGGCCGAGGCACGTTCCAGAATGTCCCTCAAATCTTGCCGGTCATATTTCAGCGCACCTGCCAGGTCCGCATGCCCGGGACGGGGACGATGAAGTTTCTGAATCTTGACCCCGGCCGCAGGCTTTTCCCGGACCATGATGGTTTGCCAATTTTTCCAATCCCGATTAGCTATCGTCAGACACAGCGGCGAGCCCAGAGTTTGTCCCTGCCGAAGACCGGAGCAAATTACAACCTGATCATTCTCTATCCGCATGCGGGCGCCGCGTCCGTAACCTTTTTGCCGCCGCGCCAGTTCATAGTTTAACCGGCTCGCTTCCAGCGACAGCCCGGCCGGCAACCCTTCAATAATAACCGTCAAACCAGGGCCGTGGGATTCCCCGGCTGTAAGAAATCTAAACATACTTCCACTTACTCCAAAATATGCGGCGTCAGGAAAACCACCAGCTCGATTTTTTCCTTGATTTTCACCTTGCTCTTAAAGAGTAATCCCAATAGAGGAATATCTCCGAGCAGCGGCACTTTTGATTCCTTGATGGATTCTTCATCCCGCACCATGCCGCCGATCGCCATGGTTTCGCCGTCTTTAACCAGCATCTGAGTCGTGGCGGAACGCGAGGAGGTAATCGGCGGCGTTCCATCCTTCACTATGGTGGTTACTTCCAGGATAAGCGGATTTAAGAGCACTTCACGATCCTTGGTAATCTGGGGGGTTATGGTCAAGGTAATCGGCAGTTCCAGGTATTCGATCACGTTGGAAATCACTCCGTTACTAACCATACTAGTCTGATAAGGTATATTCTTGCTGGCCCTTAAAGTAGCGGTTTGATTGTTAAGGACTGCCACCCGGGGATTGGAAATGGTATTCACCGCACCCT
Organism: uncultured bacterium; assembly: GCA_965371665.1. Lineage (GTDB taxonomy): Bacteria > Oederibacteriota > JAAXVQ01 > JAAXVQ01 > JAUVAV01 > JAUVAV01. Next base: position 41,067 of record CBDUZI010000009.1, read on the forward strand.
TGGCTTCCAGCATGGAAATCGTGGCATTCAAATCCACCCCGGATTTGAGAGTTCCCAAGGTAATCGCGGCCACTGCTCCCACAGCCTCGGGAATTGAGGTGACCGCAAATTGGGGATCCGTCACAGGATTAGTGGAAGTGGCATCCCAGCGGATACCCAGTTCCTGCTTATTGGATCGTGAAATCTCAACAATCCGGGCCTCGATCATAACCTGCAGAGCCTTGGTGTCCAGACGGCTAATCATATTGGAAATCTGGGGCATATTTCCGGGAAGATCGGTAATCACTAAAGAATTTCCCTGCTCATTTTTTTCTATGGATCCCAGCGATGAGATACTGGCCTTGATCATAGGAATTATTTTTTTGGGTTGGGTATAACTCAAATCAAAAGTCCGGGTGATCAAACGCCGCTGGACATCCATATCCCGCATAATGGCCCTAATCCTGGTCATATCTCCGGGAATGGCTGAAACAATCACGCGGTTATTGTGAGTATCGATCTGGACCTTGCCCTTGGCTCCTTCTGTAAAAGCCTCGGTAATCGTTTCCTGGATATTTGAATTCTTCACATCCCAATTTTTCAAGGTGAAAACCTGGGTCTTGGTGGCAAATTCCGAGGCTAAGCCTACGCGCAGGATATTCCGGCTGATAGTATAGCCCAGCTTGCGCGGCCGCAAAATGAAATCCAGCACTGTCTCAAAAGCCTGTTGGTTGATGGTTACGGTCACCATTCCTTGAACGTCGGTTAGACCTTCGGCGCCCGGAGTGAGTACCAGGTCAAAACCCGCATCATGCGCCAAAGCACGTAAAACCGCGGCTAGATCCGCATTCTGGAAATCCACCGACATCAGGGCCCGCAAATTACCCTGCCGGCCGGCCTCCCGGGAAATAGTTCCCGGGTTATCGAATTCAACCACGATCTGGTTCTGGTCCCGAAAGAGCAGGTACGGACTATTCCGCGTCATCTGAACGGTAACCTTGACTATCGATTCTCCCGCTTCCCGCTGTTGATAGGCATTGACTTTTTTGATCGGTCCCTTCGGCAGCCCGGACAGAGGCCCCCGCCAGGAAAGCGAAGCTCCTTGAATAAAAAGTGAAAGCCGGTGTCCTTTTTTAGTTCGTTGCACACGATAACGAACCTGACCGTCTGTCGTAACCGTCAGCCGGGTTTTTTCACCCAGATTTTCGGCGGCTACGTCCACTACCTGGTAGTCGTTCCCGGCCGGAGTTTGAGGTCCGGGTAAATCCGCTTGCTCGTAGACAGTTTGTGGTTCAGACTTTGCCGCCCGGCGGCGGGAAGGCGGCGCAGAAACGGAAGACGCGGAAAAATTCTCCGGCATAAGGTTAATGCCCTGAGCGTGGCTCCGGCGTTCCCATTTCACGGCCTCGGTTAAATCCAGTACTATCCAAACCTCTTCGTCATGTTGAGCGGCCCGTACGCGGATCAGGGGCGGTTGATTCACCTCCAAGGTTGTAGGTTTCCATGTCAGCAGTGCCCCGTGTACTTTTAACAGCACACGCTGGGGCTGGTCCAGGTAATGGATGGAACTCCCGACTTTCCCGGTAGTTATTATCTTCACCTGTGGTTTGTTGTCAACCGTCTCCACTTCAACCCCGGTCAGCTTTTCCTGTCCGACTGTCAGCCATTCCTCCGGCCCAGTATTTTCTGCGTGAATTTGCGCTTCCGCCAACTGCCGGCTGCCGGTTCCCCACCAACCAAGCGTCATGCTCAAGGTTCCCAGCAGCAAAGCCGGTATAAACACCAACCCCCACTTGCTTTGCTTATTCATGTGCGGGTCATCACTCCCTTCCGGTCATTTGAATTTTTACTGCTCCGGCCATGCCGGAATTTATTCTAAATTAGTTGCGGAAAAATGATTTTAATGTAACCGGAAAACAATTTCCCGGTCTCCCTGCTTTAAAACCACCTTCCGGGGATTGCTGATTTCACCGGTTATTTCCGGTACCGGTTGAAAATTTTCCCGATACAGCCGCTCTCCCCTGAGTAAATAGCCGAATTTCGGCCCGGTCCGGGAAGAAAACAAAGCCAAGGCCCGTTGCGGGTTCCTGATAATACCCGTCAGTTTCAGGTTTTCAATATCCACTTGTTCCGTAACCTTATGCAGTTTCCCAAACCGCGGCGGGAGAAAGGGATCACTTCTGCCTTTAGTTTTATAAACCGGTTGCGGGCCCGTCTGCAGAGTAAGTTTTTTTTCCTCGGCCTCCAAACTATAAATCAGGCCGCTAAGGCCTATGACCATGGACAAGATCATTATTCCCCGAATTCCCCTAGGTACCGCCGGTTTGCGTTTCATTCTCGGTCTTTTTCTTTCTTGGCTGATTTTTTTGCCTCCGGGTCCTCCCGGTGATGAAGCGAGCGGCTGTCAAACACATACGTTACCAAGGTCAGTTCAGCCGTAACCGACTCAGTTTCATCCGCCTTTTCCTTTCCGGTAATTTGCAGGTCTTGGGTATTAACCAGCCGCGGCAGCGCGGCCAATTGGCTTAAAAACATTCCCAACTGATGATATCCACAGGTAACCACAATCCGCACCGGCTGTTCCACGAACCCTTCCCTGGCTACTAAGGCCTGAGGGGCGAATTGAAATTCCTTGATATTGCATTTGGTCGCGGCCCGCGTAACTGCCTTCAGCAAAGCGGCTATGCGGGGGCGGCTTGGTATGCGTTCCTGCAGGCGGTACATCTCCAGTTTAACCTGGGCCGCCCGCTCCTTGAACTCATCGTATTGGGTCAACAATTTGCGCGCCGCTTTCAACTCCTGCTGCTTAATATTTAACTCCCGGCGGCGTTCGTTTTGACGCTTGGCCAAGGGAGAATAAGCGCCTATTACATAGGCCGCCAGTAAGCCGACAACGGCTAATCCGGCCGCAATATAAATATAAATCCGGCGATTCACTGCCGCGCCCCGGCTTGCAGCTCATAGGAACCATTCAGCTTTAGCTTAAACTGAACCTGGGATTGATCTTGGTTTTTGACTTCGGTCAAGGATTCCAGCCCGACGTCCGAAAATAATGCCGACCTTTCCAAGGCCGTTAAAAAATCCGCCACGGTTATTTTATTATAGGCCTGTCCTTCCATAATCAGCACCAATCCGGCGTCCGGTTTTCTCCTCTGCGACTGCAGCCGGGTCAGCCACATATCATCGCGAACCACGTCCGCCAATTCATCCAGTATGGAAATCCAGGTAGTGTGCTGAACCATCAATTTTTCCTGCAAGACCCGGCTTTTCTGCACCTGTTGCTCTTGCCCGATAAGCTTCCGTAATTCTTCGATTTTCTCGGAGAACAGCTCCTCCGCGGAATTAATCCTCTTCAACTTCGCCTCGATCCGATAAGTTTGCACCAGTAAACCCATCAGCAATAAAACCAATACCAGCGTTCCGGCCGAACCGCCGATAAGCATGTAGGTATATAACTTTATCATGCCCTTGGTTTTACGAATTTTCAAAGGCAGTAGATTAATTTTAACCACGTTTTAGTCCGCCTGGCGCATGGCGAGTCCCACTACCACATTAAACATCTGGGCTCGCGCCGTGATAAAACCGATGTCAAACTCTTTTTCCGGAATACTGATTTTTTGAAAGGGATCATTCATTTCTACGGCCAGGTTAAGCTTGTTCGCAAGATATTTATCAATTTTTTTCAGACGGGAAGTCCCGCCGGAAAGCCGGATGCGGGAAATAGTTCCCCGTCGAATAGAGCTCTCATAGTAATCAAAAGAGCGCTGGATTTCCGCTACCAATTTATTCAATACCGGAGTAATGGCTTCACCAATCCGGTTGACCTCGTCATCTTTGCCGGGCATCTCCATTTGCATAATGTCTTCGGATTCAATCAGGACTTCGCCCGCCCGAAATTTCAATTCCTCAGCCTGAACAAAAGAAATCCCGAATTCCCTCTGAATCTCCCGGGTAAAATTATTTCCCGCCACCGCCACATCCCGGGTCAAATGGGAAACGCCGTTTTCCAGGATATTGATAGTGGTTAATTTGGCGCCGATATTAATCAGACTGATCGTCTCTCCCTCGGTCTGGTCGAAATTATAGATAAAGGCATTTTCCAGCGCAAAAGTATCCACATCAATCACAGCCGGTGTCAAGCCGACCCGCTTCAAAAGATCGACATGCCGGTCAATGATATCCTCCTTGGCCGCTACCAGCAGAACCTCTATTTTTCTCTGGCCGTCCTCTTCCAATTCTCCGAGAACTTCAAAATCCAGAACTACCTGATCAATCGCCAGGGGTATATACTGCTCAGCTTCGTAGGTAATTACATTTTTCAACTCATCTTCGCTCATGTAGGGAAGTTTGACGTAACGGACAATAACTGAATCGCCGGAGATTGCAGTTACAACATTCCTGGCGCGAAGATCATTTTCTTTCATTAATTGTTTGATAATTCGCGCGATAAGTTCGTTTTTCTCGGCAGGATCCGCCTCTTCCTGTACTTCCGGCGGAATTTCCAGCATGGCAAGATTTCCCAGGCGCAGCTTGTCGCCTTTTCCTTTTAATTGAACAGCTTTAATAGAATGAGTGCCAATATCCAGGCCGATTATTCCTCGTTTGTTCAGAAATCCAAACACCCGCGCCTCCTCGATTTGCTCAGACTAGTTGTTCTCCTTCTATTTTATAGCGCGTATTGGAGTAGGGGCAGGTTTAAAACCTACCACTACATATTGACATTACTTGGAGTATAATTGTCATTCCCGGAAAAATCAAGAAAAAAAAGCAAAAACAGGATTAAATCCGCGGCCGCTTCAGGTTGCTATCCCTTGCTGCCGGGGGCTGGAATTACAAATTCCGGATTTTTTAGCACAGATTTGAAATCAGCTTCCAGAGTCCGGCGAGCACCGGGCTTTTATTCGTAAATATCTTTTCTATGCCCGATTCGTAAAATCAACCAACCATCACGGATTACCGTGTAAATAACTCGGTAATCGCCGATTCTCAGCCTCCAAAGACCTTCGAAATCGCCGGTTAATCTTTTGCCTTTATGCGAATTTTCCGACAATACTTTCTGGATTTGATTCATAATTTTTATCCGCTGAGCAGAATCAATCTTTTTAATATCTTTGCTGACAGACTTTTTGAAATAGATTTTGTTATTCACTAAGTGATCTCATTTTTTTCGCGGAAATGATCTCATCATCCTTATCGTTGAGTCTGTCAAGGGCGATTTGATAATCAACATACTCATGGATATATACTTCAATCGCTTTTCTTATTATAAAGCTTTTGGTCCTTTGAAGTTTTTTAGATACTTCTTCCACCTGTCGAGCGACATCATCAGGCACTCGCAAAGCAATGGTATGCATAACTAAACCTCCCTTATATTACATTTGTAATATAAGTATTGCACTGTATAACAAAGATGTCAATAAAAATTGGGGGCGCTGAGTAATCTGTTAGTTACGGATTAATTATAAGGTCTAGGAGCCTGTCGGACTTTAGTCATTCTCCCCCTTTTGTAAAGGGGGCAGG
>CBDUZI010000010.1:0-45482 GCA_965371665.1 uncultured bacterium
AGAATGGGCATTGGTATGTATTGCATGGAACTTGAAAAGAATGCATACGCTGAGGCGGGATACAGCCTGATAAAATCCCCCTCAATCCCCCTTTTAAAAAAGGGGGAAGTTATATAAAAATGCAATTTAATACGCAGATTAGCTTTTTCAACGCTGTTAAGTCCGACAAGCTCCTAGGGGCTTGAGCATTTAGTCTGATAATCGGTTGTTTTGCCGTCATACCGGCGAAAGCCGGTATCCAGCGGCATTGTTTTTAAAGCTTTTTATGGATTCCCGATAAAAGCATTCGGGAATGACAACCTAAAAACCGACTAATTGCTCAGGCTTCTAGGGGCGGGATGAGGAAATTCCTCACTACGTTCGGAATGACAAAGTAACACAAATGCCTCTGAAAACTGGTTGCAACACAAGTAAACGAATTCATTGACTTACACAAATAAATGTGTTATATTTTGTGTAATAGGAGGTGTGAAATGGCAACAAATTTAGCCTTGGACGACAAAGTAATCATGCAAGCGTTAAAAGTGGGGCACCATAAAACTAAAAAGGAAGCCGTAATGGCTGCTTTGAAAGAATATATTGCCCACAAAAAACAATTAGATATTTTCAAGCTTTTTGGTCTGATTAATTTTGACAAGCATTATGAATATAAAAAGGCAAGGAGTCGATGAACGCTCTCGTTGATACCTGCATATGGTCTCAAACTCTGCGCCATAAATCCCCTGATACAGAATTAACCCAGAAGCTTAAAGATTTAATCAAAGATGGCAGAGTTTCTATTATCGGACCCATACGCCAAGAGCTTCTTTCCGGAATACCTAATACCAAACAATTCTCTCAATTAAAAGAGATACTCGCTTCGTTTGAGGATACTCCACTCAAAACCGAACATTTTGAGAAAGCCGCTGAATTCAACAATGTTTGCAGAAATAAAGGAATCCAGGGTTCAACGATTGATTTCTTGATTTGCGCAGTGGCTTATATGGAAAATTTTATCATTTTTACCACAGATAAGGATTTTGAAAATTATAAAAAATATTTACCTATTCAATTGATAAAATAAACCATCCAACTTTCACCATAATATGTCCATCCCGGGATATCCGCTCCAATCTGCGGCCATCTCCACAGTGCTGATGAAAGCTAATTTGTAATCCCCACTTACGAGGTTGTGAGGGCTTCATACCCGGAAATGACGTCAAATAGTTCTTCGGTAATGGAATTCTGGCGTTTTTGGTGGAATTGGGCCTGCAATCGGTCAAAAAGCTCGTTGATGTTCTTCTCCGCTCCTTGCATGGCCATTAATCGGGTCGCGTTTTCACTGGCTAAAGATTCGGCGCAGGCTTTGAACAGGGAGACAAAAAGGTATTCTCTGATAAGCGCCGGCAAGCCGGCTATTCCCGGAGGAATGACTTGGGGTAGTCTGCGGCTCGGCCATTTTTTAGTCTTCAAATTTTCGAACCATGCTTGATCAAGCGGCAGAAGGCTCTGGCTTAAAGGTTCATAAGAAATGTTGGATTTAGGGTGATTAAAACAAATTATAATCCGGCTGATTTGTTCGCTCTTTTTTCTCTTTTGAATATCATTCAGTATCCGGCTGATTAAAGGCGTTATGCCGGAGACTGAATCAGGAACCCGGCTGCATGATTCCAAGGGCAAGCCGGAATCTGATAAACGTGAATAAACGCGTTCACCAACGGGCCAAATTATCTTTTTGCCTGGCAGATTGTTTGATTTTTGTATTACAAACTCGGCTAAGGAATCATTAAATTGCCCTACCATGCCTTGATCGGATCCGAAGACCACCAGACCTGTATTGCTGGTTTTTGAGTTGCGCTTATCGGCATATGGCTGAGGAGCGGATGTACGCAGATAAGCGATAAGTCCTAATTCCACAGTACGGTAGTAGTCTTTTAAAGACAGGACAGCTTTCTCATATTGGCTTATGTTTACTGCTGCCAGGGTCTTCATGGTTTTTACCACGGATTTAAGATCATCAGTGCCTTTAAGCCTGCGGTGCAGGCTTTCCATAGTCTGGCTCATTTAGGATCCTGAAATTGGGAGAGTATATCCACTGCCATGGCAATAATCTTATCCTGGTTTTCTTGACTCATTTTTTCCCCGCGCAGAATACGCTCTTGAATCTCCTTGGGAAGTTGATAAGCACCCTTTCGAATGGCTTTTTCGGCTTGGCCCATATTATCCAGGGAAATATTGTCAAATAATCCCTTAGAAAGAGTTAGCAGCACAGTTATTTGTTCAATTACCGGAATGGGTTGGAGGGCGGGCTGTTTGAGACATGAACGGATACGCTGCCCATGCTCAATTTTTCGGCGTGATTCGTCATCAAGTCTGGTCCCGAATCTCGCAAAGGACTCTAATTCCTCAAATTGGGAGTATGCCAGTTTAAGATCGCCCGCTACTGCGCGATATGCTACTAATTGGGTCTTACCACCCACCCGGGAGACGGATTTTCCCACGTCCACTGCCGGTAAAATACCTTTTTGAAAGAGGGTTGGGGAGAGATAAATCTGTCCGTCTGTAATGGAAATCAGATTAGTCGGAATGTAGGCGGAAAGATTCTGGGCCTCGGTCTCTATAATGGGGAGAGCGGTTAAGGAACCGCCTCCGAGTTTATCCCGCAAGTGAGTTGCGCGTTCTAAAAGACGGGAATGAATATAAAAGATATCACCTGGATAGGCTTCCCGGCCGGGCGGACGGCGCAGGAGAAGCGAGAGTTCCCGGTAGGCCCGGGCATGGTGGGTTAAATCATCATAAATAATCAGAACATTCCGGCCCTGCTCCATGAAATATTCAGCTATACTTGTGGCGGCATAAGGCGCAATATATTGTATTCCCGGAGCTTCATTTCCCTCGGCAACAACTATTACAGAATAATCCATGGCCCCATGCTCTCTCAGACGGGCAATAACCCCGGCTGTGGAGGCGCTGCGCTGACCAATAGCGCAATAAACACATATAATATCCTTTTCTTTCTGGTTAATAATAGTGTCCAGAGCAATGGCCGTTTTTCCGGTCTGACGGTCACCTAGGATCAGCTCGCGTTGTCCCTGGCCAATAGGAATAAGCGCGTCTACGACTTTCAGTCCGGTCTGCATAGGCACTGTTACCGGCGCCCGGTCCATAATCGAGGCTGATTCACGCTCAATAGGCATTCGTTGGCTGTATTTGATCGGTCCTTGATTATCCAGTGGCTTGCCAAGCGGATCCAAAACCCTCCCCAGAAGACCTTCCCCTACGCAGATATCCATGACCCGGCCGGTACATTTAACCTCGGTTTTGGCCGATAAATCCGCGCTGTCTCCCAGGAGGATAACGCCTATTTCTTCCTCCTCGAGATTAAAAACCACTCCGGATAAACCGTTATGAAACTTGACTATTTCTTCAAAACCAGCGCTGCTCAAGCCCGATACGCTTGCAACTCCGGTATTAACTGATATCACTGTGCCTACTTCACGCAAAATCAACTGCTGCTCATGCTCATCGCGAGCCTGTTTTAAACTATTGAAAGTTGTCTCCAAAACAGCAGAAAGTCCGGTATTAGGCGCTTTCATTTATCGCGGTCCTATCCAGAATTTTTCCCATATTGTTTTCCAGTGAAGAGAGATACTCGGCAATATTCCATGACATCTTATGCTCTTTAGTATGAAGCTCTATTCCGCTCACCAAGTCCGGGGAGATTTCAAAACTAGTATGGATGTCCGTGGCGAACACCTCCTGGATGGTAGTTTCGATCTCCCGGCGCAGTGATTTGGACAGATTGAAGGCACTTTTAATAACCACGGGCGCGTGAGAACTCTTAATAATGGTCATAGTACGCGTTTTTTCATCTTTATCCATTTCTTTTAAGCGCTGGATGAAAACATGGGCCATGCGCTCCTCCAACTGACAGCCGGCTAAATCTTCCAGTGTGCGCCCTGCCAGAACGAAGACCTCTTTTTGAGCTCTGATTATTAATTCCCGCTTAAAAGTGTCTTTCTCCTGCCTGAGTGCCGCATGCCACCTGGCCTGCAGTTGGTTTATTTCATCCCTGGCATCCTGATTCAAGCGTTTACCCAGCTCTTGCGCTTTTTGGGCGGCCTGTTTGAGCATGGCGTCTTTTTCACGGTCAAATTCCTCGTTTTTATCCTTAAAAACCAGGCGTTCTTGTTCTGTTTCAGCCATTTTCTTTTGTGCCTCAGTGAGCTGCGCTGCAATCATTTTCTCCCGGGCATCCATGGCATTGAGGATAGGTTTATAGAGAAAACGCTTAAGCAGCCAGACCAGGATCAGAAAGTTAATGATCTGGGCAATTATTGTGAACCAATCAATAAGCACGGCTTAACTTCCGGCTTTGGAAAGCACGTAATTCCAAAAAGGATTGGCGAAAATAAGAATCATGGCGACCACAAAGCAGTAAATAGCCGTGGACTCGATCATGGCCAGGCTGACAAAGAGAGTGCGCGTTATAGTATTTGATTCGTCAGGCTGCTGGGCAATGGAACTCAGGGCCATGGCAGCGGTCCTGCCTTCTCCCAGGGCCGGTCCCAGCGAGCCGATGGCCATGGTAATGCCGGCGGTTACAATTGAAGCCAATGCGATTAATCCAATATTATCCATTTAAATTTTCTCCTTTTATTGTGTGTGTTTCGTACTATTCTAAACCGAACTCCGAGAATTTGTCATTCCGAGCGAAGCGAGGAATCTCATAGAACACTTGGTAATCAAGCGTTTTCTTGGAGATTCCTCGCTTCGCTCGGAATGACAAATTTTTTGAGGCATTTTACTTCACCGTCCTCGTTGCGGCCGCAATGTAAACCGTGGCCAGAATAAAGAAAATATAGGCCTGCACCAGGCCGGTCAAGAGACCGAGTATATTAATCAAGATTGGAAAGAACAGGGGTACTACGGTTAATAAAATAGCTACGATCATAGTACCGCTCATGATATTTCCAAAAAGTCTCACAGCCAGAGCCAGGGTGCGTGATAAATCGCCGATAATATTAAAAGGCAGCATAAATGGGGTTGGCTGGAGAAAATTCTTTAAATATCCGCCAATTCCCTTCTCAGCAATGCTGAATATTGGTACTGCCACAAACACGCAGATTGCCAGGGCTGTTGTAGTCGAGAGTGAGCCGGTGGGCGGATGGTAGCCTGGTATAATGGTAAATAAATTCGAGATCGCAATAAAGATGAAAAGCGTTCCCAGAAAGCTCATATATTTTACCGGAGAGCTTAATCCTACATCTATTATCTGCTCTTTCACAAATATAGTCAGGATCTCCAGGAGGTTTTGCCAGCGGGATATTTTTATATCAGTGGAAATTTTACGCGTGATAAGCCAAGCCCCTAAAGCAATAAAAATCATTAATCCCCAGGTAAAGACAATGGTGGCGTTTAGAGTAATAAACCCCATTTGCCAGAATATTATTCCATCAGGACTTATTTTCATGTGATTCTCCAGGTGTTTTACCCCCCCTTTTCCAAAGGGGGAAATTTCAAATTCTATTTAGATTCTTGGATATTAACATCACGTTTCCTTACAACCTTCACCATTATCAGCCTGGCCGCAAAAAATCCGGTCAGGCATATTATTAACCGCGCAAAATTATTCGCAGCTACAAAATAGATGGCCGGTATTGATATCGCGATTCTGACCATAAAACTGAATAAAAGCAGGGATTTGGGTTTTTGCGCTGAAATGCTCTTGGTAATGGTCCACCATAGGCCTCCGAAGAAAAAAGCGCCAATTCCAAGTCCTGCCAATAACGCAAGGCCAAAAGTTAATGGTTCAGGAAAGCTCATTTCCATTTTCTTCCCGATCCTTTCTGGCAGCTTCACGCTCTTTATTCATCCAGTTCCAGGCCAGGATGCAGCCAATCATTACGCCAATTAGCATAAGCATGAGTGTCCATGAATAAGAATTTTTATAATGCTTGTCAATCCATATTCCCAGCAAAGTCCCGAGTACACCGGGAATTGTTACTGACCAACCGACCAAGCCGGCCATACTAAATCCGAACCAGATGGTTTTGTGCTTTTTACGCCGGGCTCTCAGCTTCCTTTCAGCCTTATTGCCCACCGTATTGATAAGTTCGGCCCCAGAATTCTCTTTTTCATGGGAAGGTATATGTTTCTCAGCCGCCATGACTTATCTCCAAAAAGTTGCGTACAAAATGGCTCTCCAGCTTTGCCAGGGAGGAACGCAGGCTTTTTTCCATATCATCCCTGGTCAGGAATTCATGTTCTACTGCGAGGCGCAGGCTGGAAAGATCAGTCCCGGACATGGCATGGCGTACTGATACCAGGACTTCAGACCCTGATTTAACTATTATGCCTTCATCCACGGCAAAATATGCTTCATGGTCCGGTCGCAAGGTGTAAATTAGTATTCCCGGAACTAAGCTAGCCGTGCAATCCAGGCGACGTGGCAGAAGACCTAGTCCTCCCTCAGTGGTTTCCGCTACTATGCGCGTAACACCATCAATCTCAGCAAAAACTTGTGAGGGGAGAAGAATTTTAAGCCGCATTGCGATATTATCCATGTTATTTCCTTTTATATTGAGCTTAAACAATTAGTCGGTTTTTTTTGTTGTCATTCCCGAATGCCCTTATCGGGAATCCAGCGTCTTTGATTTCAAAGGAATTAAAAATCACTGGATACCCGCTTACTACATGCGGGTATGACAAAATCGGCTAGTTACTCAAGCGTTTTTCCGGATTCAGGAGCTTCCAGCGGCGGTTTTTTTGCCTCATTGATGTTTCCAATCATGTACAAAGCGCTCTCCGGATACGCTTGGAAATCATCCTGCAGGATCCGCTCACAGCCGTCCAGGGTTTCGGCCAGACTGACATATTTACCCGGCAGGCCGGTAAATAATTCCGTAGTAAAAAAAGGCTGGGTTAAAAAGCGCTCCAGCCTGCGGGCGCGAAAAACCGTGTTCCGGTCCTGCCGGGAAAGTTCTTCCAGTCCCAGCATGGCAATAATATCCTTGAGTTCATCATATTCCGCCAGGGTTTTTCGGCTTTCCTGGGCCAGCCTGTAATGCCGCTCCCCCACGATTCCTGGAGTAAGCATGTTTGAGCCTGATTGCAGAGGGTCAATAGCCGGAAAAAGCCCCTCACTCGCTCGTTTACGGGACAAAACAATAGAAGCCGAAAGATGGGAAAAGGTATGTATGGCCGCCGGGTCGGTGAAATCATCAGCCGGAACATATACGGCCTGGATCGAGGTAATAGCCCCGGTATCAGTATTGGCGATTCGCTCTTCGACCTGCGAAAGTTCGGTTGACATTGTGGGTTGGTATCCCAGGCGCGAAGGCATCCGGCCCAGGAGTCCGGAAACCTCGGACCCGGCCTGAATAAAGCGGAAAATATTATCAATCAGCAGAAGTACATCCTGACGTTCGTCATCACGGAAATACTCAGCCATGGTCAGGGCGGAATGCGCTACCCGGAAGCGGGCGCCGGGCAACTCGTTCATTTGGCCGAAAACCATGACAGTATTTGAAAGCACCCCGGTTTTCTTCATTTCCCGGTATAATTCTTCGCCTTCCCGGCTGCGTTCGCCAATGCCGCAAAAAACACTTACACCTTCATGCCGTCCTGCTACATTATTAATAAGTTCAGTGAGTAAAACGGTTTTTCCTACGCCGGCGCCGCCGAAAAGTCCGGCTTTTCCGCCGCGTTCCAAGGGGACCAGCATATCAATGGCCTTAATACCAGTCTCGAAAATCTCCGATTTAGTAGAACGCCGGTAAAGGGGCGGCGGATCACGATATATTGAGCGTTGCTTGGCATTGAGTACAGGGGGCAGATTGTCAATCGGCAGCCCGAAAACATTGAACATTCGGGAGAGGAGACCTTTTCCAACCGGAACCTTTAGAGGTTCGCCCGTATCAATTATAGGAGAACCTCGCTTCAGGCCGGATGTAGGGGTAAGGGCTATACCCCGCACACGGCTGACATCGAGATGGGAAAGAACCTCCACCACGATCTTTTTTTGCGGTCCGGTACAAAGGATGCTATTAATTGAGGGCAGATGTTTTTCGAATTTCGCGTCAATAACACTCCCGCGCACGGAAGTTATTATGCCTTGATTGGGATGGTCTGGGATAGGCTTATTGGTACTCATAACGATTATAAATAACATAAAATTCTAATAGAGGCAAAGGATTAATATGACATTTTTTTGCGCAGGCTAAAGCCGGCGGCTACCCTCGGGCTTAGAGTAAGATACAAGTAGGGGTCGGTTTCCATGTCCGTCCTCAAATCAGGCCGGCATGCCCTTCGGCAGGCTCAGGATAAAGAAGCCGGCTCTAGGAGCCTGTCGGACTTAGGCACAAAATCGGATTTTGAGCACTCTTCCCCCTTTGAAAAAGGGGGATTGAGGGGGATTTTGCATATGAAAGCGGGCGTTTTATTGATTAAATCCCCCCTGCCCCCTTTACAAAAGGGGGAGAATGACTTAAGTCCGACAGATTCCTAGGAATGATTAGCATCTGTTGCGAAAAAATTGTTTTCTTAGATTTGTCATTCCGAACGTAGTGAGGAATCTCCCAGCAAACGTTTGAATTATCAGGGGGCCGGGAGATTTCTCGGCCTGTCCGCTTGTCCTGGATGAATTAGTCCAGGGGGATGATTTAGTCCAGGGCTTCGCCTCGAAATGACAAGCTTAGGAAAATTTAGTTCCGCAAAAGGAACTAATTATTAAATCTCAGCCTTTAAAGTAATTTCTGAAGATCTTAAAAAATACATTGAATATAAAGAGATATACTATTACTGTTAACCGTATTTCAACCCCTTAATCACCTTGACATACAGACACTTTTATGAAAAAATTGCGGAAATTTAAGAGGAGCATTAATCGTGAATATATCTCTCGCCTGGCTGTCCCAGTATGTTGATTTAAAAGATATTACTCCCAAAGAGCTGGCTCACCGCCTGACTATGACCGGCCTGGAAGTATCCAATCCTGAAGATAAAACTCCGGCCTTGGAAAGGGTCGTTATAGGCCGTTTGAAACAGGTTTCTCCCCATCCCAATGCTGATAAACTTAGGCTTGTCGAGGTTGAAATACCCGGAGAAACACTCCGTGTGGTTTGCGGCGCTTCGAATATTGCTGTGGGTGATACCGTACCCATGGCTTTAGAGGGAGCGCTGCTTCCGTCCGGGATGAAAATCAAGCATACTAAGATCCGGGGCGAGGAATCATACGGCATGCTCTGTTCCGAGCGAGAGTTGGGAATTTCTGATGAAGGCAGCGGGATAATGCATTTTTCGGAAGATACTCCGTTGGGAACACCGGTGGCCGAACTCTTGAAAGCTAAAAATGATACTGTATTTGAAATAGAAATAACCCCCAACCGTTCTGATTGCCTTTCCCACTTGGGGGTTGCCCGGCATGTCTCGGCTGTGCTTGACCGTCCGCTTAAAGTGCCTGAAGTTTCCCTATTAGAATCGAGTTCTGAAGCCGGTGCCAGGGTTAAGGTTGATATTGAAATTCCGGCAGAATGCCGCCGTTACTGTGCCCGGGTAATCCAGGGCGTTAAGATAGGTCCTTCGCCCGAGTGGCTGCAGAAAATGATTGAAAGAGTAGGTATTCGTCCGCTCAATAATGTTGTGGATATTACTAATTACATTCTAATGGAAATCGGACATCCGCTTCATGCTTTTGACCTTGATCGCTTGTCCGGCCCGGCTATAAAAGTTCGCCTGGCCCGGAAAGGAGAAGCCATAACCACTATTGACGGTCTCGAACGCAGGCTTTCCGGAATCGAACTGGTGATCGCGGATGCTGATAAACCCGTGGCCCTGGCCGGAGTGATGGGCGGTCAGGATACTGAGGTGACTGATAAAACAGTAAATGTGTTATTGGAAGCAGCCTGGTTTGAGCCGGCAGCCGTTCGCCGTACCATGCGGGGAACCGGATGCCAGTCAGAATCCTCTTACCGTTTTGAGCGGGGAGTGGATCCTGAAGCCGGATTACTGCTGGCCCTTAATCGCGCGGCCCGCATGATGGCGGAAATCGCGGGCGGAACCATATTGCAGGGTATAGTCGATCAATATCCTAATCCCGGGAAACCTTCCTTGATTTCACTGCGCCTTTCCCGGGCTGAAAAAGTGCTCGGAATGAAGCTGGACCGCGGCCATGCTTTAAGCGCCTTATCCCGTCTGGGGTTTAAAATCGAGCCCGGTAAAAGCACGGATTACTACACTGTCAGGGTTCCAAGTTTTCGGTCTGACGTTTCCCTGGAAGAGGATTTAATTGCAGAGATCGCCGAGGTCATAGGCTACGACAAAATCATTTCCCGGACTCCCCGAGCTCCCCTGGTTTCTCCCAAAGCTGATCCTGAGAGGGAGTTTATGCATGAATGCCGAAATTTGGCCGCCGGGCTTGGTCTTACTGAAACCGTGAGTTACAGTTTTCTTGATCCCCGGCATTTCGAGCACTTGCGTTTGCCCGGCGACCATGCCTGGCGTTCCGCCGTAGTTTTGAAAAATCCGCTTAATGTCGAGTCCTCGCTGCTCCGGACTTCCCTTTTGCCGGGGCTGCTCAATGTCCTGTCATATAATCAACGCCGGGGCCGGGAGCGTATCTACCTTTTTGAAACCGGGGCGGTTTACATTCCTCGCAGCCGGGAAGAACTTCCCCAAGAGCCTAAACACCTGGGGATATTACTAACCGGACCGCGGAGTCCCATGCATTGGCGAGAGGGAAAAAAGCGTCCGGCATCCGATTTTTACGATTTAAAGGGAGTCCTGGAAGGTCTTTTTTCACGGCTGCACATAGGAAATGGCTCCGGCTTCAAGCTTGAATCATCGGATATACCCTTTATGCATCCGCGAATATCCTTTGTTCTAAAGGCTCCCGACAACCGGGCCTTGGGTTGGGCCGGCGCACTGCATCCGGAAAGCCTGGAAAATTATAAATTGAATGGGGCGGTTTTCGCGGCCGAACTCGATATGGAAACACTTGGTCAATACTGGATTCGGCAGCCCGAGGTTAAGCCTTTTTCCCGTTTTCCCGCGTTGGTACGCGATATTTCCCTCGCTGTTTCCGAGGATATTCAGGCCGGAGAGGTTATGCAGGTTATTCACTCTCTGGGCCATGATCTGCTGACCCAAGTGATGCCTTTTGATTTATTCCAGAGTGAAGGCATGCCGCCGGGAACCAAGAGCCTGGCCTTTTCGCTTACTTTTCAGGACCATAATCGAACCTTGCAGGAAGAGGAAGTAAAAAAACTTCAGAATGAAATCCTTAACCGGCTGGGCGAGAAATTCGGCGCCCGGCAGCGCTAGGAGTTTGAGCAATTAGTCGGTTTTTTTGGTTGTCATTCCCGAATGCACTTATCCCTGGACTAAATCATCCAGGACAGGCGGGAATCCAGAGGCTTTGATTTTAAAGGAATTAGTTGTAAGGGCGGGTTTAAAACCCGCCCCTACTGGAATATAAATATCACGTGGGTATGACAAAACCGACTAAATGCTCAGGCTCCCAGAGAAAGATAAGAGGCGGAAAATTTTATGTCAACCGAGGACTGGACCCGGCTGGTTCAGCGGGTCGATCAGTTAATCACTGAATTACGCATCGCCCGGGATGAAACCAAGCGATGGCGCTTACGCGCTTCCGAGTTGGAGCGTTTGCCGTTGCGCGATGAGCGTTCCCTGGTTATGGAAACGCAGGCCAGGGACCGGGATCTGGACAAATTACGCCGTGAGCGAAAAAAAGTCATTTCTTCCATTATGAAAATTACGGATGAGCTGGAGAAAGCGCAGATTCAGGTGGTGAAGCAAAAAAATGAGTGAAGATCGCCATATCGTAAAAGTAAATATTTTCGGGAATGAATACACCATCCGGGGAGCGGCGGATGAACAGTATATTCAGGAACTGGCCCGTTATGTGGATAATAAGATGAAGGAAATCGCTCAGAGTACAAACCTGAATATTCCCCTTAAAATCAGCATCCTGGCCGCCATTAATCTGGCTGACGAGATATTCAGCCTGCGCGCTCATCGTGAGGATAAAAAAACATCCGAAGAATCCCCCGCCACTAACACTTCATACATTGCCACCGAGGCTGTTACGGCCCTGGCCGCACACATTGCGGCCGCATTGAAAGAGGAGTAAGGGCGTATAGCCTTGCTCCTAGTGTAGTGTCTCTTAAATGATGGAGCATGTCGCAATGGCAATTTGCAAGATTCCCCCTTCGGAGAAGGGGGTAGGGGGATTTGCTTGAACGAGCAAAAGGTTGTTTTACAAGGCAATCCTTCTGCTAGGGCAACCAAATCCCTCCGTCTCCCTTTTCCAAAGGGAGAGAAAACGCGACTGTGACACAGCCGATATAAAGTACAAACAGCATGAGACACTCCACTAGAGGGAAAAGGCTCTGAAATTCTGCTTTTTGGAATAAGCTAATATTTCCTTGTCACAGGTAAGTAAACTCGCTCCTATATTCCTGGCGGTTGCGACTAAAATGCGGTCAGCAGGGTCACCATGGAAATCACCCGGAAGTCGGCTGCTCTCAATAGCTATTTCTTCAGTTAAAGGAGCCAAGGATATTCCCGGAGCGGAGAGAGCCTGTTTAATCCATTTTTGTATCGGACAAGGCAGAAGAATTCTTCCCTTTGATTCCAACATGCCCACTTCCCATACCGAAATAACCGAAACTTTAATCCCTGAATCCTTGGCTGTTTTTTCTATCAGCGCCAATTTTTTAGAGCTTTTCACACGTTCCTCGCCGTTTAAAAGCCATAACCAAATATGGGTATCAAAAAGCAGAAGCTTAGACTGCTTTTTTCTCATCCGCGTTCCAGGGCTCCCCTATTGATTTAACTATATCTCCTCTAATGATAACCGTGTGCTTCAGAAAACCAAACAAAGCCCGCTTGGTTTGGTTCTCACTATCAAAGGGTAAAATCCGCACAATAGGTTTTTTAAACTTGGTAACAACAATTTCTTCGTGGGATTTCAGTACTTCATCCATAATCTTTAAACATTTGGCTTTAAATTGTCCCGCTGATATTTGTTGCATCGCCCATCTCTCCCGGATAATATAACCATGGTCATATTACCATAGTTATATTATTTTGTCAACAGAGTCCCACGGCCCAGCCGTCCGGACCCAGATGAGTCCCGATAACCGCGCCTATCGATCCGGTCATAATATGTTTATAATCCGTACCCGTAGTGCGCAAGGCGGTTAGAAGATTGTGCATCCGTTCCGGAATCGCGGAGTGAATCACGGCAATGCCTAAGGTAAGGCCGTATTGGCGCACATGGGTCTGCGCTAATTCAACCATACTGGAGGTCGCGGCTTCGAGGGAACGGACTTTTTTAACCACCTCGATTTCACCGCTGTGTCCGTCTAGGACCATGAGCGGCCTAATGCCCAGAGCCTTGCCGATAAAAGCGCCGGCTTTACCGATACGGCCGCCGCGCTGCAGTGAATCCAGGCTGTCCACGGCGAAATAAATTGCGGTTTCCGGAATTTTGGCCTCCAGGCGGGAAATAATTTCATCAAAACCCATACCGTCTTTGACCAGCTTATTCGCATACAGAACCAAGAGACCCAGGCCGTAACTCGTGCTGCGGGAATCCACAACAGTGATCTTCAGGCCGGGGACCATTTTTACAGCTATATTAGCTGAGTTTTGCGTCCCGGAAAACTTGCGGCTGATGTGCAGGCTGATAACATGAGTAACGCCTTTTTTTTCGAGTTCCTGAAAAAGCGCGGCGAATCTTCCGGCCGAGGGCTGTGATGTAGTGGGCAGTTCCGAAGCCTTGGCCAGCTTGGCATAAAACTCTTCCGGAGACAAATCAATTCCGTCCTGATATTCATCGTCACCAAATAAAACACTCAGGGGAATCATATGAATTCCCTGCTCCTGCAAAATCGGACCGGGCAGATCGCAGGTGCTGTCCGTTACTATGGCAATACGCTCCATCAGAAAATCTCCTTTTTTAATACGTCATTGCGAATTCCCCGCCTCAAATTCTCCGTCCTTCAGGGCGGAGGATTTGAGACCCAGGGAATCCTGATGTTGTTTTTCCATATCATCAACTTTTTCCCAGGTGATCCGGCCCAGGGCTGAAACCTTTTCAAAGACTGCTTCCGGCTCCCGGGCATGAACATGGACTTTGAAAACAGATCCGGCGGCCGAGGCCACCATGATATGTTCTCCCACCGGCTGAAGCGCGTTCCGGATGCTTTGGGCATCGGCTTTTTCTCCGGTTAGAACGAATTCCACGCAGAATTTAAAGGGTGAGATGGGAAGTTCCGGAAGCGGACCAGTTGGTTTCTTTATTGCTGGGGATGATGTGTCGGCTGCGGATAAAGCCACTGATTGGCGCCGGCTGTAACGCACCAAGCCTTCAAAAAAGTAAACCAGTCCCAGGCCGCCGGCATCCACTACCTGGTTTTCATCCAGGACTTTCAGCTGTTGGCTGGTTCTGGCCAGGGCTTTGGCAGCGCCCTGCCAGGCGGATTCCAGTACCTGGAAAATACCTTGGGAAACCTTGGCTTCGGCAGCGGCATCCTGCGCAGCTTGATCTCCGACTGAGAGGATGGTTCCTTCCTGCGGATGTTCCACCATTTCCCTCGCGCGCTGACTGCCAATTTGGAACGCCCGGGCCAGGTCATGGGCGCTAAGGGTCTCTTTATTGCCTACTGCCTCGGCAAATCCGGAAAAAAATCCGGATAAAATCATTCCGGAACATCCGCGCCCTCCCATTAAGGCACCCCGGGAGGCAGCATGAGCGATTTCCGCCGCGCTGTTGCTGTGAATGGTCTGGACTTCCTTAAGCGCTGCCTGAAAAGCCGCGTACATGTTTTTGCCGGTATCCGCGTCCGAAACCGGAAAAACATTGATCTTGTCCACATGTTTACGGAAATGGGAAAACCATTTAACACCCGCGGCCAATGCGTACTTAAAGCGCTGGCCTTTAAGTCTCTGCATTCCTTGTCCTCTCTGATGGTTCTAACGGCAGCTTCCAGTTGTATATATTAAAACCCAAAGAAAAAGCCCGGTAAAGAAATTCATCTTACCGGGCTTTTCTGGTTTCTCAGTTGTTTAAAAGGAAATACCAACGGCGAGACCTAGACCAAAAGCAACACCGCTAAACTCTAGAGTTTGTTCATTATCAAAAATATCAGTTGTCTTTATTTTGCCACTACCGTATCCCAGATCAATATACGGAGAAAGAACAAATCCCGTGGGAGATCCTAATACCCATTTGTACCCAAATTGCAATAAAAAAGACATAATACCGGAAGATACCGGTTCTACATCCTGATATTCCGCAGTAATATTTAAATAGTTAAAAGAAGGGCCTATCCATAAACCTTTCGCACTATTAACAGAATTCGGGTACCAGCGCCATCCAATTCCACCACCTAAACCAGTATTGGTCCAATCACCTAGACTCCAACTAGAATATTTTCCCCGAACAACCAGCGCTCCATTGCCAGTCAATAGGGTTTCAAACTCAATATCCGGGCCCCAACCAATAAATCCAAAAGGATTTACGCTGATCGAAGTTGTCGGGCCCTCTTCAGCGGCAACCGACCGACTCAATGCTAACGGCATAGCCATTCCAATCACCAATGCAAAAACCAGCAATTTACCGGCAAACGTTTTTTTCACCATACATCCTCCTTCTCTTTTTAAATTCAGCTTTACGCTACAAAATAATTAACAGATTAAAAACATTATGTCAAGAATGTTTTTATCTTCCAACTCCTGAATAAAAAATCACCATGCTATTTCCCGAGAGAGGTTTCACTTTTTCAGCTCCTCTGCGTTCAATTAAGCTCTGCGATAGCCGGATTACGTAAAACCGAACGATGAGATTTATTGAGGTCTTCAATGCGTATGCCTTCCGGTAAAGTACCTGGTGACCATATCTCTATTCGATCATCAAAAACAGCAATATCTATATGGCCGGACAACATGTAATCTCGATGCGCGATGGTATTGGCCAAAGCTTCGCGAACCGCTAACAGCGGCCATTCGCCGGTTTCAATTCAGCCGTAGATTCTTTAAATTCAATTTTTGATGATTCCTTCAATTTCATAAGCTCCGCTCAATTCGCTTTTTTAGCTTTCATTCATTGTTAGTTACTGTTGTGGAAGCTTGTTTACAAAGTTTGTCATTCCGAACGTAGTGAGGAATCTCCACGAAAACGCCTTAATTATCAGGTCTCTTGGAGATTCCTCGCTGCGCTCAGAATGACAAAGTGTGGGAATTCCATTAAAAAGGGCTTTCCGCAACAGGTACTAGTTATTCTCCGAAATCATTGCTAGTATTGTGTTTCACAGGAAAATATACATGGTTTTGTTCTTCCGGATGGCAGGTCTCTCAGAAATGAAACCGCTTCTAAATAAGGTATGGTCATCTAACCTCCGTAAGCACTACTCGCCAGGCCGATTGAAACCCTGGCACCTGATTCATTTTTAATGTTACGGAATCCAGTAACATTAAAACCAGGGTTATGCATTTTCTCCCATAACCCCATAAATTCAATAGTATATCGAGTACTCAACCAGTGAGAAATGACCAATCCGGTAGCTTCTGGGTTTTTATGCTTCGCTATATCTGTAATGGATATATAGTCTTCCTTGTCAGATTCTATAATAGCTATTTCGCTGCCTTTTATTTCTATTTTTCCATTTTTTTTATTCATCCCAGTTTCACCTTTTTTCTTGACATAACCGGTAGTCCGGCATTTCTAATAAGATTCTCAACTTTTGCATATTTCCCCGGCACAATATTTTAGCTCTGCTGGGTTGCGTTTTTGCAGCTCGCGAAAAGCCCGCCGCTTACAAAAGATTTTGCTCGGTTTCGTAATAATTTGCGGGATTTTCCGTGAAACCAGCGGCCGGCACCTGATTCCCTCTTTATCTGTCATAGTTGCCTTTCCAACCACATTCTTCCACATTGCTCATTGTTATTTCGGGTTTCTTACATATCGTATATTCCCCGGCATCATCCCCGTTTTTTGCTTCGCAAGAAAATATACACGGTTTTGTTCTGCCGGAGGGCAGGTCTCTCTGAAATGTAACTGCTTCTAAATGTAGTAAGGTCATCTAACCTCCGCAAACGCCACTCGCCAGACCGATTGTATACGTACACTTGGCAAATAATCTAAAATAGCTTGAGCGTCCTCAATCACTTCTCGCCCCAGACTTTGGCAATGCGGTCTTTGATTTTCTGTTCGTACATTTCAATGAGTTTTTTATTGGCATCTACTATTTGTTGTTCCTGCTGAATTTTATATATAACCTTATCTTGTATTTCCATATCCGGACGAGGAACTAACCATCTTGAAACAAAATCTTTAGGCACTCTCTGCAATCCACCAGTCCCTGTCATTTTCGCCTTACCAGATTCCCTAAAACTGCTTGTTACTATGTTGTAATATATCCATTCAGGACGAACTTTATTACTAGCTCTTAAAACATAAAATTCACTTGAGCCAAAACCAATACCATTGAGTAAATTACGCGCAAGCCCAGCTTTGCCATTTTCGAAACATGGTGTTACTTTCGCCAACAATACATCTTCATTTCGGAAATATGTATACCCCTCAAAGACATCCCCTAACCGTTTTTTTTGTTCAGGCGTAAAATACATTTGATTTTCATTGATGTCTGCCATAGGGACAAAAGAAACTACTAGTTCTTGATTCTTATCCGAAATTTGTGACTTTTTTGGATTCAATTCACAAATCTTCTCCAACTCCACCATCTCCCACTCAGGATCAATATCAATGCGCGGTTTGTAGTTTTCAACTACTTGACGCGCGCCGTTGATGATTTTTTGATAGCTGTCTAATTCTGCGACGATTTCTTGTTGGATGGATAATGGAGGGAGAGGGATTTTTATTTTTGAATATTCTGAAATCCAATATCGTTTATGCGTACTGCTTGAAAAATCAATTTTTTGCATCACATAAAAAACATACTTTATATTTGCCTTGTCTTTTTTAACATGTAATATTTTCATTGCTGATGACTTTACTTTAAAGGGGAAGTCGACGTATTTTGTTGCAGTTGTAAAATCATCAAATATAATGACGGGCAATTCATCTTGAAAAACACCTTCTTTTTCATTTGTATAGCCTAAAACAAATGACTTCCCAGCAGTTAAAACTGGTGTTGTATATTTATCTTCATAATCTATAGAGTTCACAATATATTTAGTTGGCTGTTCATAATCTAATACTTCACCCAATTTTACCATCGACCATTGGATATTTTTATGAGCTTTAACTGCCGCATACCTTTCTCCAATAAGATTAAACTCACCACCATCTGCAACTTTGTCTTTCTCTACAAGACCAATATTCTGCCATCCATCGCTGTTAAATACTTTTCCTGCAAGTAATGCTTCTTTATATTCCATAATCGCCTGATGCGCATCGGGCAGGTCATTTTTCTTGATGGGCCGGCGTTGGGCGCCGAGGTCAAAGCCGTCGTTTTCGATTTTGACGAACAATAGTTTATCCGTCTTTTTGGCTAATTTTTTATCGAACCACAGGATAGATGTCTTTACGCCTGAATAGGGATTAAACAGTCCGGCAGGCAGGGATATCACCCCGACTAAATAGTGATCCTCCACCAGCATTTTGCGAAGCTGTTTATAGGCATTGGAGGTTTGAAAAATAATGCCTTCCGGCACAATAATCGCGGCGCGGCCCTGTGGGTTCAAATGTTCAGCCATATAATCCACAAACAGAACTTCCGAGCGGTTGGCTTGCACGGAAAAACGGTTATGAGGCTTGATCCCGCCTTTGGGTGACATAAAGGGCGGATTAGCCAGGATGACGTCCGCTTTTTCATCCCACTTTTCGTCACGGGAGAGCGTATCATATTCCGCAATGCCTGGATTACTGAACCCATGCAAATACATGTTCACCAGCGACAGGCGCACCATATCAGGAGAAATGTCATATCCGAAAACGTTGTCAACCAGACGCTTTCTGTCATCTGAACTCAGTTTCTCGCCTTTATACCCTTTTCCATTAATGGTAAGTTCGGAAAGTTTGATGTCCTGCAATTCAAAGGGCTTGGGGTCATGCTTGGGATCATAATTTTTTGAATTTCTTTTAATGATATGTTTATACGCTGAGATTAAAAACCCGGCTGTTCCGCAGGCAGGGTCTAAAATCCGCTCGTTTTTCTTCGGCTCCAATATCTCAACCATAAAATCAATGATGTTTCTTGGTGTTCTGAATTGTCCGGCATCTCCCTGGCTGCCTAATACGGAAAGCAGATATTCAAAAGCATCACCTAATCTTTCGGAATGATCATACTCAAAGGTATTAATCTCTTTAAGAAAATCTTTTAATGTTTCCGGATCACGATAGGGCAAATAGGCATTTTTGAATATATCCCTGAACAGTTGCGGAACATTGCTGTTAAAATTCATATTTTGCAGGGCTTCGCCGTATAAATTAACAATTTCCTGACCGCTGTTTTTGGGATCAAATATATTTCGCCAGGCGTATTTTTTGTAATCCTTTGTAAAAAACTTGGTTTTACCGCGGGGCAGGCTTTCCGCCTGCCGGTCCATATCATCCATAAATTTATAAATAAGCGCGATGGTGATCTGTTCAACCTGTGATTTGGGATCAGGTATTTTACCGACCAGAATATCGCGGGCTGAATCTATCCGTCTTTTGGTCTCGCTATCTAACATATATTCTCCTCTTTTTTACATAGGTATTGCCAAAAGTTGTTGACCTTAATTCTTGAAAACCTAAATCATGCAAAGCTTTTCCTGCTTTTTGCTTGTCTTCCCCTGTAAATATTCGGTAAACCACGTGTCGCCAAGGGTTGTCATACCCGAATGATCTTATCGGGTATCCAGTGACTTTCATAATGTCCATCCTTTTTTTCATAGAACTTTTGACACTATCTACATAAATGCGTTAAGTGGTACGTAATCCTTGACATATTCCATGACCGGGTCCATCAACTCGCCCAATTTCTGTAAATCCCGCATATTAAACCTTGGGTTTGTCGCCAGAGATGAAAATTCCCCTGTTTCCATAATCCGTCTTATTTCATTATCCAGAATATAGGCTTTCATAAACTGCCCGATAATATGCGCGAATTCAGGCTGCGGATGGTAAATGGAAATAAATTTCTGCACTTCTTCTTCCAGCAGTTCGTCTTTAGTCTTAAACTTTTTGATAGTACCGAATATCTTCTCAAGAATTTCCCGCAAGCTTACCCGGCGGTCTAATTTGATGGACTTGCGCAATTTTTCAAGATCAAAATATTCTTCAGGCTTGTTAAATACTTCCTGCTTGATATAGGCTTCTGCTTCCTCAAATTTGCCCTCATTGATTTTCGCCTTGATATGCGCATCTGCGCTGATTACTTCCTCAAATTTTTCAAACAGTTTGCGGTCAATCCTCATGCCTTCCAGACCAATGGCCTTTTCATGAAGACCCTTAATCGGATCGGGATTGACATTTTCATATTCGATTGATTCTTTTGGCAAAATAATAGGGTCAGGTCCGGTTACTTTGGCATTGTTTTTTGGCAATTCAAGGACTTCATCATAAGGATACTTTTCTTCAAAATATTCACAATTGGCAAAAAAATCAAAGAGTTTGAATTTTTCTTTTTCCTGCTTATAGGCTTCTGTCCCGCCCATTCCATCCGCTTCTCTGTGAACAAACGCATATTTGCGCGTACCACGGCCTTTTATCTGAATGAAATCAGTAGGTGAAAATATCGGCCGCATCATACACAAATTAAGAATGTCCCGGCAATCATAGCCGGTAGTCATCATGCCGACTGTTACACAAATACGGGTTTTTGAGGTGCTGTAACCGTCTACAAACTTCGAGTTTCCGTTCAAGCGATTATTGGTGAAGTTAATAGTCATTTGCTGCGCGCCGGAAACATTGGATGTTATTTGAACAGCAAAATCCGAATTGTATTTGCCGGGATATTTTTTATGTATAAGCTCGTTTAGGATTTGTGTGACTTTCGAGGCGTGGTTTTGACTGACACAAAAACAAATGGTTTTACCGATCTCCTTGGTTAACGGATCACGCAAAGCATTGTCCAAAAATGTTTTACATAATGTAAGGTTGGTCTCATCAGAGAATAATTTCCTCTCGAAATCTCTTTGATAAAATACTTTCTCCTCTTCCTCGCCTTCCTCATTGGCCATGACAACAGCATAGCCTTCATCTGATAATAATTGGGTTGTGATTTCCGTTCTGGCATCGATTGTGATCGGATTGATTAAATAGCCCTCGCGAACCCCGGCCAGCAAAGAATAGCGAAAGGTCGGATCACTGTCCAGGCAGCCAAAGGTGGTATAAGTATCCAACAATTGCCTTTGTTCCAAAGCCCGCGGATCACTACCAGCCAGATGGCTTATATCCACATTTTTAAGATAATTTTTCGGGGTTGCGGTTAGTCCCAGTTTATACCCGATAAAATATTCAAAAACCGCCCGGCTATTGCCTCCGATTGACCTATGTGCTTCATCAGAAATCACCAGATCAAAATCCGTTGGGCTGAATAAGTCTTTGTACTTATTATTAAACAGCAATGACTGTACAGTTGAAACAACGATTTCCGCCCTGATCCAATCGTCTTTATTCTCTTTATAAATCACACATTTAAAATCATTTTTAAGATAATCTTTGAAATTTTTCCTGGCCTGCTCTTCCAGTTCCAGACGATCCACCAGAAACAACACGCGCTTGGCATTGCCTGTGCGCAAAAATAGTTTACTCACTGCTGCTGATACCAGGGTTTTGCCGGTGCCGGTTGCCATTTCAAACAAAAACCGGTCCTTTCCTTGCTTTACAGCATCTTGAATAGAATGAACCGCTTGCTTCTGATACTCGCGTAAAAAACGCAATCCGCTATTTTCGATAAACGTTTCCCTCTGCGATTCATCCAGCCATTGCGGATCTTTGCTGTAATTCTGATTCTGAGTGATGGCAATATAATCATGGCTGACTTCTTCCCGAATAAGCGCATCATGATCAGGCATGAAGGTTTGTTTATGCGAAATAGAATCCTGGGTGGGAAAGGTCGTGATTATATGAGGGTTGTCTGTTTCAATATCCCAAAAATAATGGATATTTCCATTGGATAAGATCACAAAGCGCACGTTTATAGACTGCGCGTATTGTCTGGCTTGTTCCTTGCCGTCCAGCGGGCTTTTGTCTTCCTTCTTTGCTTCTAAAACAACAAAGGGAAAACCGCTTTTGTCTAAAAGAAGAAAGTCAATAAAGCCGTTTTTGGTTTTTTCAAAATCTTCCCCCAGAGCATTTAATGCCCGGTCGCTTAATTTGGCATTAACTTCCAGAGCAATATTGGCCCGGCCTTGATCGGAATCAAAAAAACGCCATCCGGCATCTTCCAGAAGTTTGTTGATTTTGATTCTTGCTTTGGCTTCTTTTGACATTTTGTCCCTTTTTAACCGGGATACTTGCGGCACAATTATATGCCCTAATCACTTTTCAACCAATCACAATTATTTCAAATATTGATAGAATAAGAAGGCCAAGCTTAAAAATCTATAGAACTTTCCTTAAAACTAAAATATTCATTCCCACCGATAATAATATGATCAAGTAAAGCAATTTCCACTGTCCTAAGCGCGGCTTTGATGGCTTTGGTGATGTCCATATCTTCCCGGGAAGGCTCCAAAGACCGGGCAGGATGATTATGGCTGATAATTACACCTGCGGCGTGGTGATATAATGCCCGTTCAACAACTGTTCTGGGAAAGACAATTGCCTGATTAACGGTCCCGTTCTGTATCGCCTCCGTGGCAAGCAGCTGATTGCGATTGTC
This sequence comes from uncultured bacterium, assembly GCA_965371665.1. Classification (GTDB taxonomy): domain Bacteria; phylum Oederibacteriota; class JAAXVQ01; order JAAXVQ01; family JAUVAV01; genus JAUVAV01. The sequence continues at coordinate 22,839 of CBDUZI010000010.1, forward strand.
CAAAAACAGCATTCTGAACTCTTCATCAGCCAATCCCTTGAGTGAAGCCTTCAGGTAATCATAAACAAGTTGGGGTGATGTAAGCAAATCTCTGTTATGCAGGCCTTTTTCCATATAAAAAATAGAAATATCTTTCAACAATTTCAAAAACAAAGCTGAATGTTTTGATAACCCATAAACACATTGTAACTCTTTACAATCAGCATCAAGTACGCCATTGAAGGTTTTAAACCGATCAACTAATTCTTTTGCAATCTGTTTTGTGTCTTTTCGGGGAATGGCATACGACAAAGCCAGCTCTAAAATTTCATAATCCGGACATCCGCTTAAACCCGTTTTCTTGTATTTTTCTTTTATTCTGCTCCTGTGTCCAATATAACCGGGTACTGGCTCTTTCATAAGAATTTATCCAATCTTATACGTCTCATTTAAATCAAGCCGCTAAGCCGTTTTATAAAAGCTGATAAGTAATTGCTTTTCAAGGATAATATAGCAAAAGCCGGAGCAGCCCGTCAATGACGAAAATTTAGAACGTAGCAGTTATATTCCGGCTGGATGTTTATTTGGTTATAATGAGTATGTTTCGCCCCTTCAGGGCTGAAATCTGTGGTATATCCAATGACCCAGAGCGTTGCTCTGGGCTATTATGTAATACTATATTTCTTGGATATTACCGGGTTGTAGCATTTCTATGAAGGATTTCGGGTTATTTTTAATTTCCCGCATGACTTCCCTCTCGTTTTTTGAAACATCAATCCAGGTAAGCCGTTTTTCGGCCCGAAACCAGGTTAATTGCCGTTTGATATATCGCCGGGAATCGCGCTTGATCAGAGCCACGGTCTGGTCGTAAGAGCATGCACCGCTCAAATGTTTAACCCAATGAGAATATCCAATCGCCTGCATAGCCGATGCCTCGGCCGGCACGCCTTGTTTCAAAAGCCGGGCAATTTCTTCCCGCCAGCCGGCTGCCAGCCAGGAGTCAATGCGCTGCTCAGCCCGGGCGTATAATTCTTCGCGCGGCCGGACAATTCCCAGCCAACATGCCGGCCGGCTGACAGATATGGGAATACAGCGTTTTCTCTCGGAAGGACGCTCACCGGTCAGTATGAATATCTCCAGCGCACGGATAATGCGTACCTGATCAGAGGGGTGCAGACGCGCGGCAGTCGCCGGGTCAGCCTGCTTCAGTTCTTGATGTAGTGCTTGCTTGCCGTGCCGAACGGCTTTTTCCGTCAACATAGCGCGTATTTCCGGATCTGCGGGCAGGGCCGGGGTTAAACCGTCAATAAAAGCCCTAATCCATAATCCGGTTCCTCCCACCAGCAGACATGTCTTTCCACGGTTGGTTATCTCTTGAAAGGCCTTTTCCGCCATACGGGAGAAATCACCGGCTGAAACGCTCTTTTGAGGAGATACTACGGAAACGAGATGATGCCGGATCCGGGCCATTTCCTCCGGCCCGGGTTTGCCGGTTCCAATATCCAGTCCCTGGTAGATCTGACGTGAATCGGCTGAAATAATTTCTCCATTTAATTGTTCAGCCAGCTTAATCGCCAGGGCGGTTTTACCGGCCGCCGTCGGACCGGCCAAAATTATCATGTTTAGAGATGTCTCCAATAAAATATTTTTTTCATAAATGCCATTCCAGTCCCATAGTGGGAGTGTCGCCAAAAGCCATACTTTATTTTGTCATTCCGAGGGAACGAAGTGACCGAGGAATCTCTTTGAAAACTAGGGGTTTTAGAGATTCCTCGCTTCGCTCGGAATGACAAAATGCGGAAAGTCCGCTAAAAATGGATTTCTGCAACAGTAACTAACCAGTATCTATTACGGAAGCATATTTTAACGAGATTCTCACGCTTTGTCATTTCGAGCGTAGCGAGAAATCTCCAAGAGACCTGATAATTCAGGCGTTTTCAAGGAGGTTCCTCGGTCGCTTCGCTTCCTCGGAATGACAAAAAACTAAAACTGTCTTTACGCAACAGGAACCAAATATCAAATCGCGAAAACTAGTGCTATTAGATGAGATCACCGGAATCTGCAATATCATTGTGCGCTCGTCATGCCATTACTTGTATATTTTTTGACCAAGTCAGGTGCATCCTTTTTCATCCAATCTGGAATCAAAAGAATATCTTCTCGTTCTAGTTTTTTCACTACCTTACTTCTGTCTCCTAGTAAAATTTCAGTTTTTCCGGGATTTAACCTTCTACAAGTCGCGCCGGACCATATAAGTTCACGAAAATCATCATTTTCAAGTACATCCTCAGTATTAATATCAGGTTTTCTATCAAGGTTATAAAATAGCAGTCTGAATAACTCGAGAAAATTATCTCTTATTGGCATTTTTTGTTTAGCGGCTTCTGTAAGTTGATATAACTTTTGCTTATTTTGATCATTATAAAAATCATCATTGAACTTCAACAGCAAATCTTTCTCCGCCCAAGATTCACCTTCAGGCCAAAGCCTATAAATGCTGCCGTCTTTCTCGAATCCATTGATAAGCTGCTCAACTAGTGCGGTTTTTAATATCTTTTTTATTTCTTCCGCTGTTGCTTGAAAGGCGCGCTCAGTATCCTGGCTTATTCTGGTAATATTATAACCAACGATTTTTGAATGATTTAATATTTCCGATGCCAAGGCAATACTTTTCCTGGCCAGACTTATGGCTAAATGCTGCTCCGCTTTTCTGATGTAGCAATAGAAATCATCTTTGAAATGCACCCAATTTCTACAGCCCTTTACCCATTCATCAAATACTTCGACGTTAAACAATGGATGATTACCTGCGTGTAATCTGTCTTCATTGACATATTCCTGGCACATTTCGGTCATTGCTACGGCTTTATTAAGGAGTGGCTCTACTTTCTCTTCATAATCTCTGGCTGCTACCAGATTATTAAGAACGCTATCTCTTTCCCGCATAAGCATGAGCAGGAATTCACGACGACGTTTGAGCGGCTCTTGATCGTCCAAGAGCTTTTGCACCACTTTTTCTTTTGACATGTTTTTCCACGCTCGATATTCTTGCCCGGTTAATATTTCAGGATAGCTTAATATTCTAAAATAATATTTAACATCATCAAGCTTCTGCATGTCCCGCAAATCAGCAAAAAGCACGTCAGCTGTAGTTCTATATCCAACATTTCGCAATTCCGCCATAAGCTGATTAAACCGTTTTCTTTCTTCCAGCGCAGGTATATATTTTTCTTCTATTTTCTCTCTTTCTTGCCTGCTTTCATCTTGAGCAATCTTGGTATAATGATCATCCATCCATTGACTGATCAATCCTTTCTCTAAAATCTTTTCTATTAGTATGGGGAATTCGGTTTTCAATAATTCCGCCAGGTATATTGCCTTCCAATTAATATCCTTGTCGTCATATCTGCCGGACATGATTACTTCAAATGCATTTAATTTGTACAAGTAGTTTTTAAGCTTCCGCGGATTAGGAGGGAGAAAATTGATGATATCCAGAATGGTTGTTTTTTTTATTTTCCCACACGCAGGGTGTTTCAGAAGTTCATTAATAAAAATCTCTCGGTATTCCTCTCGGGGATCAGGCAAGTCCATTCGCAACTGATAAATTTTTTCCAGAAAAGAGGCAGGTTCTTGTATTTTGAAGTTTCTTTTAAGCACTTTAAGCGTGGCGTCCCAGTCCAGCGCACAGACAAATACACACCTCTCTATATCTACAACTTCTTTAAGTAGTACAAAAAAATCATATGCAATTTCCGGCAGTGAGCGATCGAGATCATCAATAAAAACTATTAATTTTTTTTTACCTAACTCTCGCCGGAGTGTTGCTTCCACTTTCTTTTTAGTTTCGGTTAATGAATCTTTTATCTTTGCCATAAACAATTTGTTGAAAAGTCTGCCAAATTCATGAAGGGAAAATATGTTTTCTATGATATGGCTAAATGCACGCAAGACTCTGTTTTGCCGGAAGGGGCCGGAAGATATTTTCCAATACTCTGCAAAGCCCTCGTCTATAGCATTAATAAATCCCTTCCAAGCCTCTTCTTTATTATGGAATTTCCAGGGCGAGAAGTTAACTACGGGATAGTTTTCTTTCCGGGCATAATGGGCAATAAAATTCAGACAGGTTGTTTTCCCGGATCCCCACGGTCCTAAAATTCCAATTCTCTCATAATTGCCGGCCGTTATTAGTTTGAAAACATTAGCCGCAAACCCTTTCCTGCTGCCTAAGAGGTCTTTCTCCGGCAATTTCAAGGATCCGTCAAGTCTTTCATCGCATGAATCATATTTTGGCCAACATTTCATAAACAGTAAAATTTCAGAAAACAGAAAAAAACCAGAACCTTTTATTATTTTCGATGCCGTGGTTTCAGGATTAATAAAAGCAAGGAAACCTAATGCAATAAGGGTAACTATGATACTCCAATAATTTCTTTTTAGAAAATGCCAAACAACATCAAATTTCAAAATTATTGTAATGGCGGCCAGACTTATATAAAACCATAGCATCGGTCTCTTTTTAAAAATATCCGGGATTTGAGTAATAAGCTCTTCAAAATTGGCAGGAAAAGGAATGTGAATCTGTCCGATAGAAAGAATATAAATTAGTCCAAAAGTTAGAACAACTATGGCAAGTGTCTGTCGCGAAAGTATAATTTGTTTGCTTCTTTTTAAATATTTCTTTTTAAGATTTGCATCATTTATTTGATTTGCCATTTTTTACTCCTAAATAGTTCATGTTGAAAAAAAGCAGTTTTGATTTTTTGTCATTCCGAGGGAACGAAATGACCGAGGAATCTCTTTGAAAACAAGGTTTTTTAGAGATTCCTCGCTTCGCTCGGAATGACAAAATTAGTCGAATTCTATACAAAACATAACAAATAATGGAAGTGTCGTCTAAAACCGTTTCGCGACCTATGTTTGCCCTATTTGTCATTCCGAGCGAAGCGAGGAATCTCCTGGCAGACGCCTGAAATATCAGGTCTCTTGGAGATTCTTCGCCTGCTTGTCCTGGATGGTTTCGTCCAGGGCGGCTCAGAATGACAAGACGCGGAAAGTCCACTAAAAATGGATTTTCGCAACAGTAACTAACCTGTTAACGCAATTCCCGCGCTATATCATTTCGAGGCGTAGCCGAGAAATCCCCTGAACTCCTTTTGAATTCAAAGCTTCCTTAGAGATTCCTCGCTGCGCTCGGAATGACAAAAAATTAAAGCCACCTAAGCATTTTATCGTTGAAATCATTTTCTGCCATTCATTTTCTCCTCATACCATTGTTCACCCAAGTCTTTCCATTTGGGATTTTTTTGTTTGATCAAAGCTATCTTTTTCTCCCGGTTCCAGGTTTTAAGTTTTTTTTCGTAATTCAACGCTGATTTTATATCGGTGGTAGATTCAAAATATACCAGCCGGCTAATATTATATTTCGAAGTAAATCCGGGAATTAGTTTGTTTTTATGCTCATATACTCGCCGAATAAGATTATTGGTCACTCCGATATATAATGTACCTGATAGATTGGTCATGATATAAACATAATATTCCTTCATGGTTAATCCTAAGGGGATGCTTTTTTTATCTAGCTAATATCTATTGCATAAAGGTTGTTTTCTTAAGTTTGTCATTTCGAGCGTAGCGAGAAATCTCTAAGAGACTTGATAATTCCGGCGTTTTCGTGGAGATTCCTCGCTACGCTCGGAATGACAAAACTCGGGAAGTTTGCTAAAACCGCCTTTCTGCTGCTACAATCCAAATCCGGCTCAGGATATAATATCTAAAACCCCTAGTTTTCGTGGAGATTCCTCGGTCGCTTCGCTTCCTCGGAATGACAAACACGGAAAGTCCGCTAAAAATGGCTTTCCCCTACAACCTTCAAGTCCGTTTGAAAATTTTATCCAGCTCTTTCCACGAAAGCCGGAAAATATAGGGACGGCCATGCGGGCAGGTTGGCAGGCAATTATGCTTTTTAAGCCGGTTGATCAGTCCGAGCATGGCCTCGGGTTGAAGCCGTTCTCCGGCTTTTATAGCTCCGTGACAGGCCATGGTTTTCAAGGCCAGATCGCGCAGTTGCGCCGCTTCCGGTATGCGGCCGTTTTCCGCAACTTCTTCCAGGACTTCGATAATTATGGCGGATAAGTTTCCTTTTTCGAATAATTCCGGCTGAGTTTGAATAGTATATGTATTACCGCCTAAGGGCGAGATTTCCAAGCCTATTTTATCAAAAAAATCCAATAACCGGTCAAGCAGACTGGAACGGGAAGGCGCAACCTCAAAAGTCAGCGGTAGCAGGAGTAGTTGACGCGGCAGGCGTTCAGGCCATTGGCAGAAAAGGTCGTATAAGATGCGTTCATGGGCTGCGTGTTGGTCAATGAGAAAGAATCCTTCTTCGTCCTGAGCCGCAATATACGTCTTCCCTGCCTGTCCGATAATCCGAACCTCAGCGGTTTCTTCCCCTTCCATCTGCATCCCGGATGAAGTCGCGGCTGATGTTTCCAGGGAAACATCAGTTTTATTTTCCATATAGGCCGGGAATGGTTCTTTAACCTGTTTTCCGGACCAATTTAAGGAAAGCGGCCGGGTATCCCGGGCATCCGGCGCCTGGCGGGAAACCGGATGAAATCCGGACCCCGGCATTTCCTGAGCCCTGCCGCCGGATAGACCGGATTCATGCAGAGTATGCTTGACAGCTGTTTGCACTAAATTATGCATAGCATGTTCATCCTGGAATCTTACTTCCCGCTTGGCAGGATGCACATTAACGTCCACCCTATCTTCCGGAACGCTCAGGAAAAGAAAGCAGAACGGGAATCGGCCTTCCGGAATCAAGGTGCGGTAGGCTTGCGCAACAGCATGAGCCATGCCCCGATGCTCCACGGGCCGATGGTTGATAAAAAAACGCATGCCCTGGCGGTTAGGGCGCGTACTATCCAGTCCGGCTACGAGGCCGCGTATCCAAACATTACCGGCCTCGCGTTCCACGGAATACAGCTGTTTAGGCAGTGATTTGCCGAAGAGCGCAACCAGTCGTTCTTCCAAATCCTGCGTTTTCGGACAATTGAAGATATCCCGCTTGTCCAGTATCAGGCCGAAACGGACCTGACGATACGCGGCAGCGGCCAGTTCCACGGTCTGGGTTAAATGAGATTGTTCTGTACTCCGGCTTTTCATGAATTTGCGCCGGGCCGGGGTATTAAAAAACAGATCATTTACAATGATGGAGGTGCCGGCCGAGCAGCCGGCTTCACCCTGAATTTTAGAGGTTCCGCCTTCGAGACTAATGCGGAAACCGGATGACTGTCCAACCGGACGGGTTGTCAATTCCAGCCGGGAGACCGAGGCAATGGAAGGCAAGGCTTCTCCGCGAAAACCCAGGGTTTTGATGCTTTCTAAATCCTCGGCACTGGAAATTTTACTGGTAGCGTGCCGGGAAAAAGCCAGACGCGCGTCCTCGGGCAGCATGCCGTGTCCGTCATCCGTGACGCGTATATAAGAAAAACCGGCGTTCTCGGCCTCTATTTCTATATGTTCGGCTCCGGCGTCCAGCGCGTTCTCGATTAGTTCTTTAACCACCGAGGCCGGACGTTCCACCACTTCTCCGGCTGCTATCAGGTTGGCGACATTTTCCGGTAATAAATGAATTCTCGGGCCTGACATGTTTTAATACCGCACCGGAGGCGGAGGTTGAGGCGCCGGCGGGGGTGGTTGATATTGCGGAGGTTGATAAATTGGCGCCTGATATTGTATCGGTGGAGGAATGTAGACTGGGGGTTGGGCCGGGTCAGGAACTTCATCCCCCTTGATATTTGGCCGATTTACCGGTTCCGACATCGTTTCACGGGACTGATTATATTTAATGCGGTCCATGATTTCTTGAAGATTTATGACCCGGGAGGGATCCAACTTTAATTCTTGTTTAAAAGCCTGGTCCGCTTGCTTTTTATTTCCGGTCGCCAGGTAGGTGATTCCCAACTTGTGGAAGACTCCCGGATTATCGGGATACAACGCGACTGCTTCCCGGCGAATCCGGAGGGCGCGGGGATATTTACTAGTAAGCGTTAAAGCGTCTCCCAGAGCATCCAGTATGCTCAGCAAATTAGGCTTCCGGTTATAGGCCTCTTCTAATGCGCTTAAAGCCTGTTCAAATTGGCCAACCAATATCAATGATTTGCCATGATAAAAAACCGGCTTTACATGGTGGGGAAGCCATTTGCGGGCCGCGGCATATTCACGGATAGCGCCGCGCGTGTCTCCCAATTTTTCCAAAAGTTTGCCGAAATTACAATGCGCCGCGGCTTGACGATAATTATGCGCCTCATAGCTTAGAAAACCAATATTAGATAAAAGTCCGAAAAACACCAGGATTATTCCCGGCAGAGCCAGTTTCGTCCATTGTTTTTTCCGTATTCGTCCGACCAGTTCCATCACGGCCCCGGCTCCGAGAATAAAAAAAACGGGCACAACGGCATAACGGCATTCTGAAGAAATCACCAGAAAAACATTGGTAAGCATGTAAATAAAAAGATACCCATAGAGCGGCAGCAATTCGGGCCATCGCTGCCGGAATAATACTAAACCTAACAAAGCAAACGGACATAGTATTCCAAAAGTCAGCCACGGCAGCCGTAAAAACGGAGTCGATTTGCGAATGAAGTAATAGTTGAGATTATTGGTGATTTCATAATAATTGAGAAAAAACAGCAGTTTATCCATTAATAACTGCTGCCAACGTTCCGGGTCTTGCCCGATATCTTTTAGGGTTTGTCCCAACCAGTAGCGGCTGGTTTCTTTATAGCTCAAAGACCCGCCGGTTCTGCGTTCGGCCTCTTTTTTATAATCATCTGCAAAAACCAGCGAGGAGCGGCCCAGCAAGCCTTCGGGCTTAAGATACCCGGTTGATTTCATGGAATTACCAAGATGGAAGTTCAAGCCGATGGTATTTAGGGTAAACATTGGTTGATGCGGTACGACCATATTTCTTATCAATAACGGCGCCATTACAAAAAAAGAACCTATAACCAATCCGGCCAGGGGAAGGAATATTGCTTTCCCGTTGCACCGGCCGCGAAATTGCAGCCCTATCCAAGCGGCGAGTACCAAGAGAAGAAGCATAATGTTCGACCGGGTAATAATCGACAATCCCAGGAGGAAGCCCGGCAGCAGCCAGGCAGTCCAGGTGCTTCGGCGGGCGGCCCAATAAACTGTCAGCAGAATCAGTAAATTCAGTATATTGATTAAAGTTAAGGCCAGAAGAGAGCCTTCATAAAACATGGAAATACCATAGACTGCCGAGGCCAGTCCGGCGAGCAGGCCCGCCATAGGCGAGAAGCAGCGGCGGCCTAAAAGATAGATCAAACCGCAGCCGATTACCCCCAAAAATAATTGCAGGGCGGATGCTGTGGCTGCTTGCGATCCAAAAATAGAGTAGATAGCTCCCAGACCATAAGCGTAAAGCGGGCTGGGAGTGAAGATGCCAATGTCCAGAAGTTTTCCCGCGGCGATTTTTTCAGCCCAGGTATGAAAATTCCAGGAATCAATAATCGGATGATTAAACCATATCTGCCGGTGAACATGCCAGAAGTAAACCAGCCGGGTAATAAATCCAACCATAAGTACCGCGCCCAGCATGATTCCATCCGAACTCCGGAATTTTCCCGGATGCGGAGGCAGCCAGGTAGTTTGTTTGTTCTTCATATAATTACCATACCGTCGTTAAATTTAAACCCATTCCGCCACCGGGCAGCCATGCGATGGACCATTGGATTTTTTCCTGGCGGTTTACCAGGTAAGCCTCATCGTCATTGATAAAAATTTGCGTCTCCAGCCGCGTAGTAAAGACGGAAGCCAGCGACCAGGCTAGAAATAGTCCCCCGGCTTCCCACCAGTCTCCGTTGACGGCCTGTCCCACGCCGGGTAATATTGATGCCGCACCTGTCCACATTGCGGCTGTGCGGTCATGATGATCCCGAAAATGGACATGGGAAGCCTGCAGCATGGCGTAAGTCATAATGCCGTTACGCACGGCCAGGGCGGAATAATACCAGGGAAGCACCCCCCCGCAGTCTTTGCGCCTCTGACGAGTATATTCCAATTGTCGTATAGTCGTAAATGAAAGCCCGGTAGCAAACAACAGCAGTCCGCCCTGGATGTAGTCTTCATTGATCATCTGTCCGGTCCCGGGAATCAATGAGGCGGCGCTGATCCCAAAGGCCTGATTCACGGTTTTTCCCTGGTCCAAGGCTGTAATTAATGCCTCCAAGGTTGCATACCGCTTGAGAAAGAAGATGCCGGTTTCGTGAAACCGGCGGATATTTTTCATATGTAAACGTAAAGCCGGCTGTTCGCCGCGCATTTCCGTCATGGAATAGGTATTCCCCGGATCGTTTTCGGACGATTGGGCCAAAGCGGCGTTACCTGAGGTTAATACTGCGAGAATCGCAAGCAATAAGCGTTTGGTTGGCATATGGAATACTCCCTATAAGAAAAATATTTGCATATTGGTCCAAATGAAAAATAGCCTTTTGGATGATTTCATTTTCATCATTGCCAACAACACGGATGTAGGGGCGTTTAATTAAACGCCCCTACACAAACGATATACTTGCGTATCTTCTTGCCGTCCCTCGCAATAACTTTTTTCTATTTCGTTTTTAGGGAATCATAGCAAAAATGGATTTTGCAATTTTTCTTTTTCCAGCGTGGTTTCCGGGCCATGACCCGGCAAAACCACAGTTTCCGGAGGCAGGGGTAAAATCCGGCGCCGAATACTTTCCAGCAACAGTTCGGTGTCGCCTCCGGGTATATCCGTTCTGCCGATAGAACCGGCAAAAAGCGTGTCTCCGGAAAAAAGTCTTCCTTCTCCGAGCAAACAGATAGAACCCGGCGAATGGCCGGGAGTTTCCCTGACCGTTAAATTCCATCTTCCAATGGAAAGCAAAGCTCCCTCCAACAGCATGGAATCCGCCGGCGGCGAGACTATGGATAACCCAAAGCTTAGCGACATATTTTTATGAGGATCGGTCAGCATCTCCCGGTCGGCCGGGTGGATGTATAAGGGCGCGGAAGTATGCTTTCTAACGCCTTGGTTGGCCCCGATATGGTCGGCATGTCCATGAGTATTCACAATAGCTATAAGCTTTAATTCTTCGCGGATAATGACGTTTAAAATGTTTTCCGGCTCGGCGCCGGGATCAATTACTATGGCTTCCCGGCTCAAATGGTCCCAAAAAATGTAGCAGTTAGTCTGCAGTATTCCTACCGGAATTCTGATTAAACCCGGTTTTTCCTCCCCGTCCACCACTTTATTGAAAATCCTTGACAGCGTCATCAACTGTGTCATAGGCCCGAATAATCGAGTGAAATTCCAGCAATTTATATACTTCTTCCACATCGGGAATTAAGGCGGCCAATTTAAGGTCGCCCTTATTATTTTGAATATTTCTAATCTCGCCGACACAAATCCCCCATCCGGCACTGCTGATATAATCTACTTTCTCCAGATCGATAACAATTTTAAAATGTTTTTGGGTGATTAGTTCTTCCAAAACATGGGCGAACTTATTCGAAGTATAGGTATCTAGATGTCCCTGCATCCGGATCAATGCGATGTCTTTCGCCGGGCCGGTCATTACCACACTGATCTTAATTTCGTTCATGCTAAGCCTCCCTTATTACGTTAGCCGCTTCATCCCCGGCTTTCGAGTTGGATCAAATTCCCCGTACTTCAGTTTTCCTTGCCACGCGATTCGGATATTTGCCCGCAAACCCCAAGCATCTTTTTCCAGGATTGAGATTTCCTGACCAGATCCTCTTTCAATACCGGTAGTAAAACTCTTCCCTGTTTCTGCAATTCTTCCAGTTTTTCCAATAACTTGTCCATTATTTGGTTGTCGCGGTTGGAATCGCTGGTAATCTGGAAAATCTGGGATACTACGGCCTCGATGGTTCTGATTTCGCTTACAATATTCATAAAAGTATCGCCTGCGGTATAGACTACTTTAATATTTTTTTCCAGCTTGCTGGTATTTTGTAAAACCTCGATTACATGCCCGGTGCGTATATTTATATCGCCGATTAAATTGGCTATCTTTTCAGTAGCGTCGCGGGATGATTCGGAGAGCATACGTATTTCAGAGGCTACCACGGCAAATCCCCGGCCGGCTTCGCCGGCTCGCGCTGCCTCAATACCGGCATTCAATGCCAAGAGTTTGGTTCTGCGGCTGATACCGGCAATCATAACCACAAATTCACCGATGCGCCGGGCCATATCGTTGAGTTCCTTGATAATCTCCGCCGAGGAACCAACGGTTAATTTCAATTCACTCATAGAGCGAATTTCTTGTCCGACGGTTTTAATGCCGGTACCCGCCGTGTCGCTGGCTTTTTGAACCTCCCGGCTTATTTGTTCGGCGGATCCAACCATCTCATTAGTGGAGGTAATAAGCGATTTATTGACAGCAATGACTTTAGTAAGTTGTTCAATCGTGAGATCGACTTGCTCGCTCAACTGATTAAATTTCAAAGCATACTCTTGAGAGCCGTCTATTTCTTTTTTTCCCAGGGACTCAAGTTCAGTTAATTTTGCTTTCAATAAAACTTCAGGATTTCCAGAGTAGTCAGGCGCACAGCGGGAAGTTATGGTTTTATGTACCTCCCGGGACCACGCCCCGGAAAAACCGTTTAAATCAAGCTCGGCATCCGATGGTTCACCGGTCAGAGCCTGATTTATCAATGTCAAGCTCTCCTCCCGCATCCGGTTGCCTAGGGTATAATATGTCCACCCGGAAGCTATCCCAGCCGCCAGTGCTGCCATTACCACGGCTAGCCATGACGTTATTTGATTACTGAACACCAGGAGTAACACCAAACCACCGGCAAGCATGGCGGAGGTAAAACCTAGCATAGCCGCTTTTATAACTTTTATATGGGTGAAATTTAAATAACTCATAATGGTGTTAAATTCTAACATATTTCATTTTTTTAAACCAAGTAAAAATATAATTGGTTACCCTGATTCTTGTTCTTTGCCCAATCCGGGAAAGGGTGACAGGCATCGTTCTAACACACCCAGAGATTTAGCGATGACCAACCCATAATTCGTGACAGGGATTCCGGCTTTCCGGGCGCGCAATATACGCGTTAAAACCTCGCGGCGGTTAGTCACGCATGAACCGCAGAGAATAATTAGATTATACTCTTTGAAATCAGACGGTAAATCATGCCCGGATAAATAATTAAAAAACAGGTCGTTGCCAATGTACTGCTTGAGCCAACGGGGGATTTTAACCCGGCCGATATCGTCCGCAATCGGATGATGGGAACAGGCTTCCAGAATCAATATTTTATCACCCGGATGGAGCGTATCCAGGGCCGAAGCGCCGTGGACCAGGGTATCTAAATCCCCTTTCCAGCGGGCATAAAGAATGGAAAAACTGGTCAAGGGAATATGGGGAGGAACTTGCGCCGCAACTTTTAAGATGGCCTGCGAATCCGTAATCACCAGCCGCGGCTGGGTTTTAAAGTTTTCCAGGGTATCCGGCAGTTCCCTTTCTTTGACCACGACAGCCCGGGCGTCGGAATCCAGTATCTCCCTGATGACCTGTACCTGAGGCAGAATCAAACGGCCCTTGGGAGCTTCCAAATCAATCGGCACTACCAGAACCACCATGTCCCCGGGACCAACCAGGTCGCCAAGTATGGTCTGCTGATCCATGAATTCCCTGGGAGCGCATCGAACCATGGCCTCCCGCAAATGCTCTAAACCGGTCCGCTGGAGGGCGGAAATTTGAACTGCTTCTCCTGTAGTGGCAATGGCCTGCTCAATATTTTGTTTTTTCGGTTCCGCTAAATCAATTTTATTGAATATTGCGATAGAAGGAATGCCGCGTTCTTTCAATTCCTGCGCCAGCGCCTGTTCATACCTGTCCCATTGACCTTCTGTAACTATAAAAGCCAGTTCTGTACGATCCAGGATTGTCCTGCTTTTTGCTGCCCGTTTTTCCCCTAATTCGCCGATGTCATCCAGACCTGCGGTATCCAGGAATAACACCGGCCCTAAAGGCTTCATTTCAAAGGGTTTATGAACTACATCAGTAGTGGTCCCGGGAGTCGGTGATACAATAGCCACATCCTGTCCAATTATAGAATTCAATAGAGAGGATTTACCGGTATTGCGCCGGCCAAAAATACCGATATGCAGCCGCATTCCTTTGGGAGTATCTTGCATTGGGGAAAGACCTTTCGATATAAAAATTTTCTAATTATTCCTTCAATACACCCTGGATTGTTTCTGCCTTGACCAAAATTCAAATAATTCCAGGTTTTCCTGGCGCATAACTCCCCCAATTATTTCTAATCGCAGATTTGCCATGCTTTTAAGGCGATTATTTGAAATGTAGAGTTCGTTAAAACCATGTTTTTTAGCATCTTTAATCCCAGTGCCGTAAACAATTTTAGTTATTCTTGCCCAATGGCAGGCGCTGAAACACATGGGACAGGGTTCACATGTGGAATAGAGAATCAAGCCTGATAAATCAATGGTTTTAAGCTTATGGCAGGCTTCTCGAATAGCCCGGATCTCGGCGTGAGCGGTAATATCCGCGTTTTGCCATACCGTATTATGCACGCAGGCAATAACAGTATGTTTTTTAACCAGGCAGGCGCCAAAAGGCGTTTGGCCCTTCTTTATTCCTTGTTGGGCCTTTTTTATAGCAAGCTGCATGTATTGTTCATCGAGTGCCATAATATTTGTTCATCCCCGCATAAAATAGTTACTTGAAGTATTCTATGAATTCGAATATAAATATATTGGAATATATAGACTTATTCATATTATATCATTCATCTTCTTTTGCGTCCTCCTTGTCCTTTTCCCATGGGTCTGCCTAATCTATTAACCATATCTCCAAGATATTCCGAGCTATTTTCATCCGTTTCCTGATGGTTGGAATTATTGGGATAAATATCGTATAAAACGCGATATTCTAATGGGGTTAGATTAGGCATAACCACATTTGCGCCATGCGAGAGCACACGTTCCCGGCCTTTTTTAGGATTTAAAACGGTTAAGGCCGTGGTAGCGGGAATATTGGCCTCCGGACAAAGGATGCGAGTTAAAGCTATGGTCTTATTAGTCATTAATTCCGTATTAGGAACCTGGTTTTTAATATTAATATCACAAGTTTGACCTAAAGGAGTGTCCGGGTGGGGTAAAAATGGCCCAATACCTATCATATCAAGGTCCATTTTATGAAACCACTCCAGATCCTTGGCTAAAATCGAGAAGGTCTGTCCGGGAATACCGATCATTACGCCTGATCCTAACTCATAACCCAGATTTTTTAAACGATAAAAGCTTTCCATTCTGGAACCGCACGGTTCGCCCGGATGAATTGATTTAAGTAAATTAGTATCTGTAGTCTCGGCTTTTAGCAGGTAACGGTCGGCGCCGGATTTGCGCCACAAACGAAAAATCATTTCCGGCTGCTCGCCAAGCGACAAGGTAACAGCCATATTGGTCTCGCTTTTTATTCGTTTAACCAGTTCAGATATGCGGTCAGGTGATATGCCGGGATCTTCCCCGCCTTGAATAACAATGGTTCCATACTCATAGTTTTTTGCTTTGTCAACACACTTGAGAATTTCTTCATCGGACATTCTGTAACGATGGATATCTTTTCTCTCAAGGCGTAAACCGCAATATAAACATTGCCGGTTGCAATAATTCGATATTTCAATTAATCCCCTGAAGTGGACTTCATTTCCGACATATTTATCCCTAATTTGATTAGCATTATGCCAGAGAGGAAGCAGTTCGTCAGAGGATTCCTGTTTGAGCCAATTTTCAAGCTCAGAAATATTCAAATTATTAAACACCTAAACTATTGCCTTACCCCGATTGGTATAATGGGTATGCAAGAGTTTATGGCTTTTTTCACTGCATGGACCATCTGTGAGAAATTCCGTATAAATCTGGGTTATGTGCGGATTTTCATGCGATTTACGTATTTCAAGGGATTCATCCTCTGCATAAATTGCCTTGGCCCGCGCAGCCCGAATTTCAGGAGATGTTGGAATGGGTTGTCCGCCGCCTCCCAAGCATCCGCCCGGACATGCCATGAACTCAATAAAATGGCATTCGGAGAATTTACCGCCGGATTTAATATCCTCCATAACCTTGTGGGCATTAGCCGTTCCATGGGCCACAGCGACTTTTAGGGTCGCGTCTTTTAAAAAGTCCCAGTTGGGGATGTTTAGATTCTTAAGCAGTTCCGGAACCGGGCCTATTTTGGATATTTTTAATTTCATATATTTTACGCCTTCAAATCCCCGTACCGGTTCAACCCGGAGATTATCCCAGACATCTTCGGCCTTTAGTCCGGTAACTATTTCCACCACCGTACGAAGAGCTGCCTCCATTACGCCTCCGGTAGCGCCAAAAATCAGGCCTGCGCCCGAAGCTTCGCCAAATGGCTCATCAAATCCGGATTTAGGCAGAGCGGGCAGGTCAATACCAGCCTCTTTTATCATTTGAGCCATCTCCCGGGTAGTTAAGCCGTAATCAATATCCTTGAAACCGGAATCATTCATCTCCGGACGGTTGCATTCGAATTTCTTGGCTGAACATGGCATTAAGGCAACCGTGACAATACTAGCCGGATCAATATTATGCTTTTTAGCATAATAGGTTTTCATTATTGCTCCAAACATTTGTTGGGGACTTTTGGCTGAGCTTACATTTTTAAGATATTCGGGGTAAAAATGCTCGATGTATTTGACCCAGCCGGGAGAACAGGAAGTAAATTGGGGAAAGGCTATACTCGGGTCTTTATCCACTAAAGCCTTTTTTAGCCTTAATAGCAACTCGGTTCCCTCTTCAATAATGGTTAAATCCGCAGTAAAATTAGTATCAAACACCTTATCAAATCCGCAACGCCGCAGAGCCGTGTTCATCTGACGGGTTACGGATGTCCCGGCCGGCAGTCCGAACTCCTCTCCAATAGCAGCCCGGGGACTGGGAGCGGTCTGGATGATCACATGTTTGAGTGGATCATCTATAGCCGCCCATATTTCATCCGAAGGATCATTGGCGCGAAGGGCGCCGGTAGGACACCGGTTAATGCATTGTCCGCAGTTAATACATATCACATCCGCCAGGGGTTTATCCATAAAGGTAGTTATCCGGGTTTCATCTCCGCGATTGACAGCTTCCAGAACGCCCACTTCCTGCAAATCAATACAAGTTCTAACGCACCGGCGGCAGAGAATGCATTTATTCATATCCCGCACCACTGAGTAGGAGGAACGGTCAACCTCCAGCTTTGGCTTGCTGACATGGCCGAACCGGTAAAAATCAACGCCGTACTCTTTGGCCAGGGCCTGCAGCTCGCAATTATTATTACGTATGCAGGAGTAGCATTCTCCATAGTGTTCTGAAAGCATAAGATCCAGAATATGCCTGCGGGCACGCCGGACTTTAGGCGAAGAAGTCTGTATTTTTATAGGCTCGGTAATGGGATAAGAACAGGCGGTTTGCAGGGTCCGCTGCCCTTCCACTTCGACCACGCAGATACGGCAGACACCTGCAATGCATAAATCTTCATGATTGCAAAGAGTAGGGATGCGTATATTGACCTGTTTAGCAGCTTGAAGAATTGTAATTCCCCTGGGGACTTTTATAGAATATTCATCAATGTTAACTGATACTTCACCCCCTTTTTGCTCGATATCCTGGACACGCTGGCTGATAGGAGCCCTGCTGGTACTGTGTGAAAAAGGTTTTTCCTGGCTGAATATTTTCTGACTCATTTAGTCCTCCTGGTTTTTCCAAGAATTTCATCGATAAAATGCTCAGTAATGCTTAAAAATGCATTGGGCGAGGTCTGGCCTAGTCCGCATTTACTCGCAATTTGCATGGTTTTTCCCAGCTCTTGCAACTCCCGCAAATATTTAATCGAACACACGCCGTCCTGCAGCATTCCGACGCCCTCTAATAATTTAACATTGCCGATTCGGCAGGGAGTGCACTGTCCGCAGGATTCTTCCTTGAAAAACTCGAGAAAATTCTTCATCACATTAATCATATCGGTTTCCGGACCAAAGACAATAGTTGAGCCGCCGGTAGGTATATCCTCGTAGGCAATAGTATGCCCAAATTGCGACCGCGGTACGCAGCGGCCGGAGGCGCCGCCGATTTGCACTGCCTTGGCATTCTCACCGCCTACAATTCCTAACAATTCAGTGACAGTAATTCCCCAAGGCAATTCATATATTCCGGGCTGTGAGCAATCGCCTGAAACGGAGAAAATCTTGGTTCCAGTGGATTTCTCCGTACCCTCCTTTTTAAACCATTCCGGCCCTTTGGCCAGAATATGCGAGGCCATGGCAAAGGTCTCAACATTGTTAACAATAGTGGGATGCCCATTAAAGCCGCTAATAACCGGAAAAGGCGGACGGTTTCGGGGTTCGCCTCGCTGGCCTTCCAAAGATTCAATCAAGGCGGTTTCCTCGCCGCAAACATAGGCTCCGGAACCAAGACGTATTTCAATATTAAAGCCGAATTTATCTCCACCTTTGATGGAATCTCCCAGAAATCCCGACTCTTGGCGCTTATTTAGAACGTCTTGAATAATGGGGAGTAAATAAGAATATTCTCCTCTCAAGTAGATAATTCCATTCCTGGCGCCGATTGCATAGCCGGCAATAATCATGCCCTCAACTACGAGGTCAGGATAATCCGAGAGAAGGATACGATCCTTAAAAGTGCCTGGTTCGCCCTCGTCCGCATTGCAGATAACGTATTTTTCCGTATCCTCAGCTTGGGCGGCAAAATCCCATTTTAGGCCGGTAGGAAATCCCGCGCCGCCCCGCCCTTTCAGCCCGGATTCTTTTATTTTTTCAATGGTTTTGCCTGGTCCTAGCTTAAAAGCTTTTTCCAGTCCTTGATTCGGTTTCAGGCTGGAAAAGGCTCCTTTTTGATTATCGCCCTTTATATTTGTTTGAATGGAGGAAAAACATTTAATTTTTTTGTCTCCCTCTACGGAAAAAATACCGAAACTTCGGCGGCAGCACTCGAGAATATCGTAAACCTTCTCGCTGGTTACCTGCGTAAACACATAATCATTAACCAGCATGGCCGGCCCCTGGTCGCATAACCCCAGGCAATTGGCCCAATGCAGGGAGAAACGGCCGTCTTTAGTAGTTTCTCCGAATTTAATGCCCAACTCGTTCTCAAGCTGGCGCGCTACTTTGTCTTTACCCGCAAGATCGCAGGAAATGGTCTGGCACAACCGGATTACAAAATTCCCCTGCGGCTTGGTGGAAAGGAATGAATAAAAACTGACCACGCCATATACTTCCACCGGGTGAATTTTAAGCATCCGGGCGACTTCCTGCATGGCAAAATCGCTGATATGATTATGCTGGGATTTTATGGTTTGCAGGATGGGAAGAAGCCCGTCACGCTTAAACTTATGGTGTGCTGCTAGATCCTCGATTTCCTTGCTTAGACTTAATCGTTCGGTTTCAAGCATATTATTTCACTCCTCATTTTTATTTAACTTTGATATTGTAATGGGATTTTCAGAAAAATAAAAGTCTTTTCAATATCGTAAATAAAAAAAAAATATTCCCCCGGGCCCCAGCCTTAAAAATTCATTGGCGTGAATGTATGATTGCGCCTTTGTGTAGGGGCGTTTAATTAAACGCCCCTACATTCCGGGTATTATGCGACAATAGGCGGCCATAGCTTTAAAGTAGACTTTACCGATCTTCCCTTTTTCCCGCATATTTATTCTTCAACTCTGCCAAACAGTTTAGAGCTTCCAGCGGAGTCATGAATTCCGGCGCCAGCTTTTTCAGTTCCTGGATAAATTCCAGAACCTGGGAATTTTCAAAAAGGCTTATTTGCGGAGAGGCCGCAGCTTCGGTTGAAGCGTGAGTTGCCAAACGTGAATTACCCGATTCGTTATAATTAACCTGTTCTAAATTGGCCAGCACTTCCTTGGCCCTGGTTATAACTTCCTTTGGCAGCCCGGCCAGGCGGGCTACCTGAATGCCATAGGAGCGGTCTGCGCTTCCCTCCACGATTTTCCTTAAAAATATTATGTTTTCTTTCCATTCCCGCACCGCGATATTGTAATTTTTCACCCGCTCTTTGGAAAGTGATAATTCCGTTAATTCATAATAATGGGTGGCAAAAAGCGTTTTTGCGCCGATTATATCATGCAGATGCTCGGCTACGGCCCAGGCAATTGATACGCCGTCAAAAGTACTGGTTCCCCGGCCCACCTCGTCAAGTATTACCAGGGAGCTGGCCGTGGCATTGTTAAGAATGTTGGCGGATTCGTTCATTTCGACCATAAAGGTGCTCTGCCCGCCGGCCAGGTTATCAGCCGCTCCTACGCGGGTAAAAACGCGGTCTACTATGCCAAGGCAAGCACTGGCCACAGGGACAAAACCGCCCATCTGGGCCATGATTACTATCAGGGCATTCTGCCGCAGATATGTGGATTTCCCGGCCATGTTGGGCCCGGTAATAATAAGTACTTGTTTCTCTTTTGAGTCAAGATGAATGTCATTGGGTATAAACTTTTCCCGGGTCAAACGTTCAACTACCGGATGACGGCCTTCGCTGATTTCAATGATATTTTCATCCGTAACCTGAGGCCGGATGTAATTATTGCGGACCGCGGTTTCGGCCAGAGAGAATATGGCATCCAGGTCAGCCGTCAGATCCGCGGCCTGAAGAATTTCCGGCAATTGTTCCGCCACCTGGGCGCGGATTTCAATAAATAATTTTTGCTCGAGTTCAAGGAGTTTTTCCTGGGCGCCTAACACCTTGCTCTCATATTTTTTCAATTCCGGTGTAATATATCGTTCCGCATTTACCAGGGTCTGCTTGCGCTGATAATCCTCCGGTACTATTTTGGAGTTGGCCTTAGTGACTTCGATATAGTAACCGAATACATTGTTGAATTCCACTTTGAGCGTAGCAATGCCCGTGCGTTCCCTTTCTTTAGTCTGAAGAGAGGCGATAAACCCTTTCCCCTCCCTGGTCAGAGACCGCAGTTCATCTACTTCCGGGTTAAAGCCGGAACGTATGATTCCAGTCTCCCGGATAGAAGGCGGCGGTTCATCGTTTATGGCCCTGGTTAGCAAGTCCCTGGTTTCAATGCATGGCGGCAAACGAACGATAATCCGGGAAAGCAGTTCCGAGGATGTTTTAGCCAATACTTGTTTGATTTCCGGCAGGCGCCGCAAGGTGACAACCAAGGCCTTGAGATCTCTGGGGCCGGCGGTTCCGGCGCCGATCCGGCCGGATAGACGCTCCAGATCATGCATGTTTCCCAGAACCCCGGCCAGGGATTGGCGTAATTTAATGGATTCCACCAATTCTGCTACAGCGGATTGCCTCTGCTTAATCTCGGGAAGCGAAATCAGAGGCCGCAAAGTCCAGGTATAGAGACGCCGTCCGCCCATTGCGGTTAGGGTGTAATCCAGCACCTCCAGAAGAGTATTACGGCCCGAACCATCGGCCAAACTTCGGATTAATTCCAGGTTTCGAATGGTGGCTTCATCCAGGAGCATATGCGAATGAACTGAATAGGGGGTCAATTTGCGAATATGGGCCAGAGCTCCGCGCTGGGTCTCGGAGAAATAATGAAGAGCCGCCCCAGCAGCTCCCAGTCCCAGGGAAAAATCACCGCAGCCAAAACCATCAAGGGAATTAGTGCCAAAATGATCTATCAAGCGAGCGCGGCCTGCCCCGGGTTCAAACTGATAGCCTTCCCGGCGGGTGATATAAAAAGCATTGAATTCTCCGGACGGCGCTGCATTCAATGATACATCTTCCGGCATCAGTATCTCGGCAGGACGCAGACGATTTAATTCCATCAGTAATCCCGGCATGGCCTGGGGACCGGAAAATTCCGTAACCAGAAATACTCCGGTGGAAATATCTACTGCGGCCAGCCCGAATTTTCCCTGGGATCCGCACAGGGCGGCTAAATAATTGTTTTGCTTGGCTTCCAGGCTCTCAGGAGCCAGTTTGGTGCCAGGGGTAATAATGCGCACTAATTCCCGCCGGACCATACCCTTGGTCTTGCGGGGATCTTCCATTTGTTCCACCACCGCGACTTTGCGGCCGGCTTTTAGCAGACGGTTAATATAAACCTCAACCGCATGATACGGCACTCCGCACATGGGGATTTTAACCGCACGGCCCTCGCCCGAAGCGCGGGCGGTCAGGGTGATCTCCAGCAAACGAGCCCCTTCCCTGGCATCCTCTCCGAACATTTCGTAAAAATCTCCCAGCCGGAAGAAAAGCAGAGCATCAGGATTCTCAGCCTTAATGCGCTGATACTGCTCCATCATGGGAGAGGTTTTTTCAGAGGTGGTTTTAGGCAAAATGAAAAGCTCCTTGAATTTGCATTTTCCGTGGTAGAATGGATTGTGTCGTGTTTCAGAAATTTCATTAATATTAATATGTCACCCCGGCATGATTTTAGCCGGGGTCCAGAAAAACATTATTTTTTTATGGATAAAGTTCCTGGATTCCGGCTAAAATCATGCTGGAATGACAAAACAAAAATTCAAAATACTTATGAAACATAACACTAGGAGCCTGTCGGACTTTAGTCATTCTCCCCCTTTTGTAAAGGGGGCTGGGGG